>CANHHG010000018.1 GCA_947460615.1 Bacteroidota bacterium
ACAAGCTTTTCAAGACGGAGTTTTGGATGTTGCGAAAAAGTCGATTGTACTTTTGAAAAATGAAAACGAAGTTTTACCACTTAAAAAATCAGGTTTAAAAATCGGATTAATTGGTGCTTTGGCAAACGACAAAACAAGTCCGTTAGGAAGTTGGAGAATCGCTGCCGATGACAATTCTGCCGTTTCTGTATTAGAAGGTTTTCAGAAATACAAAGACAACCAACTTACCTATGCTAAAGGTGCGGATGTAACTGTTGGAAGAACACAATTCGTTTGGGAAACTAAAATTAATACCACAGACAAATCAGCATTTGCGGAAGCGATTGCCCTAGCAAAAAAAGTAGACGTTGTAGTTATGGTTTTAGGAGAACACGGATTGCAAACAGGTGAGGGTAGAAGTAGAACCGACTTAGGATTGCCTGGAGTTCAGCAAGAGTTATTAGAAGAAATTTACAAAGTAAATCCAAATATAGTTTTAGTTTTAAATAACGGTCGACCTTTAGTAATCCCATGGGCTGATGCTCATATTCCAGCAATTGTTGAAGCGTGGCATTTAGGAACTCAAAGTGGAAATGCAATTGCACAAGTACTTTATGGCGACTACAATCCAAGTGGAAAATTACCAATGACTTTCCCTAGAAATGTGGGTCAAGTGCCAATTTATTATAACTATAAAAATACTGGAAGACCAACAATGAGCGAGCCTGAAAGTGTTTTCTGGTCGCATTATTCAGATGAAAAAAACACGCCGCTTTATCCATTTGGTTATGGGTTGAGTTATTCTAAATTTGAATATTCTAACTTGAAGTTAAGTGCAAATTCATTATCAAAAAATGGTGAAATTAAAGTTAGTTTCACACTCAAAAACACTGGAAAAGTAGCTGGAAAAGAAGTTGCTCAATTTTATATTCGTGATTTAGTTGCAAGTACAACAAGACCTGTAAAAGAACTTAAAGGATTTGAAATGGTTGAATTGCAACCAAACGAATCTAAAGAAGTTACGTTTACTATTAACGAAAAAACACTAGAGTTCTTCACTGCAAATTCAAAATGGGAAACAGAACCAGGTGATTTTAAAGTATTCATTGGCGGAAGCTCCATCACTACGCTTGAAGGTAGTTTTCAATTTATTAATTAACGAAGTTGATGAAAAAGTTTCTTATTGTTCTTGTTTCAATTACTAGTCTAAATTATGCTCAAACTCAAAAACGAAAATTGGTTTGGGAAGAGAATTTCGATTCTAAAACTCTAAATCGTGATTCTTGGAATTTTGATATCGGAAACGGATGTCCTGATTTATGTGGTTGGGGAAACAACGAACGTCAGATCTACACGGAAACAAACCATACTTTAAAAGACGGGAATTTAATCATTCAAGCCAAATTAGAGAATGAAGTTTTTACTTCAACAAAAATAACTACTAAAGGCAAAAAGCAATTCCTTTATGGTCGTTTTGAAGCGAGGGCTAAATTACCTGTTGGTCATGGTTTATGGCCCGCTTTCTGGATGTTGGGATCTAATATTTCTACAATTGGATGGCCTAAATGCGGAGAAATTGATATCCTAGAATATATCGGTCGTGAGCCACATATGGTTTTTACTTCTTTGCATACGCAAGACAGTCATGGGGAAACTATCAATACCAAGAAAACTAAATTTGATTCTATAGAAGAAGGTTATCACATTTATGCTATGGACTGGACGAAAGATAAAATCGAATTCTTTGTAGATTCTATTTTAGTATATACTTTTCAACCTAGTATAAAAAATGAAGATACTTGGCCTTTTAATAAGCCTTTTTATCTAATTGTAAATCTGGCTGTGGGCGGAAATTTTGGTGGTCCAGAAGTAGATAATTCGGTTTTTCCTCAGCAATTTAACATAGATTATATAAAAGTGTATCAATAGCTGATTATTATTCAACAACTTCCTTGATTTATTGAACATATATCACACTTTTTTATGTTTTATTGCATTATAAATGTTAAAATTTCAAAATAAATTTGTTTTATAAATAAATTTTATATTATATTTGTTTTAATATTAATTCTTATTTAACATTTGCCTATACAAAAAACTACTTTTTAGAGATAATTCTCCAATTTTATTTTAACAACTAAAAAGTATTTTTATGGCTAATGTACAAACCTCAGACGCGTTATTGGTAAAAAATTACATAGCAGGTGATGAAAACGCCTTGTCTATATTAATTAACAGACACCAATCCAAGATTTACGGTTTTATCTATTCTAAATTATCAGATAGAGATATAGCAGACGATATCTTTCAAGATACTTTTATTAAAGTAATTAAAACCCTGAAATCTAATTCCTATAATGAAGAAGGTAAATTTTTACCTTGGGTAATGCGAATATCTCACAATTTGATTATCGATCACTATAGAAAAAACAAAAAAATGCCAATGTTCAGAGAAACTGAGGACTTTTCAATTTTCTCTATCATGTCCGATAATGTTCCAAACATCGAATCTCAATTGATCACTTCACAAGTAGAATCCGATTTAAGAAAATTAATCGAAGAGCTTCCTGAAGATCAAAAAGAAGTTTTGGTGATGAGAATGTATCAAGACCTAAGTTTTAAAGAAATCTCTGAATTAACTGGGGTTAGTATCAATACAGCTTTAGGAAGAATGCGTTATGCAATTATGAACTTAAGAAAAGTTATTGACAAACATCAAATTATATTAACAAATTAATACTATTTGAATACATATTTCGTTATAATTAAAATAGAAATTAATTCTTAATAAATTATGGCGAAAATTTACTCTAAAGAAGCTTTAGAAATTTCAAAAAAAATACCAAAAAAAGAAACCATTCAATTCTTATTGAACTATTCAAAAGCTTTGAATATCGTTAAAGTTGGTAATAAATCTTTCGAAATCCTAGCTAACTAATTAAAATCCCGATATTTTTATCGGGATTTTTTTTTGTAATATTCATCAACCACGGATTTACGTCCAATTGTTTTGGTAATGATATCGGTATCTAAATCCCAACCACGAGCTGGTGAATATTCACGTCCATACCAAATAATTTGCAAGTGTAAATCGTTCCAAAGTTCTTCAGGGAAAATCCTCTTAGCATCTTTCTCCGTTTGAACTACATTTTTACCACTTGTCAAATTCCATCGGTACATTAACCTATGAATGTGAGTATCTACAGGGAAAGCGGGAATTCCAAACGCTTGCGACATTACCACACTAGCCGTTTTATGTCCCACAGCAGGAAGTTCTTCTAATGCTTTAAAATCCTGTGGTACTTGGCCATCGTATTTTTCAATTAATATTTGAGACAAACCATGAATTCCTTTTGATTTCATAGGTGATAATCCACAAGGGCGAATAATTTCTTTAATTTCTTCCACCGTCATTTTCACCATTTCATAGGGATTGTCTGCCTTAGCGAATAATATTGGAGTTATTTTATTTACTCTTACATCAGTACATTGTGCTGAAAGCAACACCGCAACAAGCAAAGTATATGGGTCTTTGTGGTCGAGTGGGATTGGAATACTAGGATATTTTTCTTTTAACGTATTAATAACAAATGTTATTCGTTCTTGCTTATTCATTTTTCGTTAAATTTGAATCGTAAATTTACTACAATTATTGTATTGATTTTCATTTTATAAAAGACCGTTTAATTTAAAAGCACATCGTATGACCACATTAAAAAAAGGGGACCAGGCCCCAAAATTTTCAGGAGAAGATCAAGATGGAACTACTCATAAATTATCTGATTACACCGGTAAAAAGTTAGTAGTTTTCTTTTACCCAAAGGCAAATACTCCTGGCTGTACTGCTGAGGCTTGTGATTTAAGAGATAATTTCGAGCGCTTTAAAACTAATAATTATGCTATAATAGGGGTTAGTGCCGATTCTCAAAAAGACCAAGCTAAATTCAAAAATAAGTTTGAATTTCCTTTTCCATTATTAGCAGATGAAGATAAATCGGTTATTCAAGCATTCGGAGTTTGGGGGCCTAAAAAATTCATGGGTAAAGAATATGATGGTATTCACAGAACAACTTTTATTATTGATGAAAATGGCCTAATTGAGGAAGTTATTTCGGATGTAAAAACAAAAGAACATGCCAATCAGATTCTAAAATAGAACTTTTAATTATCAATTAATAATTTGAAACAAAAAAAAGCCAGGTTAATACCCCTGGCTTTTTTTTGTTTCAAAAGTATTTAGTTATTTATTACCAAAACTTTATTTGGGTCGTAACCAAAAAGGTGGTGTTTCTTAATGATTTCACTTATACCTTGAGGAAGCAAAGTTTCCCAACCGGTTTGTCCTTCGCTAATCATTTTTAAAACTTCTCTTGAGAAAATTTCTAAATTTTGAGGATCGTAATCTTCAATGTCGATAACTTTGCCAT
Organism: Bacteroidota bacterium; assembly: GCA_947460615.1. GTDB lineage: Bacteria > Bacteroidota > Bacteroidia > Flavobacteriales > Flavobacteriaceae > Flavobacterium. Next base: position 4,407 of record CANHHG010000018.1, read on the forward strand.
TGAATTTAAAGAATTTATACAACTCTTTCATTCTTGGATGTACTTTTAAATTTTCTGAATTAATAATCTCTTTGTTTTCTGCAATCATTGGATATAAGAAAACTTTTAAATCACGGTAAAATAATTTACCAAAAGCTTCTAATATTCCACCACTTAAATGGCGGTAGTATTTTTCGTCAAAAATATCAACTAAATTGTTAACTCCCATTGCCAATCCCATGCGTGCTTTGGTATATTTAGAGAAGTATTCAACCACTTTGTAATATTCTTGGAAATTGGAAATCATTACCGTTTGCCCTAGCGAACAAAGTAATTCGGCTCTATCCATGAAATCACGTTCGTCAATTTCTCCATCTGAACGCAAATTGGAAAGGGTAATTTCGAAAATAACCAACGTATTATCTTTGTCAACCTTATTCTCGTTGAGGAACATTTTTAAGGAATGCTCGTACATGTCCATGTTTACCTTAGTTACCGGTCTGAAACTACCACGTAAAGCCAATATGTTTTTTTTGTATAAAATTGCAGCTGGCAGGATATTATTTCCACTAGGGTCAAACATCACCGCATCGGTCATGCCATTTTTTACCAGTTGCAAACTCATTAATCGATTGTCAACATTTGCAAAACGAGGCCCTGAAAAATTGATGGTATCAATCTCTAATTGGTCTTTGTCCAAGTGATCGTATAAATAACGAAGAAGTTTTTTAGGATCATTGTATTTGTAATAGGCGCCATAAATTAAGTTAACACCTAAAATCCCCAAAGTTTCCTGTTGCAATCGCGCATCAGTTTCTTTAAATCGAATGTGAATGATAATTTCGTTTATTGCTTCGTCAGGTTCAATTTGAAATCGAATTCCAACCCATCCATGTCCTTTAAATTTTTTTGCGAAGTCAATGGTAGCAACAGTATTTGCATAACTAAAAAACATTTTATTAGGATGTTTTTCTCTACTTAATCGGTTTTCAATTAATGCATATTCGTGGGAAAGCATTTTTATTAAGCGGCTTTCAGTGACATACCTTCCGTCTTCTTCATCACCATAAATAGCATCACTAAAATCTTTATCGTAGGCTGACATTGCTTTTGCAATTGTTCCAGAAGAACCACCAGCTCTAAAAAAATGCCTTACTGTTTCTTGTCCAGCACCGATTTCCGCAAAAGTCCCGTAGATATTTTCGTTTAAATTGATACGAAGTGCTTTGTCTTTAATTGAAGGGATTTGTTCGATGACTTTGTCACCTTTTAATTTAATTTCAGTCACTTTTTTAGGATTTACAATAAACTTGTTTACAAAGTTAGTAAAATAGGACTTCAATTAAAGAATTTTAATATTATTTTTGTAAAAAAAATTAAGTGAAAGTTTATTTTTTGGGCACCGGTACTTCGCAAGGAATTCCAGTAATTGGTAGTAATCATCCTGTTTGTTTAAGCCAAAATCCCAAAGACAAAAGATTGAGAGTTTCTGTCTGGGTTTCGTGGGATAATTTTTCTTTAATTATTGATTGCGGCCCCGATTTTAGACAGCAAATGCTTGCTTCAAATTGTCCGAAAATTGACGCAATTTTATATACTCACGAGCATGCTGATCATACCGCGGGATTGGACGATATTCGACCTTTTAATTTTAAGCAAGGTGATATTCCAATTTATGCACACCAACGTGTTTTAAACAATTTAAAAAGACGTTTTGATTATGTTTTTGAAACTGTAAATAAGTATCCTGGTGCTCCTACAGTTTCTCCGATTGAAGTAGTAAATAATGAATCTTTTGAATTAGGAGGTAAAGAAATTATCCCTATAAATGTGATGCATGGAAGCCTTCAAGTATTTGGTTATCGAATTGAATCTTTCGCTTATTTAACTGATGTTAAAACTATTGATAATCAAGAACTTGATAAATTAAGAAACCTTGATATTTTGGTTGTAAATGCTTTACGTGAAGAACAACACAACACCCATTTTAATTTACAAGAAGCGTTGGATTTTATTGCTTTGGTAAAACCTAAAAAAGCCTTTTTAACTCATATTAGTTTCCATCTTGGATTTCATGAAGACGTTCAAGATAAACTACCCGACAATGTTAATTTAGCCTACGATAACCTTGAAATATTTTTATAATAATGAAACAATCCCTTTTACTTTACCTTTTTATTCTAGCATTAGTTTTTAATATTTTTACCTATGCGTATTATTCAAAACAAGTTGATTTTCAAAATACTCAAACAGACAAATTAGCTAAAAGGTGTCAATCAAAAGAGACGGAATTCAAATTAAAATTAAAAGAGGCAAATTTTTTCACCCTTGAAAATAATGAAAAAGCTCAATATTATTTTACTTCAAATCCGGATCAAAAAAGTAACATTACAACTTTAATTCCTTCAATAAAAGAGGCATTATTGGCATTTAATGAGAACCCAAATGGAAACCCTTACACCGGCCAAAAAAAGGTAGGTTTAAATAATTTTATTATTAATAAAATTAAAGTGATAAACCACCGATGGATTATCGCTGATTTTAGTGATGGTGAAAATTCGGGTGAAGTTTTATTGAAGTATTTTGTAAAAGAAAATAACACCTTTACATTTGAAATTAACCAATCTTTGGTCTTTCCAAAAAAGTAATTTTAGCATCGAATATCAAAAATTCACATAAATAAAATAGAGGCTCTTTAATAGCATGAATAGGTGGCCACTATTTTGCCTGCAACCAATTTTTTAAATCAAAAAAGTTTTGTGGTGAAACCCCATGCCCAATAGGATATTCCCGATAGGTTGAATTGATTCCTAAGTTATTTAATATAGGGTCCGTTTTTCGAGCCCATTCTACTGGGATTACTTGGTCCAAAGTACCATGTGATGAAAATATTTTCAATCCCTGAAAATCATTATTCCTGAAGCTATCACTATTAATTTCTAAATTTAAATACCCGCTTAAAGCTCCTACACGTTGAACAATATTAGGATACGAAAGGGCTATAGAATAACTTAAAATAGAACCTTGGCTAAAACCAATTAAAGTAATATCGGAACTGTCAATTGGGAATTGTACTTTTAGTTCTTCTATGAATTTAACCACCAAATCTCTAGAAAGTATCGCTTGGTTGTGATCAGAAAATTTATTTTGATCGGCATCAAAGTTGATTGCGTACCACGCATAACTCCCATATTGTAAATCATAAGGTGCTCTGGCAGATATCACATAATATTCGTCGGGTAATTCAGAAGCAAATGAAAATAAGTCTTCTTCGTTACTTCCATAACCATGTAATAAGAGCAATAATGGGTTTTTGTCGAGTAGTATTTTTGGTTTTCGAATTTGATATTCTAATGATAATTCCATTATTTATGAAATGGTTTTAAACCAATTTTGGAAGTAGTGACCCAAAATTGGAATTGGTTTTTGTGATCCACTAATGGCACTAAATATTCCATAACTCCACAATATAGAGACTGAAATCCACATTGGTAAAGAAATATAAATAGAATTGAAGTTGCTAATTATTAATCCTAATGAAATGAATGTTATTGATATACCTAGCGCTTGACGAATGTGAAAAGAAGCAAATGAGTTTTTATTTTCACTATTCATAGACATTGCTATGAGTACGCCAACAATTAAAATATAGCTCGTAATTGCTATTGTTTTTCCTTCTTCAACAGAATTTTCCATTTTATGAATTCAATTTAAATTTTAGACAAAATTAATTTTTCTTGGTTGTAAATTCCATAAACTTTTCCTTTCATATCTGTTTCAATGAACGCTGAATTTTTCGATTTCGAAAGAATATTCTCTTTTTTGAAAGTCCAACTACCATCTGGATTAAATAGCGTTATATTGGCTCTTTCACCTTCATTTATAGTTGTATTTTCAATTCCGAAATGCTTTTTTCCAGCAGTTAATTTATCAATTACTTTTTCTAGAGGTAAAATAGTCATTAAGTTTCCAAATGCTGATTCTAATCCGATAGTTCCGTTTTTAGCTCCATCAAATTCCATTTTTTTATGTTCAATATCTATAGGATTGTGATCAGAAGTGATCATATCAATGGTATCGTCATTTATTCCTGCAACTAATGCTTTTCTGTCTTCTTCAGTTCTCAATGGAGGTGTTACCTTGAAGCGGGTATCAAATCCTTCTAATTTTTCATCGGTTAAAACCAAATGATGAACTGCTACGCTGCAAGTTACCTTTAATCCTTTGGCTTTTGCATTTTTGATTAATTCGACTGACTTTGCCGATGAAATTGTTGGAATGTGCAATCTTCCTCCAGTATATTCTAGAAGAAATAAGTTTCGTGATATTTGTAGTTCTTCGGCTAAATTTGGAATCCCTTTTAAACCTAATCTAGTTGAAACAATTCCCTCATTAACCACGCCATTCCCTTTAATATTGGTTTCTTGTGAATAGGCTATAATCAATCCATCAAAATCCTGAACGTACTGCAATCCGATTTTTAGAAGATTGGCATTGTCAATATTTTTGTTGTAATCTCCAAAGGCTATTGCTCCCGCATTTTTCATATCAAATAATTCAGCCATATCTTTTCCCTCACTTGCATTTGTAAATGCACCTATTGGAAATAATTGTGTTGCAGATTCACTGGCTTTATTTCTGACAAAATTAATTTGTGCTTGATTATCAATAATAGGGAAGGAGTTAGGTTGTAGAGCTATTGATGTAAAACCGCTTTTTGCTGCAACATTTAATCCGTTGACAATAGTTTCACGGTCTTCAAATCCTGGTTCTCCTAATGAAACACTACTATCAAACCAACCTTGGGAAAGATAAAGATTTTCTAAAATTAGTTCTTCATAACCATTTTCGTTTGAAATTTTACTTCCAATTTTTTCTATGGTTCCACCATTTATTTTCACATCAACCTTTTGATTGTGAAATGGACTATTTGAATCAATTATTGTAGCTTCACGGATAATTAGGTTCATTTTACTAATTTTTGAATTAATACTTCTAAAAATAAAAATAATAAGGTCAATATTACAAATATTTTCCAAATTTCGTTGTTACTTCGGTCGGAAAGTAAGCTGTTAAATACAGTTTCTATAGATTTTAATACCTGATAATCAGATAATAATTGACTTTGCGGTTCCTCTAAATCACTTTCTGATCGATTGTAATTAAAACTAATACTTCGTACTTTTTCGTCCTTTTTGTAAATTCCAAAATTCCCTGCAAAGATAGGGTAATCATTGAATTGTAATTTAACTTTGTTATTAAATATTTGTTGGGTTGGTATAAATTTATCAATATCATTTTTCACTTCTAAAATTTCATCTTTTGATAAGTTTGTATCAACTAAGAACGGTTGATTTTCTCCAATAGTTAAAGCATTTACACCTGTTTTCTGAGTATTTTGTACCATATTATAGAATATAGGAACAATCAAAGGTGAATTTTGGAAATTAGAATTCATCTTATTAATTGGCGCAGCAAACACATAGACACTTGAAACCTGATTTTGAATGGAAGTTAGAAAACAACTTTGGTCTTCGTAACTTAAAATCGTTGGGTTTGCAGTAATTAGCTCGAAATTTTGTTTTGTATTTGGATACTGAAAATTGTCAATTTTTTTCTCAAATACCGATTGGAATAATGGGTGTTGAAAAGCAATTTTGGTAATTAGTTTATTTGTATTTTGGTTTTTTCCAAATTGAATTTGACCAAATGTTCCTAAAAACCGATTGGTTTCTGGAATCTTATTTTCAGTTGAAGGAATAAATATTAGATTTCCACCTTTTTCAACAAAAGATTTTAAATTGGTTACCAATGCTTGAGGTAAATTTTCAAGTTCATTCAAAACAATTGCGTCTTGTTTTTCTATACTATTGTAATCTAACCTTTCAATTATAGAATTACTATAATTGAATTCTTCGGGAGTATAAATTCGATTTAAGAATCCGCTTTTTTCTGTTTTTCCAATGCTAATAACATTGGTCTTTTCTGGTTTTGTAATACTAAAATAATAGTTATTATCGTATTTTAAACTTGCATCATTTATGGAAACGTAACCATTAAAATCTTTCTTTGGAATTGTAAATTTGATTGCAATTTCTGACTTTTCAAATTTAACTAATGTTTTGGCTACCAGTTTATTATTATTGTATAAACCTATTGGAATTGCATTTTCTTGTACTCCAAATAATTTTAGGGTGACACCAATTTCATAAAAATCATTTAGAGTTTGATTAATATAAACACTGTCAATTGCAATATTATTTTTTTGCTCCGCTTTTGGATTTATAAAATAAGTATTGAAATTTTCGTCGATGCTTTTGAGTTGTTTTGGTTTTAAACCAATGGCATCGGTTATAATAATTAGATCTTTATTATTGGCATTTTTCCTGGATTTAATTTTTGCCAAAGCACTCTCCAATTGAAATGGTAGTGCGGAGTAAGTAATATTTTGAATTTCTTTTTGAATTGATTTAATATCGGTATTCCAATAGGTTTCATTATTGGTAATCAAAGAAAAAGTCTGATTTTCTGGCGTATTTTCTAATAATTCTTGAATCGCTCTCTTTAATAATTCGCCTTTATTTCCTTTGGCTTGCATTGAATAAGAATTATCCAATATGATGAACATTTCGTTGGAAATATTTTTAGAATCCTTGGCCAAGAAAAAAGGTTGAGCAAATGCAATAATTAGAGCTGTTAATAGTAATAATCTAGTGATTAATAACAACCATTTTTTAATTTTTGAACTTTTTCGGGTTTGAATTGAAAGTTCTTTTAGGAATTGAACATTGGTGAAATATTCTTTTTTAAATCGTCGTAATTGAAACAAATGGACCAGAATTGGAATCACCAATACAAAAAGAAAATAAAGTATTTCTGGATGTTTAAATTGCATTCTTACTTTTGTTTGTCAAAAATACTATTTTTTCTGATTGTTCAAATGATATTTACTGTATAAATCAATTTTATCAGTAGGAAACTGCTATTTTTGTTTTATATATTTCTAATATGCAACAAAAAATTAATTTTCTCTTGCTTTTTATCTCAATTTCAATTGGTTATTCCCAAAGTAAACATTTGAATTTGATTGTTGGTACTTATACTAAATCTTGTGAAAGTGGAGGAATTTACACCTATGATTTTGATTTAAATACTGGGACTACTTTTTTAAAATCCAATACCGAGAAAATCAATAACCCCGGTTTTTTAACCCTTTCATCGGATAGAAATTTTATTTACAGTGTGAATCAATTTCAAAGTGAAAGTTGTATTAGTGCTTTTAAATTTAATTCTAAATCGGGAAAATTAGATTTTATGAATACTCTAAATTCTAGAGGTATCAATCCATGTTATATTACAAATGATCAAAAAAATGTAATTGTTGCTAATTATACCAGTGGAAGTCTTGCACTTTTTTCAAAAAATGAAGATGGATCTTTGGGAGAAGTAAGGCAAGTTTTTCAACAATTTGGTAAAAGTATAAATCCAAAAAGACAGGAAAGTTCACATGTTCATATGGTTCAATTCACCCCAGATAAGAAATTTGTTTTTGCGACCGATTTAGGTAAAGATAAAATCTATATTTACAATTATAATGCTACTTCTAAATTAAATATGTTGACAATTAAAGATAGTATTTCTGTAAAAGCAGGAAGCGGACCAAGGCATTTTACTTTCAATAAAAGCGGTAGTTTCTTTTATTTATTACAAGAATTGGATGGAACTTTAACAGTGTATAAAAATAATAATGGGTGCCTAATTAAATTACAAGAAACATCCGTTATTGCTCCTGGCTTTTTAGGTGAATCTAGCGCTGCAGACCTACATATTTCACCTGACGGAAAATATTTGTATGCTTCCAATAGAGGAACCGCCAATACTATTTCTTGTTTTGAAATCCAAAAAGAGGGAAGTTTGATATTTAAAGAACTAACAAGTACTCAAGGTAAAGGTCCAAGAAATTTCACCATTGATCCAACTGGGAATTATTTATTAGTTGGCCACCAATACACCAATAATATCGTGATTTTTAAAATCAATAAAGAAACAGGAAGTCTGACAGATACTGGAAAACGAATTGAAATATGTTCTCCGGTTTGTTTGGTTTTTTCTGAAGAATAAATTATTTTTTATCCTTTCGCTTCTTATCTCTAGTTTTAAGCATATTCCTATTTACAGAGCCAGATACTTTCTTTTTTGTTTTTGAGGGACCTCCAAGATTTACCTTTTTATTCTTTTTAGCTTTTTCGTGAAAAGCGCCATTTCCGTCTAATTTTGGTTTTTTAAGAAGAAATTTAATCGGTTGCTTGTCCTTTTCAGGTTCAATTAGTTTGGTAGAAATCTCTACGTTGCCAGGAAATTCAACAACATCGATTTCATGGTTCATTAAAATTTCAACCTCCGTAATTAAGTCGGCTTCCCGAGGAGTGATAAAACTAATTGCAGTTCCTGTTGCATCTGCTCGACCCGTTCTACCAATTCGGTGCATGTATAATTCTGGCATTTCAGGAGCCTCAAAATTAATTACGTGAGAAATATTGGAAATATCCAATCCCCTAGCCATAATATCGGTGGTAATTAAACCTCTCAATTCTCCTTCTTGAAATGAAGCCATCGTACTCAAACGATAATTTTGAGATTTATTAGAGTGAATTACCCCAAATTGACCATCAAAATGTTCTTCAATACGCTCATGGAGTAGATCAGAAATCTTTTTATTATTTACAAAAACCAATATTCTATCCATCGATTCATCGCTTTCCAGCAAATGGATTAGTAGGTTAACTTTAGTATTGAAATTGGGCACATTATAGGTATATTGTTGAATATTCTCTAATGGCGTACCAGATGGGGAAAGGGTAACTTCTTCAGGGAAGTCGAAGAAATCATTTAAAATAGCATCTACTTCATCAGTCATAGTTGCAGAAAAAAGTATGTTTTGACGTTTGCTTCTTGTCATCATTGCTAAAATGGAAGTTAGCTGTACTCGGAACCCTAAGTTCAGCATTTCGTCAAATTCATCGATAACTAATTTCTGAGTATCATCAAAACGAATTACACTATCCAAAGCCAAATCCATCACTCGTCCAGGAGTTCCAACTAAAATATCAATTCCTTCGTAAACTGCTTTCTTTTGGGTGTTAATATTTACTCCCCCAAAAATCCCTAATGTTCTAACGGACATGTATTTAGTTAATTTTTCAACTTCTTCAACTACTTGTACCACCAATTCACGGGTTGGAACAAGAATTACAATTTTAGGTGTGTCGGTAGCTGTAAATTTGTATAACTTTAATAAAGGAAGTAAATAGGCAAATGTTTTACCAGTTCCTGTTTGTGCAATTCCCATCATATCGCGTCCTGACATAATCACAGAAAATGATTTTTCTTGGATTGGAGTAGGAGTTACGAATCCTAAATCATCAATTGCTTTTTGAACTGATTTAGGAAGATTGAATTGCTCGAAAGTAGTCATATAATGTAAATTTGGTGCAAATATACGTTTTTTAGACCGCTAATAGCATTTTTACTATTCTGAAAGTTGGAAGTATAGCAATGCAATGGCTGCAACCGACATAATTATTAAGGCTGAAAAACCCAGAAAATTCGACAGTTTGCCGTTTACATTAGTGCCCATAATTTTCTTATTATTCGAAATATGTAGGATCATTGCAATCAAAACTGGGGCGGTTAATCCATAAAGAATCGCCGTGTAAATTAGCGATTGAATTGGGCTTATACCAATATAATTTATTGATAATCCTAATAGTAATGAAATGGCAATAATCACATAAAATCCTTTGGCTTCATGAAATTTTTTGTCGAGACCTTGTTCCCAACCAAAAGTTTCAGAGAAAATATAGGAAATCGAACCGCTCAAAACTGGAATTGCGATAAAACCGGTACCAATTACACCAACCGCAAAAAGCAAATACGCTAAATTTCCAGCTATAGGTTTCAATGCCATTGCCGCTTGTTCAACGGTATCGATTTGATGAATCCCACTATTATACAAGACGGTTCCTGTGGTAAGAATTATGAAATACATTACAAATCCAGAAACAGTCATTCCAAAATCTACATCTTGATTAATTTCTTGAATGATCTTTTTATTTACAATTAGGTGCTTTCTGTTTTTCATCTCTTCCACTTCTACTGAAGCTTGCCAAAAGAACAAATAAGGAGAAATGGTTGTTCCTAAAATACCAACGATTATGGCTATAAAACTCTTGTCAAATCTAATTGTTGGAATAAATGTAGCTTTAACAATCGTAACAAAATCTTTTTGTACAAAAACGGAACAATAAAATAAACGAGCATTACAATGCATAAATATTTCAAAACGGAAGCTATTTTTTGATAGGGTAAATAGACAATCAATCCTAGGAGTATGATGGTAAAAATCACACTAAAATAATTGGCCTCAATTTTTGGAAATAGAAGGTTTCCTACCGCGCCCATACCGGCAATATCAGCGCCGATATTCATAATAATGGCTGGAAAACTGAACAATAACATTAGGTATAAAATAGGCTTTGGATAGTGTTTTTTTAGAGTGCCTGTTAATCCTTGTGAAGTAACAAGACCAATTCTAGCGCACATTTGTTGAATTGCAGCCATTAAAGGAAAAGCGACAATTGCAGTCCATAGAGTTGAAAGGCCAAAGGCAGCACCCGCTTGAGAATAAGTAGCAATTCCTGACGGATCGTCGTCGCTTGCGCCAGTTACTAATCCGGGACCAATTTTTCCCCAACCATTTGTAAGCCTAGATATAAGTGATTTCTTTTGCTTCATTTTAAAATAAATTTGAATGTAATCCTAATGTTTCAAAGATACAAAACAAAGTAAGCATCATGATAAATTTATTCAATCGAGCATTATTAAATCTATCAACAATAATATTTTTTAGACTATTGTCCTATTTTTTTTCTTAATCCAAAAAGATAGAAGGAGATAATTGAAAATAAAAATCCAATTAGGATGATGATGTAATTCATTGGTTTTTCAATCGTAAGAGACATTCTTATTAAAATGGTTGTTATAATGAAACTAGCATTTCTAAATATGGTAAAAAACGAAAAGTGATAGGTAAATGAAATAATTAATAGCAATACATCTACAAAAATCATAATGGAGAAAAAATCGGAGTAGAATACAGCATTTGAATTGGGGTAGTTACTATCAATTTGTAAGGCTATTATCATTTCAGAACCCCAATTGTAAAAGCTACTGATGCTTAACAACAATAAAATTACTATCATTCCTAGGGAAACCATTTTTTTGATATTAATGAAATTATTTAGTTGGTTGACGACTTCTGCTTTTCCATTATTTTGATATATTTTATAGTATAAAATCGTCAAGCCAAGCATTAGAAGTGCCGCGCAGAGATCATACATTAAACTAATAAAATCGGGGTTATAAATGTTAATTGAGTTCTTTAAATCAAGTTCAGCAATATCGTGAAAGAAACTCCGAAGGGTAATTAATGTAATTACTTCAAATTGTTTTCCTACAAATTCAGAAATTGATTTTGGAATAATTATAACTAATAGAAAAACCTCATAAAGCAGAATGAAACTAAATGGAGTATATATTGCTTTTAGGTAACTGTGTTGAAAATTTCGGAAAAATAAAAAATTATTACCTAAAAAGATGAGCGCCAAATGCAACAAAAAAGAAAAAACAGCCAATCGGAGAATAACTAATTCTATTTTACGAATGTTTTTTGAACTAAAGTAAGTGTCGAAGTAATTGCCTAAAATAACGATACTATTATTCATAAATTCTTAGAGTTTGATTGTTTATAACTTTTTGAATTTGTGGCGCTTAAAATAATTTTGTGGAATTATTTATTTTTTGTTTTACAAATGTAAATTATTTTTTTGATTGCTATTGAATAAATAAATTATAAAAAAAATCCGTTTTGAATTCACAAAACGGATTGATACTAATAGTTATCTTTTTTATAAGTGAATCACTTCTCCATAGGCGTCAGCAACAGCTTCCATAACCGCTTCACTCATTGTTGGGTGTGGGTGTATCGCTTTTAGAATTTCATGTCCTGTAGTTTCTAGTTTTCTTGCAACCACCGCTTCGGCAATCATGTCGGTAACTCCAGCGCCAATCATGTGGCACCCTAACCACTCACCGTATTTTGCATCGAAAATTACTTTTACAAATCCATCAGGTGTACCAGAAGCTTTTGCTTTTCCAGAAGCGGTGAAAGGGAATTTTCCGATTTTTAGATCGTATCCTTTTTCTTTAGCTTGTTTTTCAGTCAAACCCACAGAGGCAATTTCTGGAGTTGCATAAGTGCAACCTGGTATATTTCCATAGTCGATAGGATCTACATGCAATCCTGCGATTTTTTCTACACAAGTGATTCCCTCAGCAGAAGCAACGTGCGCCAATGCAGGTCCAGGAACAACATCCCCAATTGCATAATAACCTCGTATGTTAGTTTGGTAGAAATCATTTACTATAATTTTATCTCTATCCGTGGCAATTCCTACTTCTTCTAATCCAATATTTTCAAGGTTGGTTTTAATTCCAACAGCAGAAAGTAAAATATCAGCTTCTAAAACTTCTTCGCCTTTAGCTGTTTTTACATAAGCTTTTACACCAGTTCCAGAAGTATCAATTTTTTCTACAGAAGAGTTAGTCATAATAGTAACTCCTGCTTTTTTCATTGAACGTTCCATTTGTTTTGAAATGTCTTCGTCTTCAAGAGGAACAATATTAGGAAGGAATTCTACAATAGTAACTTGTGTTCCCATTGCATTATAAAAGTGTGCAAATTCAACTCCAATAGCACCTGAACCAACCACTATCATTGATTTTGGTTGTTTTTCTAATGTCATTGCTTTTCGGTAACCGATAACTTTCACCCCGTCTTGTGGTAAGTTGGGTAACTCACGTGAACGAGCTCCAGTTGCAATAATTATATGATCGGCATCATAATCAGTTACTTTACCATCAGCAGCTGTAACAGCAACTTTTTTCCCTGGCTTCATTTTACCAAAACCATCAATCACATCAATTTTATTTTTTTTCATTAGGAATTGCACTCCTTTGCTCATTCCATCTGCAATTCCTCGGCTACGATCTACCACAGCGGTAAAATCTTTATCAAATGAAGATACCGACAAACCGTAATCTGAAGCGTGTTTAAGATAATCAAATACTTGAGCCGATTTCAGTAATGCTTTTGTTGGTATACATCCCCAATTCAAGCAAACTCCACCTAAGTTTTCTTTTTCTATAACAGCAACTTTAAAACCCAATTGAGAGGCTCTAATAGCAGTTACATAACCTCCAGGTCCACTTCCTAAAACTATTACGTCGTATTTCATTTTTTCGTATTTATTTAATTATGGTAAAAATGCAGTCGCAAAAGCTCGTGTCATTTTTTCGTATTTATTTAATTATGGTAAAAAATGCAGTCGTAAAAGCACGTGTCATTTTTCGTATTTATTTAATTCAATCGCAAATTTATGAATTAATTTTTATTGATAGTAGGAAAACTGTAATTAGTTAGCCAAATTTATAATGTCTATTTACGAGTTTAATTGGAACTGAGAATCATATAAATTTTTGTAATAACCGGATGTTACATTTAATAATTCTTGATGAGTTCCTTGCTCTACAATCAGTCCTTTGTCCATTACTACAATTTTGTCAGCATTCATAATAGTTGCTAATCGATGTGCAATTATTATTGAAGTTCTTCCTTTGGTAATTGTTTCAGTTGCTTGTTGGATTAATTCCTCAGAATACATATCGATTGATGAAGTAGCCTCGTCTAAAATTAATATACTCGGATTGCTAACATAGGCTCGTAAAAATGCAATTAATTGCCGTTGTCCTGACGATAACATTACGCCACGCTCCTTTACATTATAATCGTAGCCACCAGGCAAACTATTGATAAATTCATGAACTCCAATTTTTTTGGCAGCTGTTACTACTTGCTCACGAGTAATTTCCGGATTGTTAAGCGTGATATTGTTTAATATTGTGTCGGCAAATAGGAAAACATCTTGTAAAACGACCGCAATTTGTTTTCTTAATGAATCCAGGGTGTAGTCGTGAATATTCTGATTATCAATATATATTTTTCCGGAATTGATTTCGTAAAATCGATTTAGTAAATTAATTATTGTCGTTTTTCCAGCTCCAGTTGCTCCAACAATTGCAATTGTTTGGCCAGATTGAACACTTAAATTGATTCCTTTTATTACTTCTTCATTGTCAATATAACTGAACTTAACGTCTTTGAATTCGATCGCTCCTTCAAATGTTGGCGCCTCTATAGTTCCAATGTCTTGAATGTGTTCTTTAGTATCCAATATTTCAAAAACACGATTGGCAGAGATCATCCCCATTTGCATTTCGTTAAATTTATCGGCAATTTGACGTAAAGGATTAAATAGCATTCCAATATACATGGTGTATGAAAAGATGTCCCCAAATGTAGTTGTGGAATCGCCATCAATAATTCGGAAGCCACCGTAAAGAACGATGAAGCCAAGTGTTAATGATGAAATAATATCGGCAATTGGGAAAAAGATCGAGTTGTAAAGAATGGTTTTTACCCAAGCATTTTTGTGTTTGTTATTAATTTCTTTAAATTTTTCATATTCAATATTCTCTCTATTGAATAGTTGAACGATTTTCATCCCCGTAACACGCTCTTGTACAAAGGTATTAAGGTTAGCTATTTGATTTCTTACTTCCTCAAATGTTACTTGCATTTTTCGTTGGAAAATTCGAGTCACAAAAACCAATATTGGCATTGCGATAAAAACAATAATTGTTAATTTCCAATTTTCTTTGAGCATAAAAAATAGAATTACAATCATTTTTAATAAGTCACTCGCAATCATAAATAAACCTTGACTGAAAATTTTTGCAATGGATTCCATATCTGAAACCGACCTTGTGATTAATTGCCCAACAGGAGCGGTATCATAGTATTTCATTTTGAAACTCAACATGTGTTTGAAGAGTTTTACACGAACGTCTTTTACGATATCTTGACCTAGCCAATTTGCCCAATAAACAAAGAAAAAGTTAGAAAGCACTTCAAGAATAAGTACGATTCCCATTAATATTACATACCATAAAAGCCCTACCTGATCGTGGGTTTTTATGTAGTCGTCGACGGTTAATTTTAATAAATAAGGTCGTAATGCGGCAAAAATCGACAAGAATATTGCAAATAAAATGACACTATTAAATCGCCATTTATAGGGTTTAGCATATTTTAATATCCTTTTAAAAACAATGGTATCGAATGCTTTTGCTTTCATATTATTTTGGTAATGTAACGTGTATTGTTTGTTTAAAAAAGCATTTATAAATAATCATATTCAATTTTTGTTAGAAATAACCCTTGCGCCGGAACTGAAAAACCAGCTTCATTTCTATTTTTATTTTCAATTATGGAATTAAAATCAGAAAGAGTGATTTTATGCAAACCAATATTTACTAGGGTTCCCACAATCGCGCGCACCATATTTCGTAAAAATCGATCTGCTGAAATGGTAAAAATTAATTGGTTGTTTTCTTGTTTCCAATACGCCTCATAAATAGTACAGTTAAAAGTATTTACATCAGTATTTACTTTTGAAAAACACTGAAAATCGGTATGGTTTAATAGAATTTTAGTGGCTTGATTCATCAATTCCACATCTAAATTTTGGTGGTAATACCAACTTTCTTCTTGAGAGAAAACGTTTTTCACAGAAGAAATATGGTACTGATAGGTTCTTTTTTTGGCATCAAAACGGGCGTGAGCATCTTCATGAACAGGAATTATATCGTAAATCGCAATGTCTTTTGGAAGGTAGGAATTTAATTTATGAAGTGTTGAATCAACTTCAAGAGTAGGGTCATAGTCAAAATGAGCAAACATTTCTTTCGCGTGAACTCCAGTGTCTGTTCTTCCAGCCCCCATGATATTTATTTCAGAATTTAGTATTACGGAAAGGGCATTATTCAAAGTTTCTTGTACCGACGATGCGTTGGGTTGAACTTGCCAACCGTGGTAATTTGTTCCGTTGTATGCTAATTTTATAAAATATCTCAAGAGATTTATTTTGAAGTGGTAAAGATACTTATTAATTTATTCGCTACGAAATTGCAAACGATCAAAGTTGGTTGTTGAACAGGATTTTTTATTTGGACTTGGATTGTTTAAATTTACCCCAAAATCCTAGCCCAGATTAAAGTGAAAATCCTGTGCTTTTTTGCGCAGATTGTAACGAAAAGCTGGAAATAGCTCCAAAAAAAACATTTTGAGAAAAATATTACTTCTTTCAGATACACACAGTCATCTAGATGAGACGATTTTGAAATACGTTAATTTAGCGGATGAGGTTTGGCATGCAGGAGATATTGGGGATTTGGCGGTAACCGATACGATAAAGTTGTTGAAGCCTTTGAGGGCAGTTTTTGGCAATATTGATGACGATAAAGCGCGAATGGAATTTCCGTTACACAACCGATTTATGTGTGAAGGAGTTTCGGTATGGATTACTCATATTGGTGGTTATCCAGGAAAATACAATCCGAATATTAAGGATGAAATGTTGAATAATCCTCCAAAACTGTTCATTTGTGGACATTCTCATATTTTAAAAGTAATGTACGATAAAAAGCATGATTTTTTGCATATGAATCCAGGTGCTTCAGGAATTAGTGGTTTTCACCAAATGCGAACGATGTTAAGATTTGAAATTGAGGGTGAAAAAATTACTAATTTAGAGATTGTTGAGTTGGGTAAGAGATAATTATTAAACGAAAAAAAACCCAAACTTTCGTTCGGGTTTTTCTTCGCATTAATAAACTAAGTTTATAGGTTTATCGTAACCGATCAGCAGATTTTACGAGATCTTCATCCTTCTTGATGGCTCTATTGGCCAAAGCCAAGAAAACGATAGCAACAATAGGAAGGAACATCCCAATACCTTTCTCAGAAACTTGAACAGCCTCTCCAGATAAATTTAGCGAACGATATACAAATAATCCTAATAAAATTAAATTCAATATGATAGTCAATCTGTTCAATGCAAATTGATGCTGTCTTTTTTTAAAATACAGTATACTAATTAAAGTTAATGTAGTGGATAATCCAAAAATCATAGTGTAAATAGAATCGCTCATGAAACGAAACTCTTTTCCATCAATTGTTTTCCAAAGTGGAAAAACAAAAGGGAGAACTCCTAAAATCACTAAGGCAATTAATAAATAAACCGTTTGAATTCTTTGAATCATTATTGTAAATTGTTAAAACAAAAATATTAATTAAAAATATAAAAAACACTATGATTATTAATTATATTTTGTATTATTGCATAACAAATCCGTAAGTACTTCATCCTTTGGAGATTTCATTTAAAAAAAATCACACATTCTTTATTTATTATTCCACAACAATTAAATTCAAATAACATTTTATGTTTGAGATTTCTGTATTAAAAGAAATGAAGCTTTCTGAGCTTCAAGAAATTGCGAAAGCAGCCAATATTACCAAAATTACCGGTGTTAAAAAAGAGGTTTTAATTAATCAAATTCTACAAGTTCAATCCGCTATTTCTGAAGTTAAGACAGAGAACACCACTGATGCTAAACCAAAAAGGGCTAGAATTTCTATTGATAAAAAACCAGAATCGATTTCTTTATTTTCTGAATCTACTGAAAAAGTTTATGAAAAAAAAGAAGTTGAAATTGGTGAAGCTCCAGTAGTAAGTCCTAAAGATCGAAAAGTAGTAAAGTTTAAAAAAGCAGATTTTGAGGCTAAAGTTGCCGCAAAGGCTGCCGCTGAAACTACATCTGAAACTAATAATTCGGAGGATAATAATATAGAATCTAATGTAGAAAGAACTAAAAATCCTAATCAAAAGCACAATCCTAATCAAAAACAAAATCCAAATCAGAATCCAAATCAAAATCAAGCTCCAAATGGAAATGTAAATCCAAATTTCAAAGGCAAGAAAAATAATTTTGGGCATTCAGACTTTGAATTCGATGGAATCATTGAGAGTGAAGGAGTTTTAGAAATGATGTCGGAGGGCTATGGCTTTTTACGTTCTTCGGATTATAATTATTTAGCCTCTCCTGATGATATTTATTTATCCACTTCACAAGTTAGATTATTTGGTTTAAAAACAGGAGACACAGTAAAGGGAGTGGTTCGCCCCCCAAAAGAAGGGGAGAAATTCTTTCCATTGGTGAAAATATTAAAAATAAACGGTCATGATCCTCAAGTAGTTCGTGATCGTGTTTCATTTGAACACTTAACCCCAGTTTTCCCTTCAGAAAAATTCAGAATTGCAGAAAAGCAAAGTACGATATCTACACGAATCATCGATTTATTTTCTCCTATTGGTAAAGGACAACGTGGAATGATTGTAGCTCAGCCTAAAACAGGTAAAACCATGTTATTGAAGGATATTGCTAATGCGATCGCTGCCAATCATCCTGAAGTTTATTTAATCGTACTATTAATTGATGAACGTCCTGAGGAAGTTACTGATATGCAACGAAGTGTACGGGGTGAAGTTATTGCTTCCACCTTTGATAGAGAACCACAAGAACACGTTAAAATTGCTAATATAGTTTTGGAAAAAGCAAAGCGATTGGTAGAATGTGGTCACGATGTGGTTGTATTATTGGATTCAATTACTCGTTTAGCCCGAGCTTATAATACAGTTCAACCTGCTTCTGGAAAAGTATTAAGTGGTGGTGTTGATGCGAATGCTCTACAAAAACCAAAACGTTTCTTTGGAGCGGCCCGTAATGTTGAAAATGGTGGTTCGTTGAGTATTATTGCAACCGCACTTACGGAAACAGGCTCTAAAATGGACGAAGTTATTTTTGAAGAATTCAAAGGTACAGGAAATATGGAATTGCAATTGGATAGAAAAATTGCTAATAAACGTATTTTCCCTGCTATTGATTTAACGTCTTCAAGTACGCGTCGTGATGATTTATTGTTAGATGAAAAAACCCTTCAACGTATGTGGATTATGAGAAAGTACCTTTCCGATATGAATCCGGTGGAGGCGATGGATTTCATTAACGATCGATTTAAGAAAACGAAAAATAATGAAGAATTTCTTATTTCTATGAACAATTAAAATATTGAAATATAGAATACTAAAAAACTCCGATGATAATCGGAGTTTTTTTTATAAAATAATTCTAAATTAATTTATACTTATTTTCTTGGTGACAGAATTATTATTGAATGTTAATTTTAAGAAATAGAAGCCTTTAGGTAAATTATCTAAAGCATAGACTTCATTATTTTTAATTGGATTCTTAAAATCTTTTATCAATTGCCCATTAATAGAAATCAATTGAATATCATCAATTTTAGTATTAGTATTGATAGCAATAGATCCATTATTTGATGGGTTTGGATATATTGAAATTGAATTTTCTAATTCAAATGTATTGTTTTCCAACGAACTATTCCAAATTGCTGCAACATATTCTGGATGATCAATATAGGGATTTCTATTTCCTTGGAAACTATAAACAGCATTATTTTTTGCAATTTCATAAGGACTTACTGGATCTAAATTATTCCAAGTAACTAAAATATTAGTGAATGTATTAGTAAACACTTGAGTTGAAGTACCATTAAACATGGTATAACTCCATGATGTAATTTGATCTTCATACCTTGTGGCAAAATACAGCAGACATCGTGCGATATCCCCTTTAAATTCATCCAAAGGTTCAAAAACAGTACCTGTATAACCTGCAGAATAACCTGAATTCGTATTGCTTCCTAGTTTAGAACCATTTGTTGAGGTCCAAGAAGCTACATTAACTTTTCCATAAGGGAAATCGTTTCTAACTCCATTTACTTTTCCATCGGTTGGTAAAACAAAGTGAGCATCAGAATACATTGGATAGGCAGAAGCCCACACCGATTGTGGCATAGTGTGTTCTCTATTGTAGCAATCACCTTCATTGGTATAGTTTCCACACTGTTGAGTAGTTGCTGAAAAATTATAGCTGTCTGGTCCCGTTGGTCTTTCAGAATAAACATCTAATAGCGTATTGTCATTTTCATAATAACGATCTCTAAAGGCACTTTGTGTAAATAAAGTCCACAGACCACCATAATTTGATGAAGAATTTAAGGCATTGGTATTATTCTTAATAATATTAAAAAGCTGTGTTTTTAATGTATATCCTGTTCCTGTTGCCGTATTATAATATCCTTGAGGTATTTGTGCATAACTATTTAGACAAAAAAGTACTGATAAATAAGCGAAATAATGTTTCATAAAATTTTTTAAAGAGGGAAACAAATTTATATTAAATTATTGTTACAAAGTGAATCTAGTTTAATTTAAAACAAGTATAAATAGCAATTATGAATTTCGCTCAAGTAATGCCATATAAAATCCATCAAACCCTGATTCTGAAGCTAAAATTTTGGTATCTTTTACCAATTTAAAATTCTTACCCATTTCGGTATTTTTTAAAAAGTTTTGCACTTGATCCTGGTTCTCAGAAGGTAGTACTGAACAGGTAGCGTAAACTAATTTTCCACCTGGTTTAACAATTCTTGAGTAACTTTCAAGAACTTCAGCTTGGACTTTTCGAATGTTATCAATGAATTCAGGTTGTAACTTCCATTTAGCATCGGGATTTCTTTTTAATACTCCTAAACCACTGCAAGGCGCATCGATTAAGACACGGTCGGCTTTTTCTTGCAATTTTTTGATAACCTTCGTAGAATCAATTATTCGGTATTCAATATTAAATGCACCATTTCTTTTTGCCCTTAATTTTAATTGCTTCAATTTACTTTCATATAAATCCATAGCAATTAATTGGCCTTTATTTTCCATTAATGAGGCTAGGTGTAGTGTTTTTCCTCCAGCTCCTGCGCAAGTATCCACAACTCTCATTCCTGGTTGAACTTCTAAAAATGCAGCAACTAATTGAGAGTTAGCGTCTTGAACTTCAAACATTCCTTCTTTAAAGGCGTCGGTCATAAATACGTTGGCTCTTTCTTTTAGTACTAACGCATCAGGCTGATCTTTTAAGAAAGTAGTTTCTATATCTAAATCCATCAATAATGAATGTAGTTTTTCACGAGTAGTTTTTAGGGTGTTTACACGTAAAATAACTTTTGCAGGCTGGTTTTGTGCAGTTATTTCAGTAGACCAAACTTTTTCACCCAATTCTTTTACTCCTAGTTCATCCATCCAATCAGGGATCGATTCTTTTAAAGCTCTAATTTTTGATAATTCGTCGAAACGACCTTTAATTTTTCTTTCAGGAGTACCTTCTAATTGTCTCCAATCGGGTATAGGGTAACCTCTTAAAACGGCCCATACAGAAAACATTCTCCAAAGATTATCTCGGTCAAAAGGCTCTTTTACTTCTGCAATTTCAGCGTATAGTCTTTTCCAACGAACTATTTCGTAGATAGTTTCAGCAACAAACTTTCGATCGGAACTTCCCCATCGTTTGTCTTTTTTCAAAGCTCTCGCCACAACTTTATCGGCATATTCACCTTCATTAAAAATGGCATTTAGGGAATCGATAGTAGTGTAAACTAAATTTCGGTGTAATCTCATTATTTTTTATTGAAGTGCAAATGTACTGCTTTTTTTATGAAGAGATTTTTCTATAAATTCAAAATGGAATTAATATATTTATAGTACTTAGATGCTAAAAATAGTTATTCAACTCTATTTAAATGAATTTTCTCAGGTGGGTGTAATACCATAGGGAACTTCTCAATTTTTACGGAACTACTATCTAATCCAAAAGCCTTTTCTTCAGACAAACTAAATTTCTTAATTAAGAAATAGGCATTCATCACAATTTTTTCATGCCATAATAAATCGCTGTCGTTAGATAAAAATTTCTCTGATAAAACAAATTTGAAATCACCAAGAATATTATTTTTATTTAACGATTCATAACGGCTTGTAACATCTACTTCGCCATTTTTCACCATGTCTTTAAGTACTTCCTTGAACATCAAATTGATTTTTGTAGGTTCTCTAAAACCTAAATTAAAATCAATTCTGAATAAATCATCTTTAATAATTTCAGTTACTTTGTATTCCGTTTTATATGGTTCGCTAAGAATATTCACGTGTACAAACCAATATAAATCGGCTCTTTTAGGGCGTTTTTGTAAAATAGAATACATTACTTTTTCTTCTATTTCGTCTGTTCGACTAGCATTAGTCATATAAACTAAATGGGTTGCATATTTAGGAATAGATAAATCAGCACTTAATTCAGCCAATACTTTTGTGTATGAATCAATTTTTACAAACTTGGTATAATTTTTACTAATTTTCTTAGCAAAATACCAAATAGTCATAATTCCAATGAGCATTAAAGCAATAAACAGTGTTACATAACCTCCGTGTGGGAATTTATTTAGGTTAGCAATTAAAAAACTAAATTCAATAATAAGATAGGTTGCAATTAAAGGAACAATTATCATCCATGAAACTCTTTTTAAAATCATATAAAAATTTAAAAGAATGGTTGTCATAATCATACATAAAATAATTGCTAAGCCATAGGCCGCTTCCATATTACTTGATTCTTCAAAGTGTAATACTATCATGATGCATCCAGCAAACAATAACCAGTTAATGGATGGAATGTACAATTGTCCTTTAAGTTCCGTAGGATATTTAATTTTTACTTTTGGCCAAAAGTTCAACCTCATTGCTTCATTTATTAATGTAAAAGAACCGCTAATTAAGGCTTGTGAAGCAATTACTGCTGCAAGAGTTGCAATTACAATTCCAAAGGGTAAAAACCAACTATCCATTATTAAGTAGAACGGGTTTCCATTTTTACCGCCTAATGTTTGTAAAGTGGCACCTTCATGTTGTAATAAATAAGCAGCTTGACCAAAATAATTTAAAACGAGTGTAGTTTTTACAAACATCCAACTAATTCTAATGTTTTTTCTTCCACAGTGTCCCATGTCAGAGTACAAAGCTTCTGCACCTGTTGTACATAGGAATACGAAACCTAAAACATAAAAACCTTCTGGGTGTATGGTTAACAGTTTTATTGCGTAATAAGGATTTATTGCTTTTAATACTTCGATATTGCCAACTATTTGAATAATCCCTAATATTCCTAACATACCAAACCATACCAACATCATAGGGGCAAAAAATTTACCTACTAATTTTGTTCCGAATTGTTGGATAGTGAAGAGTATAAAAAGTATTCCAATTACAATAGGAATCGTATTAATATCAGGGTAATAGGTTCTAATACCCTCTACAGCTGAAGCTACTGATATTGGGGGTGTTATGATACCATCTGCTAAAAGTGCACTTCCACCAATAATTGCGGGTACAATTAGCCATCTAATTTTTGTTCTTTTTACTAAAGCATAAAGTGCGAAAATTCCACCTTCGCCATTATTATCAGCGCTTAATGTAATTAATACATATTTTAAAGTTGTTTGTAAAGTTAGTGTCCAAAATATGCAAGAAACACCGCCTAAAACAATATCTGAGGTTATAGTATGAAGCCCGAGAATAGCTTTCATAACATATAACGGGGAAGTTCCAATATCTCCGTAAATTATTCCTAAAGTAACTAGTAATCCCCCTAATGATAATTTACTGTGAAGATCGTGATGATGAGAACTCATAAAAATAGTTTAAAAAAAGTCCACAAATTTATTACTATAAAATTTAATATTGATTAATGATTGTCTTTTTTTTAAAATAAAGTTGAAATATTATAATAAATAAAAAAGCACCTAATATTATTTTGGTGCTTTTTAGAAGATTCGAAATCAAATATTTATCGTCTTGTATTGGGTTTGCTATTTTTTCTAGGGGTTGGATTTCGGTTAGATTTTTCTTTGTTTACACTACCTCGGGGTGTTGTAGTCTCTGATATATTTTTTATAGGAGTCTCCAAATTATTTATTTTATTTTCTCTAGGACTAGAACTTTTATCATTATTTCTTGGTGAAACGGAATTGTTATTTTTATTTCTACGGATTTCATTTGGTTTTCTATTTTGGTCTAAATCATGACGATTTATTACGCTTTTATTTCGTTTTTCAAAAGAGCGTTCGGGGTTACTAGTTTCGAAACTATTGGCACGCACCTTTCTATGAAGGTTAATAGCCACAGTACTTCGTCTGATATTTACATAATTATAATGGTTTCTATAATTAATCCACAAACGAACATTGCGGTGATATCTATAAATTGCATAAGGTCGCCAATTATTGTGAAATCTTGGGTATATTCTCCAATTCCATCTTGAATAATAAATCCTGTAATCAGGTGCCCAAAAATTAGCAAATAGAATTGGGGAATTGATATAAACAGGTTCATATATATAGTTGTTTCCATACACATAAATATCACCTACCACTTGAATATGCAAAGTATTGTTGATGTCTTTTTCTACCTCAATTGTTGCAACATCTTGAAATACATCTGTTTCTAAAATTGCTTGAATTACAATTAAATGGGTATTTTCTTCAACAGATTCAATGACCCTCAAATAATCAACCTCACCGTCTTCATTTAAATCCAAATTTGAAATTTTATATTTGGAATCATTCAATCGGTTCTCAAAATCCTCTAAATTCTTAGAATCACCAAAAATTGATGCAACCGCTTTCAAATCTAAGTTGTCGCTAATTTCTGAATTTGTTCCGTTAACAGTAGTTCTATTTTGTGAATGAATGTTATTCACAAAAAATAAGGTTACAATGCTTAAAATAATGATTTTTGTTTTCATGGTCTTCGATTTTTATTAATTACTACCTTTTAAAATGCCCAATTACTATGCCAACTATCAATTTTAACAAAACTTAAACTTTTAAAGAATTATCATGTAATTTAGCTTATTTAAAATTTACAATATGAAATTGCTATTATCTTTTCTTGTTTTAATCTTGTTTAGCTTTAATTCAAAAGCTATTATTTGTAATCCAGATAATAGTAGTACTACCATTTCAATCGACACTCTTTTTATGGATAATATAAGTATCCGAGCAATTGAAATTGAAAAAAACAAAGTTTGGTATGCCGCTGATAAAAACAGGTTTGGTTACTTTGATTTGGTTAATAATAAGCGTGTTGAAAGGGAAATAAAGATAGATTCAATGAAAATTGAGTTTAGAAGTATTGCCCAAACAAAGCAATCGATTTTTATTTTAAGTGTTGGAAACCCAGCCTTATTGTATAAAATAGATAAACGTGATTTATCTTATGAATTAGTGTATAAAGAGAAACATGACAAAGTATTTTATGATGCTATTCGCTTCATTGATGATAAGAAAGGAATAGCAATTGGCGATCCAACTGAAGATACTTTTTCAATCATTATCACAGAAGATGGCGGTACTACATGGAATAAAATAGCAAATGCAAGTTTGCCTAAACTCGAAGTAGGAGAGGCAGCATTTGCGGCAAGTAATACAAATATCTGTGTTAAAGGGGATAAAGTGTTTTTAGTCTCCGGAGGGAAAAAATCTAGACTTTTTGTAAGTGATGATTTTTGTAAAACGTGGCAAGTTTATGAAACTCCAATTATTCAGGGGCAATCAATGACTGGAATTTTCTCAGCTGATTTTCTAAATGAAAAAACAGGAATTGTTGTGGGTGGAAACTATGAAATACAATCAGACAATAATGCTAATAAAGCCATCACATTTGACGGAGGTAAAACCTGGAAATTAATTGGCATTAAGCAAGGTTTTGGTTATGCTTCTTGTGTTCAATTTTTTCCAGATTCTAATGGTGAAAGTATCATGAGCGTTGGAACCACAGGAATTTATAGCTCAAATAATCAAGGTGAAAATTGGAATAAATTATCCGATGATAAAGATATTTTCACCCTAAGATTTCAAAATTCCAATACCGTTTTTTTAGCTGGAAAAAATAAATTGGTGAGAATGAAATTTTAATAATTAGATTAACTCAATTTGTTTGAAATTAAACTGATGAATTCCTTTCTAGTTTTATCTTTTTCAAAAGCTCCAGTAAATGATGAAGTTGTTGTAAAAGAATTTTGTTTTTGAATACCTCTCATTTGCATGCACATGTGTTGAGCCTCAATAACTACCGCTACTCCAAGGGGATTTAAAGCTTCTTGTATGCAGTTTTTAATTTCGTCTGTCAATCTTTCTTGAACCTGCATTCTTCTGGCAAATGCATCTACAATTCTAGGAATTTTACTTAAACCTACAATTTTCCCGTTTGGAATATAAGCAACGTGTGCTTTTCCAAAAAAGGGTAACATGTGGTGTTCGCACATTGAATAAACTTCAATGTCCTTTACTACGATCATTTGTTGGTGATCTTCTGTAAATAATGCTGATTTTAATATTTCAAGTGGGTTTAAATCGTAACCATGGGTTAGGAATTGCATTGCTTTGGCTACTCTTTCAGGTGTTTTTTGCAATCCCTCACGATTCACATCTTCCCCTAAATTTTCTATAATTGTTTTGTAATTTTCAGATAATGAATTAATTAATTTGGTATCGTAAACTTCAATTTTCTCGTAACTTTTCATTAATGTTATTTATTTATATTTTAAAACTTACAATTCCGTAATCCATTTCGAAAACTTGTCCGGATATTGATTTTGCACTATCCGAAATTAAAAATTCAGCCATCCCTGCAACTTCTTCTGGGTTTAAATATCCTTTCATTGGATGTCTTTCAATCATGTTTTCTTTCATTCTGTCATTCCGAAGTATAGCTGCAGATAAAGAGGTTTCAGTTATTGTTGGTGCAATTGCATTTACTCTAACTGTTGGTGCTAATTCAGCTCCAAGAGATTTTACCAAACCTTCCACACCCGATTTTGCTGTTGCAATACTTGCGTGAAAAGGCATTCCTAATTTTGCTGCAACGGTGCTAAATAGTATTATTGAAGGGTTTGTTCCTTTTTTTAGTGTTGGTAAATATTTTTGAATTGATTTTACAGCTCCTATTACATTAATTTCAAAATCGTTTCTAAAATCATCAATTCCCAAACTCATAATTGGTTTTAAATTGATTGAACCAGGACAGTAGATTAAAACATCAACTTGATCAATATCGGGAAGTTCTGAAGCCAAAACGTCCAATTGAAAATTGGTTAAATTGGGATGGGATATTTCAGGAAGATTTCTACTGATATTTATAACCTTATTATTTTCAATTACTTGTTTTAGAATTGCATTTCCAATTCCTTTGCTTCCGCCAATGATTACTATGTTTTTCATTTATCTTTTAGCTATTTTATTATTGTTTATTTGTCTCTGGCGGGTACATTTAAATCGGCCTTCACGAAAATCACGCAGTTTTTCATGCTTTGTTTTGCGTCCTTGAACTCGCGCACGCCACATTCTGAAACTTGAGGGTTTCATTTCTCTTCGCATTAAATCGATGACTTCCTGCTCTTTAAGGCCAAATTGCATTAAAATAGAATCAAATGTGGTTCGGTCTTCCCAAGCCATTTCGATTATTCTATCAATTTCAATTTCAGAAAACTCCTTTTCCATTAGTATTTATTTGAGAGTGTAAAGATATAAATTGTTTAACTAATTTCAATAAT
>CANHHG010000019.1 GCA_947460615.1 Bacteroidota bacterium
ATACGCTAAACAATTTGGTGAAGACATTTGTATAGCGGAGGTAAAAGATCAATATTATAATATGAAAGAAAAGGTGATGCCGGTGAAATATATTGTTGATATTGCCGAAAAAGCGATGCGCGAATTGGGGATCAAACCCTTAATTAAACCAATTCGTGGTGGAACTGACGGCTCTCAATTGTCTTACATGGGACTTCCTTGTCCGAATATTTTTGCAGGGGGTCATAATTTTCACGGTAAATACGAATATGTTCCTGTTGAAAGTATGCAAAAAGCAACTGAAGTTATTGTTAAGATTGCTCAGCTAACGGCATCAGTCGATTTTAGCAAACAGAAATAATAAATCTGTTGCAATTAGATTAAATAAAAAAAGCCACGCAAAACGTGGCTTTTTTATCAAAATAAATGACTTATTTTTTGTTTAATGAAGCAGTCATTTCCATTGAGATTGCAGAACGCTCCATTTTTAATTTACCTGACATGGTTTCAATAACAATAGTCGTGTCAGCTAATTCAGCAATTTTTCCGTGAATACCACTTTTAGTAATAATTTTATCGCCTACTTTTAAAGCGCTTTCAAACTCTTTTTCTTGTTTCGCTCTTTTTTGTTGTGGTCTAATCATAAAAAAATAGATAACAACGAACATTAATATAAAAGGCATAAAAGATTGTAATGATTCCATAGTTTTGTTTATTTAGTCTTAATTAATTACTCTTTAATTGAAGCAGTTATTGATAATGATTCAGCACCCTCTTTCGTATTGGTATAAATCGTAACTGATTTTTGCTGGTTTCCGTGTTTGTTAGCCGAATTGAATGAAACATCAATTTTCCCAGTTTCACCCACTTTAATTGGACCTTTTGGATATTCAGGAATAGTACATCCGCAGGAACCAAAAGCTCTTGAAATAATTAAATCAGCTTGACCTGTGTTTTTAAACTTGAAAGAATAATTCACTGTCGAATTAGCTTCAATTGAGCCAAAATCATGCTCTGTTGTTGTAAAAGTCATTTCTGGATATTTTCCATCTGCAGGAACTACCCGTTTTTCCATTTCAGGAATTCCTAGTTGAGCAGGATTAGAAATCGCTGAATGTTGCTCTGAATTAGCATCTACTTTTTTCTTGCAAGCTCCAAATAGTAATATTGAACTTATTGAAGCCAGAATTATTGTTTTTTTAATCATAATTAAAAATATTACATTAAACCTCTTCCTATTTTATTTAATTTATTTTTAGTGGAAAAATCTTTAACAAGGTTGTCCAAAATTCCATTGATAAAAATACTACTTTTTGGTGTAGAATATTCTTTTGCAATCTCTAAATATTCATTAATTGTAACTTTCACGGGAATAGAAGGGAATTTCAAAAACTCACAAATTGCCATTTTTAAAACAATGGTGTCTAATTCAGCGATTCGTTCAGAATCCCAATTGGGTGTTTTATCAACGAATTCTTTAGCAAATTCAAGTTCATTTAACACTGTTTTTTTGAATAAATCGGATACAAACTCTTTGTCTTCTTGATCTTTAAAAATTTTAGGGACAGAAAAGGAAGTGTCTTTGATTGACTTAATTGAATTTAACTGCTTAACGATATGCGTATTTACAACCGGGATATCGTCAATCCAAGTTAAATTTTTGTCTTCTAAAAACTCGTAGAATTTATCGTTTGGAACAATAATATCAGTGAAAACAGTCAGGATAAATTGCTTGTCCTCTTCAAAATTATTCACTTCATTTGACATGTACTTTTTGTACAAATCACTTTCTTTAATAGCTTCCGTAAGAATTTTTAAATATTCGTCGTTTAATTCCCAATGATTGATTTTTCTATCTACAATGACTTTATTCAAAGAGTTATTATTGGATAATAATTGAAGAATACTATTGTTAATGAATTTTTTATTGGGATTTCTTTCTTCTGAAGTGGTGATGTGTTTTTGAGATGATTTTTCAATAAAGGTGGCTTCTTTTTTTCCAATTTCTATTAAAGAAGACAACATTACTAGATACAAATCCAGAATATTATCAGCACTGTAAAGCAAGAATTTCTCTTGTTTTTCAATACTATCAGAACCATTTTGATGCATCGCATATATCGATTGCATTACTTTAACGCGGATATGTCTTCTATTTAACACTTGGTAAGAACTTGTTTGATTATTATTAAAAAAATCTTTGACGGTGCAAAAATAGTATTATTTTTCATAAAAAAGTGAATTACAAATGTCATTTTGCAAATAATATTAAAATTGACTGCAGCACTACTATTAAATTGAAATTAAGAAATGACTTTAAAAAAATAATCCTTTAAAAGCTATATATTTGCAATCGGAATTTTGCTATTTCGTATTTCAATTTAAATATAAAATTTTCATCACCTAATGAAAGAATTACAATACCTTAATAAGTATTTTATTAAATATAAATACCGATTTCTACTTGGTATTTTAATTACGATAATTGCACAGATTTTTTCATTATTTACACCTAAATTAATCAGTAGATCATTTGAATCTATTGAAAGGTTTTCCAAATCAAATGTTGCCGATACCCTAATAATTAGAAATGAATTACTTCATAATGTAATCATCATCATCGTTACCACTATAATTGCTGGTTTTCTAACCTTTTTGATGCGACAAACATTAATTGTAATGTCAAGACTTATTGAATTTGATCTAAAAAATGAAGTATTCCAACAATATGAAAATCTAAGTCAAGTTTTTTACAAACAAAACCGGACCGGCGATTTAATGAATCGAATAAGTGAAGATGTTGGAAAAGTAAGAATGTATGTCGGACCCGCTGTAATGTATACCATTAACACTTTTATCCGATTTGCGATTGTTATCGTTTATATGTACAATGTTTCTCCAGAATTAACTTTATACACCCTACTCCCCCTTCCTATTTTATCTTATGCGATTTTTCAATTGAGCAAAAAAATAAACAAACGAAGTACTATTTTCCAACAATATTTATCTAAAATATCCAGTTTTACTCAAGAAATTTTCAGTGGAATTCGAGTCGTAAAAGCCTATTCTTTAGAGGAGCAGCAAGAGATGAATTTGTACAATTTGTCTTTAGAGAGCAAAGAAAAAAGTATGAGTTTAGCTAAAGTTCAATCGCTATTTGGGCCTTTAATGTTAGCATTGATTGGTGTTAGCAACTTGGTGGTTATCTACTTTGGAGGTATGTTATATATCAATGGGACTATAAAAAGTATTGGAGTAATCGCAGAGTTTATTCTCTACGTAAACATGTTAACTTGGCCAGTTGCCTCTTTAGGTTGGATTTCATCTATGGTCCAAGAGGCTGAGGCGTCTCAAAAACGGATCAATGAATTTTTGAAAATCGTTCCTGAGATTAGAAATAACTCTAAAACAAATACCGAAATCAATGGTGAAATTTCATTTGAAGATGTTTCCTTTGTTTATGATGATACGAATATCAGAGCGCTAAATACTATTTCTTTTAAAGTTAAAAAAGGAGAAACCCTAGCGATTTTAGGAAAAACAGGATCAGGAAAATCGAGTATTTTAACATTAATTAGTCGTCTATACGATGTGAGTAGTGGAAAAATATTAATCGATGGGAAACCAATTGATTCTGTAAACTTATTTGATTTAAGAAATAGTATCGCAATTGTACCCCAAGACGCCTTTTTATTTTCCGATTCTATTAAAAATAATATCAAATTTGGCAAAGAAAACGCCACTGAAGAGGAGATAATTGCTGTTGCTAAACAAGCCGCGGTTCATGACAACATTATCAATTTTACCAACCAATACGACACCATTTTAGGCGAAAGAGGAATTACCTTGTCTGGTGGGCAAAAACAAAGAGTATCTATTGCAAGAGCCTTAATTAAAGATCCTGCCATTTTATTACTAGACGATTGTTTATCTGCCGTTGATACCGAAACCGAAGAGATTATTTTGAGTAATCTTAAAGAGTATTGTAAAAATAAAACTACTATAATTGTTAGTAATCGAGTTTCATCAGCTAAAAATGCGGACAATATTATAATTATTGAAGAGGGATTGATAATCCAACAAGGACCTCATAATCAATTAGTAAACGAAGAAGGCTATTACAAAGAGTTGTATTTGAAACAACTTTCTGAAAAAGATTTAAAATAAATCTTGTTTATTATTCCTTTTTTTATCATTTTTGAAATGTAATTAAACTTAAAAACGATTATGAGAGAAAATGATATGTTAGAAAAAGAGGAAATCTTTTCTAAAGTTTTGAGAGCAGGAAGAAGAACGTATTTCTTTGATGTTAGAGCTACAAAAGCAGATGATTATTATATCACGATTACTGAAAGCAAAAAATTCACAGAAGAAGATGGATCTTTTCACTTCAAAAAACATAAAATATATTTGTACAAAGAAGATTTTAATGCTTTTGCAGAAATATTAGATGAAATGACTTCTTATGTTTTAAACCACAAAGGAGAAGAAGTTATTTCTGAAAGACATCAAAAAGATTTCAAAAAGGAATATACTACTGATAAAATTGAAGTTAGCGAAACACCTTCTTCCTCAAGTTTTACAGATATTGACTTTGATGATATTTAATTTATATTCATCGCAAAAAAAACGGAAGTTAATAGCTTCCGTTTTTTTTTATGAATTAAATTTGAGAATTGATATAATCTTGAATACCTAAAATTTGAGAATCACTTAGCTCTGCATTTTTCTGCATACTTTTCAAGATTTTTGGCCATTGTTCTTTAGTGAATTCATTGGGAGCATAAAGGCTATGACATTTGTTGCAACTATTTTCGTAAAGGTTTTTACTCTCGTAAAGTTCTCTTGTAAACATAACCATATTTTTTGGAACTGATTTAGTTTCTGGAACTACCGCATTTTCAACTGAGACTACTTCTTGAACTACTTTGATTTCTTGAGGAGCAGGAGTTTTTGAAGTATCAGCAACCACCGATTTGGCAGCACACGAAAATAAAAATAATGAAGAAGTAAGAAGTATAAATTTTGTTTTCATATAGTCATCAATTTTGGTAAAAATAATAAAAAATCCCAATAACAGTTTGTCATTGGGATAATAAAAAGTCTAAACAATTAAATTAATACCGTTTTATTTCACGTCCATTAATTCAACATCAAATATTAAAGTTGCATTTGGAGGAATTACTCCACCTGCACCACGAGTACCATAAGCCAAATCAGATGGAATAACAAAACGAGCTTTATCACCCACTTGCAACAACGCAATTCCTTCGTCCCAACCTTCAATTACATTCCCCATTCCCAATGGAAATTCAATTGGTTTTTTTCTAGGGTAAGAACTATCAAATACTTTTCCGTCTTCTAATTGACCTGTATAATGAACAGAAACCGTTTTCCCATTTTCTGCTTTTTTACCATTTCCTTTTTGGATCATTTTATAACGCAAACCGCTATCTGTTTTATCAAATCCAGCAGCTAATTGTTCCATTTTTGCTTCTGCTTCCGCTTTTAAGGCAGCGTCACGTTTGTTTCTAACACCTTTAAAAGTGATGAAAGCCTCAATTGCATTCCATTTTTGAGCTTCATCCCCTACTCTTACAATTTCAATTGAATCCAAAGAATCTCCTTGAGCAACGGCATCAACAATATCTTGTCCTTCTACCACATGGCCAAAAACGGTGTGCTTATTATCCAACCATTCCGTTGGAACGTGAGTAATAAAAAATTGAGAGCCATTACTTGCAGGACCAGAATTTGCCATTGATAAAACTCCTGGACGATTGTGTTTTAGTGTTGGATGAAATTCATCGTCAAAGCTATAACCAGGTCCGCCAGTTCCAGTTCCTTGTGGACAACCACCTTGAATCATAAAATCAGGAATTACTCGGTGAAATTTCAATCCGTCGTAATATTTATTTCCTTGAGGTTTAACCTTATTCTCAAGATTTCCTTCTGCCAAGCCCACGAAGTTTCCAACTGTTCCAGGCGTTAAATCGTGTGTAAGTTTTACTAAAATCGTCCCTTTTGTGGTATTGAATTTAGCGTATATCCCGTTTTCCATTTTTTATAGTTTTTTTAATGTGGTGCAAATTTACGAAATAAATTAGATAATTGGAATTGAATATTTAGGCAAAATTTGAAATGAATAGTCCGCTAAAATCCTCATAATTATTAGAAGATTTAAAAAGTGCTCGAATTAATAATGAATTTTGAAAGCGAAGAATACTATTAATAAGAGATTAATCTAATTTTTAATTATTTTCTTAGGTGTTGAATTATTAGAAGTCTTTATGATATAAATTCCCTTGGATAAGTTATCTAAATCAATCACGGTATTTTCTTGTTCAACAGCGCCTTTAATCATTATTCGGCCATTGATATCTGAAATTTCATAATTGTAATTATCTCTCGAAAAATTAGAAACCTGAAGATTCAATTTATTAGAAACTGGATTAGGATAAACCTGAAATTCATTATGATTGTATTGTGAATTTCCTAAAGACGCTGTTCCTAAATAACGCACCAGGGACATTTTATCTTGAAAAGAAGCGTTTGAACCTAATTTAATGGTTCCAACAGCAACAATTTTATTGTCGGTTTGGATAGCTATATTATTCAATCTATTGTCATTTAATTCAGAAAATGTGGTCACAACACCATTAGTTCCAAAAGTGGTATCAACCGTATAATCTGAATTTAATCTTAGCAAAGAAAAACTATTTTGTAAACTCCCATTACCTGACTTTCCAGCCAAAACTATTTTACCAAAATTATCAACGGCCATACAACTCGCTATATCCGATTTATTATTTACCACATTAAATTGTAAAGGCATGTTCGGACTGGTTAAAACACCAATTGAATTTACTTCGTACAATGCAAAATTTCTTCCTGAACTTGGATCAGTTCCTTTAGTTCCAGCAATTAATATCGATCCATTACTTTTCAAAATGATAGCATTGGATTCATTAAATTTTTCAGAATTATAGGTGCCCTTATCGACTATCAAAATACCATCGTCTGAAAAAGAATTGTCTAACGTTCCATCATTATTTACTCTACATAAGAAATTGTCAGTTGCAAAAGACGAATACAAATTTGAATCAAAATGATATGAACCGCAAGCTACTATTCGATTTGAAGAGTCAAATTTAATATCAGAAATTTTAGGAAATGAGTAAGCAGTTGGAAAAGTTAAAACACCATTATTATTAAAAGTAGTATCGATTGAACCATTTGAATTATAACGAGCAATTGAAAAATAGTTGTTGGTACCAACTCTAGTAACTGCTCCAATAATTAATTTATTGGTATTAGAATTTAATTTAATTTTTGTAATGTTATAAAAACTAGTGTTTACAATACCTCCAACACCAAAGTTGGTGTCTAGAGTTCCATCTTGATTGAATCGAATAATAAATCCTGTAAGCGATGTTGAAAGCCCTGCAACAAGAACTTTTTGATCGGGTTGAAGTACCATACTGGAAACTCCTCCGAAAACACCCGTGTTAACTGGATTAAAAGTAGTGTCAGGAGTACCATCAGGATTGTAACGTCTTAAAGTTATTGAATTTAAATATCCTGCAACCAGAATTTTACCATCACTGAGAATAGTTAAGTCAGCTCCTGTTGATGTAAATGCATCATTAATAACAATTCCACCACTTCCAAATGAAGTATCTAAACTACCGTCATTTTGTGAAAAACATACAAAGGAAAATAATGAAATGAAAATTATATAATATTTTTTCATAGTTAATGTTATTAAATTGAATGCAATATCAACATTATCAGCTTTTTAAAATCGAATTTTAAGCAAATATATTTAATTTAATTTAATTTAATTTAATATCAAATTAAAAAATAATAATTCATTTTTTTTCTTAAACTTCCAACTTTTCTAAAGTCTCCAAAACATAACTGTGCATTACTTCTCGGTAATCTAAATGAGTGACAATTCTTAATTTTCCGTGTCCCATTGAACTAATTGCAATGCCTTTTTGCTTTAATTTTTCCATCAATTGATTTTCGTCAACAGAAGTCTGAACAGAAAAAATTAAAATGTTGGTTTCAACCGGTTCTACAGATGCTACCCATGGTAAATTATTCAATAAAACTCCCAATTCCTTTGCACGACGATGGTCTTCAGCTAATCTAACAATATTATGCTCTAAGGCAAATAAACCTGCGGCTGCTAAATAGCCTATTTGTCGCATTCCTCCTCCAAGTATCTTTCTGATTCTAAGTGCTCTATTAATGGTTACTTTATCTGATAATAAAACTGAACCCACCGGTGCTCCCATACCTTTCGAAAAGCAAACTGACATCGTATGAAATACTTTTCCATAATCGGAAGGATTATCATTGGTTGCAACCAAAGCATTCCAAATGCGAGCGCCATCCAAATGAAATTTCAAATTATTTTCATCGCAAACTTGGCGTATTTTTATATATTCATTAAAATCATAACAAGCTCCACCGCCTTTATTAGTCGTGTTTTCAACGCAAACCAAACTGGTTAACGGACTGTGATAAAACTCCGGATTGTTAATTGCTCCAGAAACTTGTTCTGCAGTAATCATTCCGCGATTTCCATCTAACAAACAACAGGAAACTCCGCTGTTAAAAGAAACTCCACCACCTTCATAATTATATACATGAGCCCATTTGTCAGCAATTAATTGTTCACCAGGTTGGGTGTGCAATTTAATCGCCGTTTGATTGGCCATGGTGCCTGAAGGAAAAAACAAACCTGCCTCAAAACCAAAAAATTGTGCTACCCTGTTCTCTAGTTCTATCGCAGTAAGATCTTGTTTGTAAACATCATCTCCTACTTCTGCTTGAAACATAAAACGTAACATTTCCTGTGAAGGCTTGGTTACGGTATCGCTAACTAAATTAATATCCATATTGATTCTATTAAATACAAGAGCGTCTAGTTGCCTCTTGATTAAAATTTCCTATTTTTGCTACACAAAATTAGTATAATTTATGACAACTACCGAACAAATTAAAGGTATTGTGGAGCGCCTTGGTGCGTTGAGGAGGTATCTTTGACGTTGATGCCAAATTAATTGAGATTACCAACGAGGAAGAAAAGACGTTAGCTCCTGAATTTTGGAACCATCCAAAAGAAGCGGAAATGTTTGTAAAAAACCTTCGATCCAAGAAAAAATGGGTAGACGATTACAATAAAGCCAATGATATGGCCGAAGAATTGCAATTGGCTTACGAATTTTATAAAGAAGGCGAATTAACTACCGAAGAATTAGACGAACAATACCATTTGACGAATTCACATATTGAGTCAATTGAGTTTAAAAACATGCTTTCTGATGAGGGAGACACGTTAAGTGCGGTGATTCAAATAACAGCTGGTGCAGGTGGAACAGAAAGTTGTGATTGGGCTTCAATGTTAATGCGAATGTACATGATGTGGGGTGAAAAATCAGGATATAAAATAAAGGAATTAAACTACCAAGAAGGTGATGTTGCGGGTATTAAAACCGTTACATTAGAATTTGAAGGCGATTATTCCTTTGGCTATTTAAAAGGCGAAAATGGAGTGCATCGATTGGTGAGAATTTCCCCTTTTGATAGTAATGCAAAACGACATACCTCATTCGTATCGGTTTATGTTTATCCGTTAGTTGACGATAGTATTGAAATTGATATCAACCCTGCCGACATAGAAATTACCACTTCTAGATCTAGTGGTGCCGGAGGTCAAAATGTAAATAAGGTAGAAACCAAAGTTCAATTGGTTCACAAGCCAACAGGTATACAAATTCAATGTTCCGAAACTAGATCGCAACAAGACAACCGCCAGCGTGCGATGCAAATGTTACGATCTCAATTGTATGAAATTGAATTAAAAAAGAAACAAGCACAAAGAGCCGATATCGAAGCAGGAAAAATGAAAATTGAATGGGGTTCTCAAATTCGAAACTACGTAATGCAACCTTACAAATTAGTTAAGGATGTCCGCACCGGTTATGAAAGCAGCGATGTGGATGGCGTTTTAAATGGCGATATAGATGAATTTTTGAAATCATTTTTAATGATGATGGGGCAAAAAGAAGAAAAGTAATTGATAAGTTACAAGCTATAGGTTATAAATAGTTGTTTGAAATGAATCGTAAAATTAATTATTTTCAAATCTTTCCCTCTTTTAAATCTTTAAATTTTTCAATCTTATAATCTTTAAATTTTTCTTCAATGTTGCAAATGTTATCTAAAATACCTTATTTTATAAATTAAATTTACACTAATGAACTATTCCTTAGAACAAATCAATAAAATCCTTCAGGGAGAAATTATTGGAAATACGACGCAAGTAATCACAGCTCCTGAGCAATTGGAACGTGCTTCAACTTCCGAAATTTCGTTTATTGGTAATAAAAAATATGAGAAATTATGGGAAACTTCGAAAGCTTGTGTGGCTGTTGTAAACCAAGATATTTCTATTGAACCAGGTAATAATCGTGCATTTATTAAAGTAAAAAATGCGGATTTGGCAATGTCTCAAGTACTAGAATTGTTTGCCCCTCCTACTCCTATTTTCAATACTGAAATTCACCCTTCAGCAACAATTGATGCCTCGGCTACAATTGGAAAAGGAACTCGAATTGGCGCTGGATGCTATGTAGGTCCGAAGGTGGTTCTTGGAGAAAATGTTACTTTATATTCAAATGTTACCATTTTAGATGAATGTACTATCGGTAAAAATACGGTTGTTTGGTCTGGAGCTGTAATGAGAGAACGTTGTCATTTAGGAACTGATTGTATCATTCACCCTAACGCGACCATAGGTGCTGATGGTTTTGGTTTTCGACCATGTCCAGAAAGAGGATTAGTGAAAATTCCGCAAATTGGTAATGTTATTATTGGGAATTGGGTTGAAATTGGGGCGAACTCATGTGTAGATAGAGGTAAATTTAGCTCCACAATTGTTGGAGATGGTTGTAAGATTGATAATTTAGTTCAAATTGGTCATAATAGTGTTTTAGGACGTTTTTGTATCATGGCAGGTAATTCTGGTTTAGCGGGATCTGTAACTTTGGGCGATGGAGTAATCATTGGCGGAAGCGCCTCTATAAAAGACCATACCACAATTGGTAGTGGCGCAATTGTTGGTGCTGGATCAGGAGTTACTGGAGACATAGAAGCTGGAAAAACGATGTTAGGATATCCTGCCGTAGAAGCTCGTGAAGCTCTAAAACAATGGGCTATCTTAAAAAGATTGGTTCGAGATTCAGGAAAATAATTTGATAATAAATAGCCCAAAAAAAACATCTTAATTTCTTAAGATGTTTTTTTTGTTATATAAATAAAGACAGTAGCATATAGGTGAGAGCTGCTAAAATAGCAGAAATTGGAATAGTAAGAACCCAAGCCCAAATTAAACTTACGGTAACTCCCCATCGAACAGCCGAAACTCTTTTTGTGATTCCAACTCCAATAATTGAACCAGTAATAGTATGAGTTGTAGAAACTGGGATTTTAAAATGCTCAGTCATAAATAAAGTTAAAGCCCCTGCAGATTCAGCTACAACACCTTCAAAAGCATTTACTTTAGTAATTTTAGACCCCATGGTCTTTACAATTTTCCAACCACCACTCAAAGTACCTAAAGCAATAACGGAGTAACAAGTTAGTGGAATCCAAGAGGGAATTGAACCGTCAATTTTAACTCCATTACTTTCAGAAGGTAAAACAACATTTAAATCCAACCATCCTGCAGATAAATCAACATTAGGATTTGTTTTTATATACACTGCAACAGCAGCTGCTATTATACCCATTACTTTTTGAGAATCATTACCACCATGCCCTAAACTAAATGCAGCAGATGATAATAATTGCATTTTCTTCAGAATAGCCTCCGATTTTGAGAAAGAAAAACTACTAAAAACCAAGTTAAATAGTGCCAAGCTGAAAAATACAATACCAACTAATAACCACTTTATGTTGGCTGGATAAGTTATAATTGATAAAAAGTTACTTTCAAATCGAGCATCTTTTGGATCTATATCGTATTTTAAAACAGAATTTAAAAACAAAACCGCTACCACCATTAAGGCAATAGTAAATAATTTTGGCATTATATTCTTTTTAGAGGAATAGATCATCCATAATGAAATAAAATAAGAAATTATCATTCCTAATAAAGGAGCAAAGAGGATAAATAGTACCACTATCATAACGCCTGAAGGTAAAAGTTCCCCTTCTTTTGCGGCTTTAAACCAGTTGACAATTTTAAATCCAGCATGTTCAGGATCTGTTACATCCCTAAATCCATGAGCTATTGCTGCTCCAGCAAAACCACCAATTAAAGTGTGAGAGGAAGAAGAAGGAATTCCCTTCCACCATGTAATTAAGTTCCAAATAATCGCTGCAATTATTCCTGCGAGTATCACTGTTAAGTTAATACTACTTGTATGGGCAGTTTTAGCCACAGTATCTGCTACTCCAAAACCAAAAACCCAATAGGCAACAAAATTAAAAAAGGCGGCCCAGACTACCGCTTGAAATGGAGTAAGCACTTTAGTCGCAACAATAGTAGCTATAGAATTAGCCGCATCGTGAAAACCATTGATATAATCAAAAAGTAAGGCTAAAACGATAATAAGGATAAGTATATTAAATTCCATAATGAATATTCAGAAATTTCTGAGGGGTTTATGAATGTTTAACCGCAATAGATTCTAATACACTCGCTGCATTTTTACATTTGTCTGTAGCGGATTCTAAAACAGATAATACTTCTTTATATTTAATGATGTTTTTAGCATCCGTTTCATTTTCAAATAATTCAGAAACCGCCTTGTCATAAACGTTATCCGATTTATTTTCTAATTTGTTGATTCTAGCACAAGCATCAGTGATATTTTTAACTTTCTTGAAATTTCTCAATTCTTTAACTGCTATATCGATGTTTTGACACGCTTCTAAATTAATTTCAGTCAATTTTCTAATTGATTTTGTGATTTTGTCTACTTGATATAATTTCATTCTACTAGCAGCTCCATTCAAATTCCCGGCAACTGTATCAATGGCAGTAATTAGCAAATAGATATCTTCTCTATCAAATGGGGTAATAAAATTTCTACTTAATTCTAAATTGGTTTGACGCGTAATATCTTCGATTTTACTTTCTAAATCAGTCATTTTTTGAAAGATTTCCTCCCGTTCCTTTAAAGGAGCGTTGACTGCCTCATGAAGTTCTGTTGCAATTAAAATCAAATTTTTAGAAGCCTCTTCAAATAATGGAAAAAACTTTTTGTCTTTAGGAATTAAAAACTGAAAAATACTATTAGCATTCATAAATTAAGATTTATTATTTTTTAATGGACAAATATATTCTTTCAATGTTAGCTTAACGTTAACAAATTATAATTAATACTAAATTTATCATTAAATAATTCTATTACTACTTAAATCAAAAGAGAACAAAAATATACTTTTTTATATATATTATTAACATTTGAGAATTATAATTAGTTTGTAAAAATAAATTCCCCATTTATATCGTTCATTTTAGTAATTTAGCGTACTCATATATAACCGAATTTCAGCAATCATATGGATATTAATTTCAATAAAAACGAAGATCATAACAAACTATTGATCACCGATTTAAAGCAAAAATTTGCTAAAATTAAATTAGGTGGCGGTGAAAAACGTATTGAAAAATTACATAGCGAAGGCAAAATGACTGCTCGCGAACGAATTGATTATTTACTTGATGCCAATTCAAAGAGTCTTGAAATTGGTGGGTTTGCAGGTTACGGAATGTATGAAGAACACGGCGGTTGTCCGTCAGGAGGTGTGGTTGTTAAGATTGGATATATCAAAGGCAAACAATGTATTGTTGTGGCCAATGATGCAACTGTAAAAGCAGGAGCTTGGTTTCCAATTACCGGAAAAAAGAATTTAAGAGCGCAAGAAATTGCTATGGAAAACCGCCTACCAATAATCTATTTGGTTGATTCTGCAGGTGTATATTTACCTTTACAAGGTGAAATATTTCCAGACAAAGAGCATTTTGGTAGAATATTCAGAAATAATGCACAAATGAGCAGCATGGGAATTACCCAAATTGCAGCCGTTATGGGAAGTTGTGTTGCAGGAGGTGCTTACCTTCCTATCATGAGTGATGAAGCCATGATTGTGGATAAAACTGGAAGTATCTTTTTAGCAGGAAGCTATTTAGTGAAAGCTGCGATAGGTGAAGCTATTGACAATGAAACTTTAGGAGGAGCAACTACCCATTGTGAAATATCCGGAGTAACCGATTATAAAGCTAAAGACGACAAAGACGCATTAAACCGAATTAAAAATATCGTTTCTAAAATTGGCGATTTTGATAAAGCAGGTTATAACAGAGAAAAATCTCAAAAACCTGCATTTGATGAAAAAGAAATCTACGGGATTTTGCCAAAAGCAAGAAACGATCAATACGATATGATGGAAATTATCAATAGATTGGTTGATAATTCTGAATTCGATACCTATAAAGAGGGTTATGGACAAACAATAATAACAGGTTATGCCAGAATTGATGGATGGGCAGTAGGAATAGTTGCAAATCAACGCACTGTTTTAAAATCAAAAACCGGAGAAATGCAGTTTGGTGGAGTAATTTACTCCGATTCAGCTGATAAAGCAACCCGTTTTATTGCCAACTGTAACCAGAAGAAAATACCTTTAGTTTTCATTCAAGATGTAACTGGATTTATGGTAGGTTCAAAATCGGAACATGGAGGAATTATTAAAGATGGTGCAAAAATGGTTAATGCAGTGGCTAATTCTGTGGTTCCCAAATTTACCGTTATAGTTGGTAATTCTTATGGAGCAGGGAATTATGCTATGTGTGGAAAAGCCTACGATCCGAGATTAATTTTCGCTTGGCCAAGTGCCGAATTAGCCGTTATGGGTGGAACACAAGCGGCAAAAGTATTGGCTCAAATAGAGACTTCTTCACTTAAAGCAAAAGGAGAAACTGTTGATGAAGTGAAAGAAAAAGAAGTGTTTGATAAAATAAAATCCCGTTACGACGAACAAGTTTCACCATATTACGCGGCTTCCCGACTATGGACTGACGGAATTATAGATCCATTAGACACTAGAACTTGGATTTCTATGGGTATTGAAGCAGCCAACCACTCGCCTATTGAAAAGAAATTTAATATGGGGGTTTTACAAGTATAGAAATAGAATTGAATAATTAATAATTCATGAGAAAAAAATCCATTTTATTAGTACTAATAACTGTATCCTTTCAACTTTTTGCACAGGAACCTACAACAAGAAAGGACTCCTTAAAAGGTAGCTTGAGAATTGAAAGAACTTGCTTTGATATTTTGCGATATGATTTAAATGTAAAAGTTACTCCTACTGAAAAATTTATTAAAGGATATAATGAAATTACTTTTAAAGTGCTATCAAATACGAAGAAAATCCAATTGGATTTATTTGAAAACATGCATATCGATAGTATCGTTTTTAATAATAAAAAATTAAAATACAAGAGGGAATTTGATGCTGTATTCATTAATTTAGGAAAAGAACTAATTACAGATTCCCAAAATAAACTACGTTTTTACTACTCTGGAAGCCCTATAATTGCTAAGAGGGCGCCATGGGATGGTGGATTTGTTTACAGTACTGACAGTAAAGGTAAAGATTGGGTAGGCGTTGCAGTTCAAGGAACAGGTGCCAGTTTGTGGTTCCCGTGTAAAGACACACAATCTGATGAACCTGATTTAGGCGCTACTATTAAAGTAGCAGTTCCAAATGGATTAATGGAAGTGTCTAACGGCAGATTAATGGGTAGTGAAGACTTAAAAAATGGTTATACTCGTTGGGATTGGGAAGTGAAAAATCCTTTAAATAATTATGACATAACAATTAATATAGGCGATTACATTCATTTTGGAGAAAATTACAAAGGCTTAGATTTGGATTTTTATGTCTTACGTGAAAATGAAGCGCTAGCTAAAAAACAATTTGAGCAAGTAAAACCGATGCTGGATTGTTTCCAAAGTAAGTTTGGTGAATATCCTTTTAAGGAAGATGGCTACAAGTTAGTTGATACTCCGTATTTAGGCATGGAACATCAAAGTGCTATTGCCTATGGAAATAAATATGGAAATGGCTATCTTGGGAGTGATTTGTCACGAACAGGAATAGGTATGTTATTCGATTTTATTATCATTCATGAAAGTGGACACGAATGGTTTGGAAATAGCATAACTTCTAAAGATATTGCTGATATGTGGATACACGAGGGATTTACCTGCTATTCAGAATCTGTATTTCTAGAATGCCAATATGGAATTGAAAAAGCACAACTTTATATCAATGGATTAAAGCGAAACATTAAAAACGACGAGCCAATAATTGCAAAATACGGAGTTTTTAAAGAAGGTTCAGGCGATATGTATTACAAAGCAGCTTTGATGTTAAATACAATAAGACATATTTTAAATGATGATGAAAAGTGGTGGAAAATAATTTTGGATTACGCTACTATTTTTAAGCATAAAATCATAGATACTGAAACAGTGGTAGCTTATTTTAATGATAAAATTGGTATCGATTTAACTTCTGTTTTCAATCAATACCTACGTTACACAAAAATACCAAAATTAGAAATGAAAATAGATAACTTTAAATTATGTTATCGCTGGAATGCTCTCGAACCTAACTTTCAAATGCCAATAGATATTAAAATTAAAGGAGAAAAAGTTAGAATTAATGCTACAAGCAAATGGGTGAAATCTAGAATTGTAGTAGAGTCTCTTAAAGATATTGAAATTCAAAAAAATGATTTTCTTGTAGATTAAATCAAATTTAGATTCTCTTTTCTTTTTATTTTTCCGCTTTTAGTTTCCAAGAATCGGGCTATAAAATAAATGTTTTTTGGCTTTTCATAGGGTAATAAATCATTGAAAAGATAATCTTCAACCACCATTGGTTCTCCTTCAATTATTAGTGCTAATTTTTCCCCATATTTATCATCAGGCATTCCAATTACAAATAAACGCCTTTGAATTTTATGCGCTATTTTCATTTCTATTTGTTCCGGAAATAGCTTTACTCCTCCACTATTTATTACATTATCAATCCTACCAAGTAGTTCAAATTCTGAATTACTTATTATCTCTACGACATCATTGGTGGTAATTGTTGC
Source organism: Bacteroidota bacterium (assembly GCA_947460615.1). GTDB lineage: Bacteria > Bacteroidota > Bacteroidia > Flavobacteriales > Flavobacteriaceae > Flavobacterium. The sequence continues at coordinate 17,177 of CANHHG010000019.1, forward strand.
ACTGGAAATTTTAGGTACATCAATCACTAAACAATTTCTGTTGTCGGTTGAAATAGTTACATTTGGAAATACAGAAAAATATTTATCACTTATTTTCTTTGCTGCAATATGTGTAATTGTTTCCGTCATTCCATAGGTTTCATATACTAATGTTGGTAATTCTAATAAATGATTTCTGAGGTTCTCATTAATTTTTGCTCCTCCAATAATCAATTTTTTTACATTAATAAGCTCATGTATACTCTCTTCCGCTTGAAGTGGTACCATAGCAACAAAATCATACTCTTTTGAATTATTTCTTAAGGGATTCGAAGTTGGTTCAACAAAATCCATTTCGAATCCTAAGACAATACTTCGAATAAGCATCATTTTTCCAGCTATGTAATTGGTTGACAAACAATTCAAAACACGATATCCGGACTTTAAGTCAAAGAAATCAGCTGTTGCCAATGCTGAAAAAATCATTGCCTTTTTATCAATTTTAATAATCTTTGGCTCACCTGTAGTTCCCGATGTGGAGACAGTAATAAAGGAATCTATATTAAACCAATTTAAAATAAATTCACCAGTAATTCTTTCAAAATCTTCCCCTTCCTTAATAAAATCATAGGCAAGCCTAAGCAAGTCGTATTTATCAAGTGCAACTCCATTCCATTTGAAATTTGGATGAACATTATTGATTTCGTTATTATTCATTTATGATTGAATCAGGTGGATTCACTCTTCCAGTCAATTTTTCAATCCAATTGGTCCATTTGTATTTTTTGGCTAGGATAAAAAGTATAATTGGATAAGTGATTGCGATTGAAATGATCATTTCAGTTAAAGTTCCTGATGTGTTTTCAACTCCAGAATATTTGAATAAAGCATCTGTTTGTAAGGCCGAAAATTCAGAAGTCACTAAAAGAGATGCCATTAAATTATTCCCAAAATGAAATCCTAATGCTAATTCCATTCCTTCATCCATTAAAGTCATTATTCCTAATAAAAGTCCGGTTCCAATATAAAAAGTCATTACACCAAATCCCATTTCAGCAACTTCAGGATTTGCGGTATGCAATAATCCAAAAACAATAGAGGTTGAAAGTAATGGAAACCATCGATTCCTAACAGCAATTCCTATTTGTTGCATAAAATAGCCCCGGAATAAATATTCTTCTAGACCTATTTGAAAAGGAAATAAAATCAAACTAATGAATAGTAAAATGAAGAAATTTACAGGTTTAAAATTCCAAACAATATTTGAATTATCAACGAAATAAGAAACTAAAAACCCTGCAATTGAAATAAATACTATCAATCCAAAAGAAAAAAAGATCCGCTTAAAATCAACTTTATTCCTTGATGTAGTTAATGAAAGTACACTTCTGTTATTTATAGTGTAAACTAACAAAAAAAGTAATCCTAATAAAAATGCAAATGGAATGAGGTTGATAATTAAGCTTAGATTGTTAGGAAGATCTTTCATTAAATCATAAGATGCTTGTATTTCCTCTTTGGTCAATAGGAAATATGAAATAATACTAACAATAAAAATTCCTGAAGTTAATAGTGACGTTAATAAAACGCGCCACCATTTATTATTTCCTTTATAAGCTAGTTCAATAAACATTTGAAATTAATTTAAAATTTTTAGCCAATTTAACTATTATTTTAAGGAAAATCAATTTCTTTGTAAAAAATAAAATTACCTATATAATGATTCAAATTTATCATAATTCAAGGTGTTCAAAATCAAGACAATGTCTTTCTTTAATTGAAAATTCAGGGAAAAAATTTGAAGTAATTAAATACCTCGAAAATCCCCCGACAATTGCTGAACTCACTGAAATAATTTCAAAATTAGAAATTGAAGCTATAGATTTAGTTCGAAAGAAGGAAAAAATATGGATTGAACAATTCAAAGACAAAGTACTTTCTCCTAAAGAAATAATAGAAATAATGGTCAAAAACCCAATATTAATTGAAAGACCAATTGTAATCAGCGAAAATAAAGCGGTTGTTGCCAGACCTATTGAAAAAGCGCTAGCAATTATATAATTTTTATTTAACATATCTTTGGCAATCCACCCCTAAACCAAGTTTTACTTTTGCAGTCTAATTTAGAAAAAAAATATGAAAATCCTTAAAAATTCATTTACTCTATTGCTCCTATTCATTTCCGTTTTAAATTTTGGACAAAATAGACCAGATGTAAAAAAAATCAATATTACTGGAATTGTAAATGACAAAGTTAGTAAGCTACCTCTTGAATATGCTACGATTACTTTTACAAATACTAAAAATATTAAAGCTGTTTTTGGAGGAATTACCAATGGAAAAGGCGAATTTAACATAGAATTAAATTCAGGAAGTTATAATGTGAAAATTGAGTTTATTTCCTTTAAAGCCATTGAATTAAGCGAACAAACCTACAAGGAAAGTACTAATTTAGGAACTATTTTTCTAGTTGAAGATGCCAATCAATTAAATGAAGTGGTAGTCCGTTCTGAAAAAACTACAGTTGAAATTAAATTAGATAAAAAAGTTTATAATGTAGGTTCCGATTTAATGGTAAAAGGAGGAACGGTAAGTGATGTTTTAGACAACATACCCTCTGTTACAGTAGATTCTGATGGTGCTGTAAGTCTAAGAGGAAATGCGAATGTTAGAATATTAATAGATGGAAAGCCTTCCAATGCAATTAATATTGCTGAAGCACTACGCCAAATTCCTGCAGATGCAATTGATAAAGTAGAAGTGGTAACCAATCCTTCTGCAAGATATGATTCTGAAGGTGGTGGAGGTTTGTTGAATATTATTTTGAAAAAAGGTAAAAACAAAGGATTGAACGGAGCTATAATTGCTTCTACAGGAGACCCTTTAAATTATGGAATCTCTGGTAACATCAACTACAAATCTAAGTTTTATAATATATACACCACCTCAGGATATAATTACAGGGAAAATCCTGGAAAAGCAAAATTTTTAACCCAATATTTAAATCCTAACGGAACCGTTAGAAATTACATTGACGAATTTAGAAACAATGAAAGATTGAGAAAGGGATTTAATTCGAATATTGGATTTGATATCAATTTAGATGATAATACCACCTGGTCCAATGCAATTAATTTAAGAAATAATAATAGTAACAATCCTGAATATGTTACTTTCAATAATTATGACGTCAATTTGGTGTTTACGGGAACAAATTTTAGAAATAGTGATCAATCAAATGATGGCGTAAATAAAGAATACACCACCAATTTCACTAAGAAATTTAAGAGAGATGGTCACAAATTTACTTTTGACGGGACATTTTCAAAGAACATAGACAATGATTACTCATTAATTAAGAGTTCAATAACCGAAATTACTAGTAACCTTCAAAATCAAAATCGAAATATGATTCAGTCGGATTATGTTTTGCCTTTTGGAAAAGCAAATCAATTTGAATTTGGTTACAAAGGAGATTTTAATAAATTAACCACTGAGTTTAAAGTTGGAAGTGTTGATTTAGTTTCTGGAGCTTATACTCCAAACCTACAATTTACCAATACATTAGATTATAGTGAATCGGTGAATGCTCTTTATACTCAATTTGGCACTAAAGTGAATAAATTCTCCTTTCTATTTGGATTGCGTTGGGAAGATTCAAAAATTGAAATTAACCAATTAGCAACTAATGAATTTAATACTCAAAAATACAATAACCTCTTCCCAAGTTTATTTGTTACCTACGAAATTTCTGATGAGAATAGTATTTCTTTTAGTTATAGTAAAAGAATTTCAAGACCTAGAGGTCGTCAAATAAATCCATTCTCTAGTTATACTAGTAATATAAATATTTTTAGAGGAGATCCTAATTTAACTCCAGCTTTCACTGATGCATTAGATTTTGGATACCTAAAAAAATGGGATAAAATTACATTAAGCACTTCTACTTATATGAATAAAACCACTAATGCTTTTCAATTTATTCGAAGAGAAAGTGGTGATTTTGTTAATGGAGTCCCTGTAATTTTAAGTACACCTATCAATTTAGCCACTGAATTTAGATATGGTTTTGAGTTTACTTTAAACTATTCTCCCTATAAATGGTGGAAATTAAACTCTAATTTCAACTTTTATAAGTTCGAAACAAAAGGAAATTACGTTTATACCAATTCACAAAACGTAATGGTAACTCAAAATTTTGACAACTCGGCTTCCTCTTGGTTTACTAGATTGACTTCAAAAATTACACTACCTTATAAAATTGACTGGCAAACCAATGTAACTTATAATGGTCCAGAAAGTAATGCCCAAGGAAATACATTAGCAGTGGTAGGCGCTAATTTAGGATTCAGCAAAGATATTATGAAAGATAAAGGAACTATTGCTTTAAATGTTCAGGATGTATTTAATTCCAGAAAGAGAATGTACAATAACAACATTCCAAACGTATTAAATTCCTATGTTGAAATGCAATGGGCTTTGCGACAAATTAATTTATCTTTTACTTATAGATTTAATAAGAAAAAAGAAGAAAGAACTAAACCTACAAGAGGTGGTGGTGAAAACGGTGATGATTTTCAAGGATAATAGTTAGTGTTAATTCAAATATTAAAAGTGCTTTCCATTGAGAATGCACTTTTTTTGTTCCAATTATTACATAAAAAAAGCTGGCTGAAATTAAATTCAGACAGCTATTATTTTTTAAAATACGAAACAGATTACTCTGCTTGTGATTTTTTAGCTTTTCTTTCTTTATACATTTCCCATAAAGCGCCGCCAACCCAATATTGAACGAAACCAATTAAGAAAAACATTAACCAAAATCCCATTGTAAGGATAGTTAAGAAAAGTAAAAAACCTAAATACTGTGAAAAGTCAAACATGATAATTCGGAATTATTGAAAATGATTACAAATGTAAGTGTAATATTTTTTCCTACCAATAAATCCTTAATCAATTTTTTAAAAAATAGTTTTTTATACGTAATTTTGCCTCACAATTTAAATAGAAGACTTTCTAAATTAATTGATAACTCTTTATAAAAACAAACACACAATAAAATGGAATTCAGAATAGAAAAAGACACCATGGGTGAAGTGCAAGTTCCTGCTGATAAATATTGGGGAGCTCAAACAGAACGTTCAAGAAATAATTTTAAAATAGGACCTTCAGCGTCAATGCCAGTGGAAGTAATTGAAGGTTTCGCTTATTTAAAAAAAGCTGCTGCATACGCAAATTGTGATTTAGGTGTACTTCCAACAGACAAAAGAGATGCTATTGCAGCCGTTTGTGATGAAATATTAGCTGGTAAACTAGCGGATGAATTTCCATTGGTAATATGGCAAACTGGTTCAGGAACACAAAGCAATATGAACGTGAATGAGGTTATTGCCAATCGTGCTCAAGTATTAAAAGGGTATAAAATCGGTGAAGGAGAGCAATTTATTAAAGCCAACGACGATGTCAATAAATCACAATCTTCTAATGACACCTACCCTACCGGAATGCATATTGCTGCATACAAATCAGTAGTAGAAATAACCATCCCAGGAATTGAAAAATTAAGAGATACCCTTCAAGAAAAAGCAGTAGCATTTAATAATGTGGTTAAAATTGGTCGTACTCACTTAATGGACGCTACTCCACTGACATTAGGACAAGAAATTTCTGGTTATGTAGCGCAGTTAAATTTTGGAATAAAAGCGATAAAAAACACTTTAGCCCATTTATCAGAAGTAGCATTAGGCGGAACTGCAGTTGGAACAGGATTAAATACACCTAAAGGATACGACGTAAAAGTAGCCCAATATATTGCTCAATTTACAGGTCATCCATTTGTGACCGCAGAGAATAAATTTGAGGCACTTGCCGCTCACGATGCTATTGTAGAAACTCATGGCGCATTGAAACAAGTAGCCGTATCATTGAATAAAATTGCAAATGATATCCGTATGTTAGCCTCAGGTCCTCGATCAGGAATAGGGGAAATATTAATTCCAGAAAACGAACCAGGTTCTTCAATTATGCCAGGAAAAGTAAATCCAACGCAATGTGAAGCTTTAACAATGGTATGCGCGCAGGTGATGGGGAACGACGTAGCAATTTCTGTCGGTGGTATGCAAGGACATTATGAATTAAATGTTTTCAAACCTTTAATGGCAGCTAATTTCTTACAATCAGCACGTTTATTAGGCGATGCTTGTTTATCATTTGATGAACATTGCGCTCAAGGAATTGAACCGAATTACAAAAGAATTGAAGAATTGGTAAACAATTCATTAATGTTGGTTACCGCTTTAAATACTAAAATTGGTTACTATAAAGCCGCTGAAATTGCTCAAACGGCTCATAAAAATGGAACAACTTTAAAAGAAGAATCCGTTCGTTTAGGTTATGTAACCGCCGAAGATTTCGATGCGTGGGTAAAACCTGAAGAAATGGTTGGAAGTCTAAAATAATAGTTGAATAGTCAAGATTTAATGAAACCTGTAATTGAATTGCAGGTTTTTTTATGGCGTAACCTCGTTTACAACAGAGTAAGGTAATAATAAATTTATAGTAAACTCGGTCGGGCTTTTCATTGCAATCTTCGCTAAAAAGCGAAGAATTTTCACTACACTCCCTTACGCAAAAAAGTTAAATCATCCTTCTTGCTTTTTCTAAATCTTCAGGAGTATCTATTCCAATTCCGATATGAGTTGTTTCCACCATTTTAATTCGTTTACCAAATTCGAGGTATCGTAACTGCTCTAATTTTTCAGAAGCTTCCAATGATTTCATCGGTAAATTATAAAAATCTAGCAGCGCTTGTTTTCTAAAAGCATAAATTCCAATGTGTTGCATAAATCTTACTCCTACATTATTTTCTCGTGGGTACGGAATCACAGATCTTGAAAAATACAATGCGAATCCATTTTGATCCACCACCACTTTAACATTGTTTGGGTTTTCAATATCTTGAATTTCAGTGATTTCTCGCATTAGTGACGCTAAATCAACTTCGCATTTACTATCGTTTTTATATACTTGAATTAATTTTTCAAGTGAAACTTTATCTATAAAAGGTTCATCACCTTGAATATTAATTACAATATCGACATCCAAGTTGGAAACCGCTTCTGCAATTCTATCGCTTCCCGATTCATGTTCTTTTAAACTAATAATCGCTTTACCTCCATGAGAAACAATCTCATTGAAAATCAAATCAGAATCGGTGACCACAAATACATCATCAAATAATTTGGTATTTAAAGTCGCTTCATAGGTTCTTATAATAACCGTTTTACCACCTAAATCTTGCATTAATTTAGCGGGAAATCTTGTTGATGCGTATCTTGCGGGAATAACTGCTATTACTTTCATGTTTTACTTTTGAAATACAAACTTACAAATGATTTTATAATTCTAACTATTCTTCAAAATTTTCGTCCTTGAAACCTATTAAATAAAGCTTGTCTTTGGCTCTTGTAATTGCGGTGTAAAGCCAACGGACATAATCTCTATCAATACCATTTGGTAAATACGGTTGCTCGATAAATACTGTATTCCACTGCCCTCCCTGTGATTTATGACACGTAATTGTGTAAGAAAATTTAACCTGAAGCGCGTTGAAAAACTCGTTTTCTTTCACTTTTTGAAACTTTTTATATTTCGTTTCTCCTTCGTAATCCAATAGTACTTCTTGGTACAATTTGTTTGATTCTTCATAAGTTAAAGAGGGGGATTCGCTTGTTAAAGTATCCATCAATAAAACCGTTTCCAGAGGAATTTGGTTGGGATAATCGACCATTCTAATTTTTACTTTGGCAAATTTAAATCCGTATAATTCCAAAATAGAAAATATTTCTAACACTTCTATGATATCACCATTGGCAATAAAACCGGCTTCATCTGAATCTTTAAGCCAAAAATAATTGTTTTTAACCACCATTAAAAAATCACCCGTAGACAATTCGCTGTCTTTGTCTAAAATCCGAGTACGAATTTGATCATTGTATTGATTCGCCCTTTTATTGGATCGAACTATAAATGCCGTATCTTCAATACTGTAATTACTGTAGGCAGAATTGATCGCATCTTGAATATCGTATCCATCAGTTAAACGAATGATATCTTTGAATCCTTTCAAATTAAATTTAAAACTTTCATATAATTCTTCTTTTAAAACGTCACGAAGTTCAGTTGCGTTAAACAAAATCCCCGATTTTTCTTCTTGTCGCATTACTTCATCAAACTCAATGTGCTTGATTTCTTTGTTATAATGCATTCCTAAAGTATCAATATTCAAAGCTGGAGAAATATCCAAATTCACTGGCGGCAATTGAGCAGTGTCTCCCAATAATATCATCTTACAATTTTCGCCCGAATAAATATAAGAAATCAAATCGTCAAGCAACGAACCATTTTCAAACGCATTACTATCAGAATTTGAATCGGAAATCATAGATGCTTCATCTATAATGAACATCGTGTTTTTGTGTTTGTTTTGTTGCATCGTAAAACTAACACCACCAGCAACTTTTTTGGGAAAATATATTTTTTTATGAATGGTAAAAGCCTGTTTGTGAGAATAATTTGAAATCACTTTTGCCGCGCGTCCTGTTGGGGCCAAAAGCACATACTTTTTATTAATTTCAGTTAGGTTATTTACAATAGTAGAAATTACAGTTGTTTTACCGGTTCCAGCATATCCCTTTAAAACAAAAATTTCATTGTTATCATTATTAGTACAGAATTCAGCAATCATTTGAAAAAATAGATCCTGTTTATTCGTTGGAGTAAACGGAAATTGTTTTTTCAAAAGGGAATAAAAAAAGTTCGAATTCATACAAAAATATTTCAACGCAAATTACGCAAAGTTTTGAGAGTTTTTTCATATTTGGTCCAATTTATCTACAAATATTAGAGTTAATTTACAAGAAATTGAACTAAAAAATTATTGTCATTTAAAAAAATTGTAAGTTTGCGTCAATCATCGAGATGATAATTCTATGAGCACTAATATAACCGATAAAAATTACAAAAAATTAATCCTTCAAGTCACTTTGAACGGTTTTTCTTTTTGTATTAGTGATACGTTAAATAATAAAATAGTAGCTCTTAATGAAATAAATTTTGTTGATTTTCCAGCAACTTCAAAAGTGGAAGACCTTTATTGGAAAGCGTTTATTGATTATCCTGAATTAAAAGAAAAATACGACGAAGTTATAGTTTTACATGATAGCAACTTAGATACTTTTGTTCCTACTGCTCTATTTGATGAAGAATTTTTGGGTAGTTATTTACAGTACAATACGAAAGTTTTTGAAACCGATTTTTTTGCATTTGATGCTCTCCAAAATTACGAAATGAACCACGTTTATATTCCTTTTGTGAATATTAACAACTTCCTTTTAGATCAATTTTCGACATTTAATTACAAACATGTAAATACGATTTTAGTTTCAAAATTATTAGAGATATCTAAAAACATTGATGAAAAACAAGTATTTGTTAATTTTTCAAAAAACAAATTTGAAATAGTTATCGTTAATAACCAAAAATTACTACTCTTCAATTCTTTTGATTTTGTAACCAAAGAAGATTTTATTTATTACCTACTTTTCACTGTAGAGCAACTTAATTTAAATCCTGAACACTTTAAATTACAATTACTTGGTATAATAAATGAAGATTCAGATTTGTTTCAAATTGCATTTAAATACATTAGAAATGTTTCTTTATTAGATATTTCCAATTTTAAAAACAATAACGATTTATCAATCACTGATAACTTAAAGCACTTTATACTTCTTCAATCGTGAGAATAATTTCTGGTAAATTCAAAGGACGAAGAATATTTCCTCCCAAAAACCTTCCTGTAAGACCAACAACTGATATGAGTAAGGAGGCTTTATTCAATGTCTTAAACAATCATTTTAGTTTTGATAGTTTAAAAGTACTGGATTTATTTTCTGGAACTGGAAATATTAGTTACGAATTTGCCTCTCGAGGAAGTGAGAATATTACATCTGTGGATGGTGATTTTGGATGTGTGAAATTTATAAAACAAGTTGCAGAAGAATATGACTTTAATATTGCTGCAATAAAAAGTGATGTCTTCAAATTTTTAGAAAAAAACACCAATTCCTACGATATTATTTTTGCAGATCCTCCTTATGCATTAGACCAAAAAGTGTTCGAAAACTTGGTTTTGCTTGTATTCAAACAAAATTTACTTGATAGTGAGGGAATGATGATTATTGAGCATTCAAAATATACCAAGCTTGATCACCTGCCTCATTTTTCATTTAAAAAGAGCTACGGCGGTTCCATTTTCAGTTTCTTTGAAATAAATCCAACAGAGAATTAATTTACTTGGAAAATAAAGTTTTTATAATTTTTATTATATTTGATTTAATAGAAACCACTAAAACCAATTAAATTATGAGAATTACAACTATTGTTATCCGAACTCTTGTAGGACTTTTGATGCTTTTTGCTTCACTAAATTACTTCTTCCATTTTGCACCAGAACCTGCATTTACTGGAAAAATGAAAGTTTTTTCTGATGGCATTGCTGCTTCAGGTTATATTATGCCATTGGCTAAAATACTAGAATTATTATGTGGATTATCATTCGTAACTGGAAAATTCACTAAACTATTTGGAATTGTTTTGTTGCCCATCACCATAAACATATTTTTGATTAATGTGAACTTAATGCCTGATGGAGTGATTATTGCAGGAGCTTTATTATTGGGTAATTTATTTGTTATTTATAGTAATTGGAGTAGCTACAACTCAATATTAAAAGCGTAATCAAAATAGTATAGACATAAAAAACCCACTAATTAGTGGGTTTTTTTAAAATTCAAAATAAATATTATACGTGTAATGCTCTATTATCGGTTGCTGCTAATGCCGCTTCTTTAATTGCTTCTGCAAATGTTGGATGAGCATGACTCATTCTTGAAATATCTTCAGCAGATGCCTTGAACTCCATTGCTGTAACTGCTTCCGCAATTAAATCAGCACAACGAGCACCAATCATATGGACACCTAATACTTCATCCGTTTTTGAATCAGCAAGGATTTTTACAAAACCATCTAAATCGCCTCCGGCTCTTGCTCGTCCCAATGCTTTAAATGGAAAGCTACCAGATTTAAAATCAACTCCTGCAGCTTTCAATTGCTCTTCTGTTTGACCAACAGCTGCAACTTCAGGCCAGGTGTAAACTACGCCAGGAATCAAATTATAATTGATATGTGGTTTCTGACCTGCTAAAATTTCCGCAACCATAGTACCTTCTTCCTCCGCTTTATGGGCCAACATTGCTCCTCTAACTACATCACCAATTGCATATATATTTGGTATCGAAGTTTGTAAATGATCATTTACTTCAATCTGACCTCTGTCTGAAATTTTAACTCCTGCTTTATCAGCGTTTAATCCATCTGTATAAGGACGACGGCCTACTGATACTAATGAATAATCACCTTCTAAAGTTACCGTTTCTCCTTTAGAATTTTCAGCTTGAACAGTAACATTATTTCCTTTACGGGTCACCGACATAACTTTGTGAGAAACATAGAATTTCATTCCTTGTTTTTTTAGAACTTTCATTAGTTCTTTAGACAATGAACCATCCATCCCTGGAATAATTCTATCCATAAATTCAACTACAGAAACCTGTGCTCCCAATCTTAAATATACTTGACCTAATTCAATTCCAATTACTCCACCACCAATAATTACAAGATGTTTTGGAACTTCTTTTAATTTTAATGCTTCAGTTGAAGTAATAATTCTTTCTTTATCAATTTTGATAAAAGGCAATGAAGATGGTTTTGAACCGGTCGCAATAATGATATTCTTTGCTTCCAATGTTTCTTTAGTACCATCCGCTTTTTCAACAGCAACATGAGTAGCATCCACAAATGAACCTTTACCTTCTAGAACCGTAATCTTATTCTTATCCATTAAAAATTTAACTCCACCAGAAGTTTGATCAACAACAGCTTGTTTTCGAGCAATCATTTTCTCCAAATTCACTTTTACGTCACCTGAAAGTTCAATACCATGTTCTGCAAAATGAGCAATTTCACTGTAATGATGTGAAGATGCAAGTAAAGCTTTTGAGGGAATACAACCTACATTTAGACAAGTTCCACCCAAAGTTGAGTATTTTTCTATAATGGCTGTTTTCATTCCTAATTGTGCACAACGTATAGCTGCTACATATCCTCCAGGTCCCGAACCGATGATAACTACGTCAAATGAACTCATAATTTATTATTTTATATATGTTTGAAATTAAAAGAGGTACAAAATTAAGAAAATTAATACCTAATATAATACTTTTTTGTTCCTAATTTATAGTTCAATTAGAGTGGTATTTTTGACTTCACTAATCATAAAAGTACTATGCGTGCTGCCGATATGTTCTAATGTAGTTAATTTAGTTACTAAAAACTCACGATATTCTTCCATATCTTTAACAGCAATTTTCAAAATATAGTCGTAATCACCACTCACATGATGACACTCTAAAATTTCACTTAGTTTAACCACCTGATTTTCAAATTTTGTTAAAAATTCCCGAGTATGCTGAATTAATTTGATGTGGCAAAAGACGATAAAACCTTTATCAACTTTAGAACGATTAATTAGTGCAACATAATTTTGAATAATTCCCTCCCGTTCCAATTTTTTTATTCTTTCATAAACAGCGGTAACTGATAAATCAAGTTTTAAAGAAAGTTCCTTTGTCGTTTTTTTACTGTCTGTTTGAAGTAATTTCAATAACTTTTTGTCAATAGAATCCATAAGAAATTAAGATTTAATTTGAAGTTAAATTATTTCTAAAAATATTCATTATTGAATCATATTTTAGAATAATAATCTACAAAAATAAAAATATTTAAATAAATAATCTAAATAAATAGAATGTTATTGTATTAATAACTATTATTTTATTCATTTGACATAATTAAATTAATTACTATTATGGAAAATTTCAAACCAGCAAACAGTATACAAGATTTACAATATTTTGGTGAATTTGGAGGAGTAAATCCTTCTATTTCAGATAGTTCTACTTATACTTTTTTATCTGCTAAAACAATGTTTGATACCTTTGAAGGAAATGCAGAAGGTTGTTATTTGTATTCTAGACACTCCTCACCAAGTAATTTATATTTAGATAAAGCGATGGCAGCAATGGAAGGTACAGAAGCAGCAAATGTTTCTGCATCTGGAATGGGTGCAATTACTCCTACTTTATTGCAAATTTGTAATCAAGGAGATCATATTGTTTCAAGTAGAACGATTTATGGAGGAACTTATGCGTTTTTGAAAAATTTCACTCCAAAATTTGGCATCAAAACCACCTTTGTAGATATTACAAAAATCGAAATTGTTGAAGCAGCGATAACTCCAAATACTAAAATAATATACTGCGAAACGGTAAGCAATCCTTTATTAGAAGTTGCAGACATCAGACAATTATCACTACTCGCAAAAAAACACAACTTGAAATTAATCGTAGATAATACGTTTTCTCCACTTTCAGTTTCTCCAGCACTTTTGGGTGCAGATATTGTAATTCATAGCTTAACAAAATACATTAATGGAAGTAGCGATACAGTAGGTGGAGTAACCTGTGCTTCTCGAGAATTTATAGACAGTTTAAAAAATGTGAATAATGGAGCAAGTATGCTATTAGGACCTACAATGGATAGTTTACGTTCAGCAAGTGTAATGAAAAACCTACGTACACTTCACATCCGAATAAAACAGCACAGTTATAATGCGCAATACTTAGCAGAAAGATTTGAAAAAGACGGAATAAAAACAGTCTATCCAGGATTAAAAAGTCATTCAAGTCATGAAATTTATAAAAATATGATAAACACCGAATATGGATTTGGCGGAATGATGACTTTAGATGTTGGAAGTTTAGAAAAAGCTAATAAATTAATGGAGTTAATGCAACAACAAAATTTAGGCTATTTAGCTGTTAGCTTGGGTTTCTACAAAACTTTATTTAGCGCACCTGGCACATCGACATCAAGCGAAATTCCTATTGAAGAACAACAAGAAATGGGATTAACCGATGGTTTAATTCGATTCTCAATTGGTCTTGATGACGATATCGAAAGAACCTACCAAAGTATGAAATCATGCATGAAAAAACTTTCCATTTTATAACCCTTTTATTTCTTTGGGCGTGCCCTCGTTTGGTTATTGTATGATTACAAAATACTCTTTGTAGAACTCGGTCGCGCTGTTCGCTACAATCGCTGTTGCGCTTCGCTCCCCAGCGGATTTCCACTACCATCGCTCACGCAAAAACCCTGTTTCGATAGAAACAGGGTTTTCAAAGAAAGGCGACATTTGAGCTTAAGAGGAGGAAGCCCAGTGGGCTTCAGGTACATTTGCTTTAGCAAATACTAAACACAAAAAAACCGCCAATCGGATGAAAGGCGGTTGATTTAATTAGTCTTTGATCTTCTTACCCTGTTGATCATAA
>CANHHG010000020.1 GCA_947460615.1 Bacteroidota bacterium
ATTTTTTTTTCAAAAGAGTATTTGCAAATTTTAGAAGTTTCATCTCCTGCTAATATTTCTAGTAATTTTATAGGATTATTTCAAAATGAAAAACTAGTTGGTGTTGCATTAACGCAATTCAACAATTTAAGTTTAGTGAATTCTTATGGCGAAAGAGACCATTGCATTAAAAACAAAATTAGAACAATCGTGTTTAAAAATTTTAGTTCCAATGTTCTAGTAGTTGGAAACAATACCTTAACAGGGCAAAACACCTTTTGTTTTTCAAAAGAGGTTCCAGCAAAAGACTTAATCGTTCTACTCTACAAAGCGGTGGAGGAATTGCAAAGACAAATTGAGAAAAATGGACAAAAAGTTCATCTGGTGATTTACAAAGATTTCCCAGAAATACAAGTCCCATTATTCGAATTGCCTGAATTTAGTTCGTTTTACAAATTTACTACGCAACCCAACATGCTTTTTTCTATTAAAGAGCATTGGAACACTTTTGAGGATTATGTAAATGATTTAAGTAAGAAATATAGAGACCAATTTAAACGTGCTCGCAAAAAATCAGAAGGCATTACCAAAAGAAAATTTTCATTAGATGACATTGAAAATTATAAAGAAAGAATTGTCGAATTGTATTTAAATGTTGCTGAAAAGGCGCCTTTCAACACTTTTTTCTTAAATGACGATCATTTTGAAATTTTTAAAAGAGCGCTGAATGACCAATTTTTATTTTACGGGTATTTTAAAGATGAAACTTTAATAGGTTTTAACACTTTGATAAAAAACGGTAATGATATAGATACTTACTTTCTTGGCTATGATGAAAAATGCCAACGAGAAAGAATGTTATATTTGAATATGCTCTACGATATGATTGCTTATTCTATTAATAAAGGATATAAAAGAATTGTTTTTGCTCGTACGGCATTAGAAATAAAAAGCTCGGTGGGTGCCAAGCCTGAGGTTTTAGATGGCTTTATGAGGCACAATAACCGGTTTATCAATTTGTTTATTCCAAAATTATTTCACTTTTTTGAACCTAAAATGGAATGGACAGAAAGGAACCCTTTTAAATAAATTATAAGCTATCAATTTCTTCCTGAACAACTTCCCAATCAAAAAGCAATTGTTCTAAATCCGCTTTCTTTTTATTGTAAGCCATGAAAAAATCGGCATTTTCAACATGCTTATCATAATTTGAAGCTACCATTTTATCGTCATTTTGAATGTCATTTTCCAATTGTTTAATTTGACTTTCGATTTTGCTTAAGCGGTTAAAGAGGGCTTTGTTTTTCTTTTGGTCTTCATAGGAAGCTTTGTTATTTTCTTTTGCAGATTCTTGTTTTGCAATGTCTTTTTTCTCTACATCTCGCATGTTTTCTAAGTTGCGTTGTTCAAGAAAATAGTTTACATCTCCTAAATATTCTTTTATTTTTTGATCTTTAAATTCGTAAACCAAATTAGACATGCCTTGTAAAAAATCTCTATCGTGAGAAACCAACAAAAGGGTGCCTTCGTATTTTTGTAATGCTGCTTTTAGCACGTTTTTAGATTTAATATCCAAGTGGTTCGTAGGCTCATCCATTACCAAAACATTAATTGGCTGCAACAATAATTTACACAATGCCAGTCGGTTTCTTTCTCCTCCAGAAAGCACTTTTACCTTTTTTTCTACGTCATCACCACGGAATAAAAATGAGCCCAACATGTCTCGAACTTTAGATCGGTTGGTATCATTGGCAGCATTTTCCATGGTTTGTAATAGCGTGATTTCACCATCTAAATATTCTGCTTGATTTTGTGCAAAATAACCTACTTGCACATTATGACCTAATTTAATGGAACCTTGAAATTCAAATTCATTAACAATAGCTTTAATAAATGTAGACTTTCCTTGACCGTTTTGGCCAACAAAAGCAATTTTACTTCCTCGTTCCACTAAAAGAGAAATGTCTTTTAAAATGGTTTTCACCCCATAACTTTTGGTAACATTCTCTGCTTCAATAACTACTTTTCCTGGTACTTTTGATACTGGAAACGAAATATTCATCACCGAATTATCATCTTCATCAACCTCAATACGTTCTACTTTATCAAGCTTTTTAATTAACGATTGTGCCATCGAAGCTTTGGACGCTTTAGCACGAAACTTCTCAATTAATTTCTCTGTTTCTTCTATTTTCTTCGCTTGATTTTTTTGGGTTGCCAATTGTTTTTCACGAATTTCATGTCGTAACTCAAGATACTCAGAATACGGTTTATTGAAATCATACGCTTTTCCTAATGAAATTTCTATGGTTCTATTGGTAACATTATCCAAAAACATTTTATCGTGAGATACAATTACTACCACTCCAGGATAATTTCTCAAGAAACTTTCCAACCATATTATACTTTCAATATCAAGGTGATTGGTAGGCTCATCGAGCAACAAAACATCATTAGATTGTAATAATAATTTAGCCAATTCAATTCTCATTCTCCAACCACCAGAAAAAGTTTCCGTTTGATTATTAAAATCTTCTCTTTTAAAACCTAATCCTAATAGTATTTTTTCAGTATCACCCACATAATTATAACCTCCTAACAATTCAAATCGATGAGTGAAATCAGATAAATCTTCTATGATTTGGCTGTATTCCTCACTTTCATAATCGGTTCGAGTCACCAACAAATGGTTTATTTGCTCCAGCTTTTTTTCTACAATTTTAATTTCTGTAAACGCTTCGTAAGCTTCTTCTAAAACGGTTCTCCCGTGTTCAAAATCTATATCTTGACGAAGAAAGCCCAACTTTACTTCCTTTTCCTGAGAAATTACACCGGAATCTGGAGCAAAATCTCTAGCTAATATTTTTAACATAGTCGATTTTCCAGCACCATTTTTCCCCACCAAACCAACTCGGTCACCAGCACCTAAACGAAAGGTCACTTCCTCAAATAAATAGGTGCCTCCAAAAGAAACTGATAAGTTATGTATATTAAGCATTAATTAAGATTTTATTAAAATAGTATAATTAAATTTGCATACCGAAATTGGTAATTTAAAATTTTTTGCAAATGTTAAAAAAAGGATCCAAATTAAATAGTATTTTAACAGGAAGTTGTCCTAAATGTCAAAATGAAAGCATGTATAAGGAAAAAAACATGTTTAAATTGACAAAAATTCTATCGATGAATGAATATTGTAGCCACTGCGGTTTGAAATACCAAATTGAACCTTCCTTTTTTTATGGTGCAATGTATGTGAGTTATGCTTTAAATGTTGCAGTTGGAGTTGCTGCTTTTATTATATCGTATGTGTTTTTTAATTCTAGTTTGAAACAAGCTTTTATTGCCATCATTATTTCTATCATAATCGCTTTCCCCTATGTTATGAGATTGTCTAGAAATATTTATATCAATCTGTTTGTCACTTACGACGAGAATTTCAAACCATAATCATATTTTATTTTCATATCGTTTGATATCTATTACTTTATCAAGAGGTTTTTGATGTTCTATTAATTCAAATAAAGCAATAGCCATCGACGGTCCTAACATAACACCCCGAGTTCCAAGTCCGTTTAAAATATGCAATCTGGAAAATTGAGGATGTGTCCCAACCAGCGGCTTTCTATCTCTTACGGTGGGTCTAACGCCGGCAAAATGAGCTATTATTTCAAACTCACAATCCAATATTTCATAGATACGAGCAAGGAGTTCTGTTCTCCCCTCTTCGGATGGATCACTTGTTTTATCTTGCCAATTATAAGTTGCTCCTACTTTAAACAAATCATTTCCTAAAGGCAAAATAAAGACACTTGTATTAATAATCACCTCTAAATTAAGATTGGGCGCTTTAATAATAAATAGTTCTCCTTTAGTTCCATCTAATGGCAAATAATTGAAAAAGGGATTCGCGTGTAAACCAAATCCTTCGGCAAAGATGATTTGTTTGGCTTTGGTATTTTTATATTGAACCCCATCATCGAAAAATTGAATGGAGTGGTAATCGAAAGTCTCTTCTAGTAAAAGATTGTGATCAAGTAAATACTTTTTATAAGCATTTAATAGCAATTTAGTATCAACATAACCCGTTTGCAAAACTTGTCCATAATTGAAAGGGGAATTGATTCCATGGTATTTGGTAGTGACTAAATCCAGGGATAAAAAAGGAGCCAGCATTTTATTATCAGAAGCGGCAAACCAATTGTTTTGTTCCTCAATTGAAAAGAACTTTCTCAGAATTGGTATTTTATAATCTACTTTAATTTGAAGTTTAGACTCTAATTTTTGATAGAAACTATCCAAGACTGCTAATTGCTGTTCTGCCTGCCAAACTTCGCTAAATCGCTTTAAAATAACTGGATTATAAAGTCCTCCAGCAATCAAAGAAGCGTTTTGAGATTGATTGTCAATAATAAGAATATTTTTCTGATGCTGCAGGGCCGTTTCGGCAAATGAAATCCCTGCTAAGCCAGAACCAACAATCAAATAATCTAACATTTATTAAAATTTTAGGAGAAGAAATTATTCTATTTCTAAAGTATTGTTTGTAAAATCAAATTTTATATTCTTCAACTTTTTTAAGGCACTAAGACCAAATAAATTCACACCATCTAATTTAGTATTGATTCCGCAAGACACATTTTCAATGGTTATGGATCCCATTTTAATTTCTTTCATATTGAACCGAACGCTTTTATTTACATTTCCGCTAGCATCCATAAAATAACCTCCTTCTAAAATGTCTTCTTCACCTATAGTTTTAGCTTTAATTAAAGTCAGTACAATATCGGGAGTCAAAAAAACTTCAGCTGCACCGGTGTCTAAAATCATATCTATTTTTAGTACTCTATTAAAAGTAACGTTCAATTCATATACTCCTCCGTCGGTTGGAATGAGATTTAATTTATTTTCATTTTTATTGGATAATGTGGGTCCTGAAATAAATTTACCTTCAATCCAAGTTCCTTTTAAAGTTCCACCTTTGGCATATTTCCAAATCCCTTCACCGTGAATATTGTCATTTTTAAAACTTCCTTCAAAAGAATCACCGTTTAATTTTTTAAGAATTCCACGACCATTTTTAGCAAAATTTAATATTTCACCTTTATAAATCGATCCATCCGAGTATTTAATACTTCCCATACCGTTTAAAGTATCATTCACAAAATTACCTTCCAATTCATAACCATCAGGATAGGTGGTTTTCCCTTTGCCATTTAGATTGCCTTTTACAAAAGCACCTTCGAAAATTACATTTTCTTTGGTCACTAATTTTCCCATTCCATTAATTTCATTGTCTTTCATTTCACCATTATAAACGGACCCATCAGCATAAAATATTTGGCAATTTCCATTGGCTTTTCTGTCTTTCCAATGACCGGTAACCTTTGTTTTATCTTTATAAATATAGGTTCCCTCGCCATTCTCACAATTTCCAACTATACATTGTGAAAAGAGAAAAGTGGAGTAGCACAAAGAAATAATAGATAACACTATTTTCATATTAAAAGTTTTATTGATAATTGATCAAATATAAGTTTAAAATTTTATAAAATAGAATTAGCAAAAAAAAACCTTTTAAACAATTACGTCTAAAAGGTTTTGATTTGTTGTTATGAAATATTAGTAATTCCACATATCGTGTTCATAATCACGAATTTTTTCTTTAACACGTTCTGATTCCAACAATTGATCCATCGCATCATTAGGTTTATATTTTTCAATCATTCTATCTCCTTGAACATTCTCCTCTTTGTAAACAACAGCATTAAAACGTCTTGAAATAAGTACATCATCAAAATTAATTGGCTTTGAACTATTTCTATCATTAAAAGTAGGATTTACTTTTAGAGTTTTTCTAATTGCTGGATAATAAATCCAAAACAAAATATCAGGAGCACTCATTTCTTCATATATCTTTAGTTTGGCTTTCTTATCATCCTCTTGCTGTGGAGACAAAGGTGAACCTTGATTTTCAATAATCAAAGTGTACTCATCTTCTATTTCTTGTTGGCCCATAGTAGCATCAACAATACTTTTAGCTGATGAGGCAACTGGTGCAATTGCAATTAGACGGTATTTTAATTCCGAAAGTCTTTTGTCAAAGTACCAATATCCTTGAATTTTAAAACCTTTAAGATCTACTGCATTTAAATCAGCTGTTTTGTAATCAGGACCTTCTTTTAATGTCTTATCAGCAATTAATTTCAAACATAATTTTCTAAATCCTGAGGGGTCTTTTGCCGGGTCAATTTTAGTAGGATTGAAATTTTTAGTCACATTATCGTCTCCTTGCTTGGTCAATCTAAAATCATAGAATTTACTTTCGGCTTCAGAAGCGTCAAGAGGAATACTAAAATAATCATCTTGAAAACAAAAATCTTTAATATTAACATTGTTTTTTTGACTTGACTGAACATACTCTCTTAGTACATCAAATAATGGCCTTCTGTCCATCAAAGGTCTTGTTGGATAATAAAGTGGAAAATTAATTCTTTGTTGAATATCAATGTACTCCCAAATTCTTTTACCAAACATCACATCACGGTCATCGATATAACCATAATCTAAAGGTTTTGTATTGTCATACTTTAATTGGTTTGCATTTTTCAAACCAATTTCTTTAGGTGTTTTAGCATTCAACAAATTAGGTTGAGCAACACAAATTAGCGAACTCAATAAAAATACAATGAAAGAGAATCTCAACATGTTAAATATTTTTAATTATTAATTCTAAACGAGCAAGAAAAAACAGTTTTAGGTTTAATACCTGTATTAGTAACAACTTGAATCTGATCAATTAAAATAACGTCATTTTTTCCTAAATTCTTTATAGCGTTAGCTGCTGAAGAACTTAATGAACCTCCTGGACAAGGATAGCTTACTTTATTAATAACTGCATTGAATGATTTAACAGTTGCAGTTACTTTATAATCTTTTCCAAAATCACCAAAATCAGCAGTAATAGTTGCAGAAGAAATTTCACCTTTAGATCCAATTGTTGTTCCGGCTTTACCATTTAATAAAGCAGTTGCAGGTGGAATGTCTTTTACTCTAAATTTTTGTTTATCACTTACTGTTTTTCCATCAGGCAATTTAGCATTTACAGAAACAAAAACCTCTTTTCCTCCAAAATCTCCAATATTCCAAATATATTGACTGTTACCAGACTTTTTAATACCTGGAGCACTTACCGTTACATTATTATCAGAAATTCCAGGAAATGAAATGGTCATTGGGTTGTTAACTCCTTTGTAAATAACCTTCATGTTATCAGATGAAATTGAAGCAGTATTCGGTTTAGGTACAACTGCATATTTACCTTCAATATCTATAGGTATAAGTTTTTCATCTTCTTTAAAAGTAAATTTACCTTTAATATCATGATCTCCAACTGCACCCGCACTCATTTTAAATATTGCTTGTCCATTTTCCATAGAAACACTTGCACCACCTACACTTACAGAAGTTGGAACTGTTGTTTCATCATATCTTCCTAAAACTACTCTACCAGTAACTGTTTCTCCTTGGAAAAATAAAGATTTATCCATAATAACAATTGCTTTGTAATTTTTCATAGAAGCGGTTTGCGCTGTAGTATTTCCAATTAATGCATTGTAAATATCTTGCTCAACAGACTTAACATCATTTTGAATACTAGTCAATTTAGCAATTGAAGCAATTGCTGGAAAACCTTCAAAATGATATGCTAAATATTTTTTAGTAACTTTCTCTCTATCAATAACATCAGCAAAATTGAATTTTTTATTCAAAGTTTCAACGATAATTTTATATTTAACGTCAACTCCAAATACTGCAGCAATCTCTTTTTTATAATTCTCAAGTTTACCTATAATTTCACTTCCCTTTTTGGAATATCCATCTCCTTCAAACCAGTTTTCATCAATGTAACCTCCCTTATCCATTTGCTCGTATGGAAGTTTACCATCTTCTTCTTTTTCAAATTCTTTAGAAACATCACTTTTTAAAGATCCTAAGTAAGAATATATTTCCTTAGAAATTTGCTGTACTTTTTTAGCTTTAGAATAAGGAACTCCAAATTGAGCTGGGTTTTCAGATGCTTTTGTTTCTAAAGTAGAAAACAAACTATTATTATATTCTTCAGAGAATTTATTTACAACTTCAAATTTTTCATTCATTAATCCAAAAGCCGATAATACTTCTTTGGACATGTTTAATGCTAACATCGCGATGAAAACCAGATACATCAGGTTTACCATCTTCTGTCTAGGGCTTAATTTTCCTCCTGCCATTTTTTCTAATTAGTTTTATTGTTAATTAATATAGTTAAAAAAACTAATTTTTATTTGTTACTCATTGCAGAAAGCATTCCTCCATATACATTGTTCAATGAAGACAAATTAGAAGTTAATGATTGCATTTGTTGGTTTAATTTCACACTATTTTCAGCAACTTCTTCATTTAATTGAGTAGTTTTTGAAGCGCTATCCAATTGGATTTTGTACAATGCATTGATTGATTCCATTTGTGTAGCAGCCAATGTTAGCTCATCACTGTATTTTTTGGTTGAAGCCAAAGACTCTGCTGTTGGAGCAATAGTTTTAGAAGCTGCTTCGAAGTTTTTGATACTATTACCTAAGCTAGCCATTAACTCACCATCAATTTTAGCTTCTTTCAACATAGCATCTAATTTTTTAGATAACATACCTTCTGTATCTCCATCGTCATTAGATACCGCTTTATTTACTTTAGCAGGTGCTGCGTTAGCATCTAATAATTGTGGGTAAACATTTTCCCAGTGGTAATCGACATCAACAGGGTCAAAAGCAGACAATCCAAAAATGAAAGCTTCTGTTAATAATCCAGCAATCAATAATTGACTTGCACCAGTCCAGTGTTGAATTTTGAATAAAGCTCCTACGATTACTACTGCTGCTCCCATTCCGTAAGCAAAGTTCATTGTTTTTTTTGGTATTAATGCCATAATAAAAATAATTTAGTTTAGTTAATGTTTAATTTGTTAATTGTTATTGTTTTACTTTTTTTGTTAATTTTCCTGTTGTTTGAGTACCCATGTAATCTTGAACTGTTCTGAATCCTATGTAACTTCTAGCAGTATCAGCATACTCAAAATCTCTAGCACTTACTTGAATGTAATAGGCTACATCTTTCCAAGAACCCCCTCTAACCACTTTTCTATTGTTATCTAAATCTTGAACAGATGGATTCATAGTAGACGTAAATTCGTAAGAAGCGCTTTCATATGAATCGGCAGTCCATTCGGCAACGTTTCCAGCCATATTATACAATCCATATCCATTTGGATCGTATGATTTAACCTCAACTGTGTACAACGCATTGTCTGCCGCATAGTCTCCACGGTTAGGTTTGAAGTTAGCTAAGAAACAACCTTTATCATTTTTAGTGTAAGGACCACCCCAAGGGTACATTCCAGATTCTAAACCTCCTCTAGCCGCATATTCCCATTCAGCTTCAGAAGGCAATCTGAATGAATTAACCTGATCTCTTCCTTTTTTCTTTTTTATATAAGCGTTTTTATAAGCAGTTCTCCATGCACAAAAAGCTCTAGCCTGAGTCCATTTAACTCCCACAACTGGATATTGCGCATAAGCTTGGTGCCAAAAATAATCATTGTGCATTGGATCATTAAACGAGTAATTAAAA
This sequence comes from Bacteroidota bacterium, assembly GCA_947460615.1. Classification (GTDB taxonomy): domain Bacteria; phylum Bacteroidota; class Bacteroidia; order Flavobacteriales; family Flavobacteriaceae; genus Flavobacterium. The sequence continues at coordinate 9,646 of CANHHG010000020.1, forward strand.
TCTTTTACCCATGCCGTGGTGTCTGGATAAATTTTTTCATTCTCGACTTTCATATAACTGGATCTCGGTTTTTTTAAAAGATGCTCTTTAGCCGCTTTGTGAATATCCATCCAATTGTAACGATAAATCAACTGATTAGCATCCATGGTTTTTAAACCATTGTAGGAATTTTGTGGAGATAAATACATTTCGTCAATTACCTCTGAATATAATTCATCAGGATATTTATTTGCCGCTTTAATTAATTTTGGTTTGCGATTTAATTTATTATCAACTGTTCCATTCGCAGTCGCTTTAGCAAACATATATCTATCGTAAGCAGTGGCTTTGGGATTTTTATCAGGATCTGGATTTAAATAGGCATAATCATTAATAGTCCCTTTACCGTTAGCATTAGCTCCACCTCCAGAAGTATTAGCTCCACTCCCTGGAGCACCAGGATTACCACTATTAGCAGCGCCTGAAGAGATAGGCCCGATTTTACTTCGCATAGGGTCAGCAGCCATTTCAGCCAAATTTACCCTAATAGTGGAATCTTTTACCCATTCCACAAATTGGCGGTATTCACTGTTGCTTATTTCTGTTTCGTCCATATAAAAAGAACGAACTGTTACTGTTTTTGTGTTTGCATCTTGAGTATTTGCAGCATCATCACTTGATCTACCCATAATAAATGCACCGCCAGGAATTAAAACCGTCCCAAAAGGTTTTTCTGGGTGCCATTTTTTTCCTTTAACCCCAATTAATTCCCCCTTATCGCTTGAGCTGCTACAGCTAAGTAATAGGGTTACAATTGCGGTAAATGCAATAAACTTCTTCATATGCGCTTGAATTATGTGTGTTTTTGTATTTGAGGGCGTAAACCTATTTAATATTTTCATAAAAACCAATTATTTTTTATTAAAATACGCTAAATATTATTATTCTATTATTATTTAATGCTTTAACTTAATTGTTACACAACATTTTTTCTTTGTGCTTTCCACCATCTTTCAGGCATTTCATTATTACAAGCAACAATGTATTCATCGTGAGAACATGGTAATAACGTGTTTCTTTTTAATTTATTATTCAAATGGGAAATAAATGGAATTTCAATCCACCATCTTTCCGTTTTATCACTCTTATAAAAAATGAGTTCTTCCTCCTCTAAAGGCACGATATACTTCAAATAATTGTCTTTACTGCCAAATGGATATTCATTAGATCTGTAATGAAAACCTTCTATAAAATACCACATCATTTGTGAAATCAAAATCGATTCTTGCTCAGAATTACATTGATTAAAAATTCCAAATGAGGTCACTTTATCACTAATTCCAGCATAACGAGCTAAAGAACAAATTTCTTTTCCGTTAAAACCATTGGGAGCAAATTTAATAAAATTTCCTGAATCTGACGATTTTATTGATCCTAAATCTAAACTTACTAAATCCGCATCTCTAAAAACAGGTTCTGCAATTGCTAAATTATTGCATACATCACCCAAACGATAGGCGTCAAAAAACAATTTTTCTATCAAATCTATCTCTTCTTGAGAATTATAAAAGGTTTGATAGCCAATATTGCAATAATTAAATAGATTGTTTGGTTCTTCAATGATTATTTTAGTTAAATAGGAGTTGGTGGATAGGGACTCACTTTCTTTTCCTAAATCAAATTTACTGTCAATTGCCACTAAATTCACCATTTGTTCCAGCGAATCATAAGCACGGTACATGGAATAGGTTAAGTCTTGTGAACCACCAATTACAATAGGAATAATTTTATTTTTAATCAAACTAGCAACTACGCTTTTTAGAGCAAAATAAGTATCTTCAATAGTGTTTCCTGCTGCAATATCTCCCATATCTGCAATTGAGGCTTCCCAGTTTCCAGGATAAAGAGAATAAAATTCTTTTCTAATTGCAGTTAAATCAACATCAGAAATAGCTTTTGAATCTCCTCTGTTGTCCAGAACTCCAATTATAGCAATCTTAATTTTATTCAAATCAGGAAATTGTTCGTGGGTATGCAGAACAATTTTACTCCCTAAATGTTGCGAATTTAATCCACTTATTAGTTCTAGAACCTCTTCGTTAATAGGTTTTAAAAAATCAAATTCCATTTACTTTATTTCTTTTTAGCAGGTGTTTTTATAGCAGGTGTTTTTTTAGCAATAATTTCTTGAACTTGTGCTAAGGTTAGGCCTGCAGCATCGATTTCTTTTGCCAATTCAATCTTCAATTTACCTTTGATGATCACTGATCTACCCCAACGCGCTTTTTCAACAATGATCCCTTCTTCTTTCCATTCATGAAGAACTTTATCGATGTTTTTTTGCAATTTATCTTCAATTAATTCTTCAATATCTGACTGGGATAAAAGATCAAAATTATATTTTCTACTCACATTTATAAACACGCCATTCCATTTAATAAATGGACCAAAACGCCCCACCCCTTTTTGAACTCCCTCACCTTTGTATACGGCAATTGGAGCATCGGCAAGTGTTTTTTCATCTATTAATTCTTGTGCTCTTTCAAGAGAAACATCGGTAGGATTTTCTCCTTTTGGCAAAGAAATAAATGCAGCTCCAAATTTAATGTAAGGACCGAAACGTCCATTATTTATTTCAATTTCTTCTCCTTTATATACCCCTAAATTCTTAGGTAATAAAAATAATTTTAAGGCTTCCTCTAGAGTAATATTTCCAATGTTTTGATCGGCCATTAGGCTTGCAAATTTCTTGTCTTCATCGTCAGCAGCTCCGATTTGTGCCATCGGTCCAAATTTTCCTAAACGCACAGAAATTGGTTTTCCACTTTCAGGATGAATTCCTAAAATTCGCTCCCCGCTTTCTCTTTCTGCATGTTCTTCAACTTGCTTAACTGATGGATGAAATTTATCATAAAACTCTTGCATCATTTTAGTCCAATTGACATTTCCTTCAGCTATTTCATCAAAATCTTGTTCTACTTTTGCAGTGAAATTATAATCTAATATGGTTTCGAAATTTTTAACCAGAAAATCGGTTACTATGGTTCCGATGTCAGTGGGTACTAGTTTTCCTTTGTCTGAACCTGTATTTTCTTTAAGGATTTTCTCCGTTAATTTTCCAGATTGTAATACCAATTGAGCGTATTTACGTTCTTGTCCTTCTAAATTTCCTTTTTCAACGTACTTCCTATTGATAATTGTTGAAATTGTAGGCGCATAAGTGGATGGTCTACCAATTCCTAATTCCTCTAATTTTTTCACCAGTGAAGCTTCTGTATATCTTGCAGCTGCTCTTGAATATCTTTCTGTTGCAGTAATATAGTTACACTCTAATTTTTCATTTACTTTCATTAAAGGCAACATTCCTTCTTGCTCTTCATCATCATCATCATGACCTTCTAGATACACTTTTAAGAAACCCTCAAAAAGTAACACCTCACCAGAAGCTGTGAAAATTTCTCCGTGATTATTCGCTTCAATTTTAACGTTGGTTCTTTCTAATTTGGCATCACTCATCTGAGAAGCCAAAGTTCTTTTCCAAATTAAATCATATAAGCGGGCTTGATCTCTATCGATATTTACGGTGTGACGAGACATATCTGTTGGTCGGATCGCTTCGTGAGCCTCTTGTGCACCTTTACTTTTATTGACAAAATTTCTAGGATGAGAAAATTCAGCACCATATGATTTTACAATTTCAGCTTGAGCGGCATCCATGGCGTCTTTTGAAAGATTTACACTATCGGTTCTCATATAAGTAATCAATCCTGCCTCGTATAAACGTTGTGCTAATTGCATGGTAATTCCCACAGGAAAATATAATTTTCTAGCTGCTTCTTGTTGTAAGGTAGAAGTAGTAAATGGTCCCGTTGGTGATTTTTTGGTTGGCTTAGTTTCTAAATCGGCCACTTTATAGGTAGAGCCTATGTTTTTGTTTAAGAAATCTTCTGCTTCTTTTTTAGTATTGAAATTTTTGGGCAATTTCGCTTTAAATGCTTTTCCAGCTTCGTTGGTGAACTCGGCTACAATAGAAAAAGTGGCAACGGCATTGAAATTCTGAATTTCTCTTTCTCTTTCTACAATTAATCGAACAGAAACCGATTGAACACGACCGGCAGAAAGTCCTCCTTTAATTTTTCTCCATAAAACAGGGGAAAGTTCGTAACCAACTAATCGGTCTAAAACCCTACGGGCTTGTTGAGCATTAACCAAATTATAATCGATCTCTCTAGGATTGTCGATTGCTTTTAGAATAGCAGTTTTGGTAATTTCGTGAAATACAATTCTTTTAGTTTTGTTTTTATCCAATTTCAATTCTTCGGATAAGTGCCAAGAAATAGCTTCTCCTTCACGGTCCTCATCACTTGCTAACCAAACCATGTCGGCATTTTTAGCTAGTGTTTTAAGTTTGGAAACCAATGCTTTTTTATCGGCAGAAACTTCGTATTTGGGTTTGAACCCATTGGCAACATCTACCCCAATTTCTTTAGATGGTAAATCGGCAATATGACCATAACTGGATTCCACTTGGAAATCACTTCCCAGGAATTTTTCAATTGTTTTGGCTTTTGCAGGAGATTCTACGATTACTAAATTCTTTGTCATTGGATTGTATTTAACTGCGACAAAAGTATATGATTTTTTTAAATATTGCACTTTTGATTTTTTAAATGTAAAAAAAATACAAAAAAATAGCGATTATTAAAGGGCACCTAACAATATAAATATTTATTTAATAGAGACTAAAATCGTCCCATTAGCCCAGATAAAAGTAGAAAGCACGGAGCAAATAAAGTGTTTTTGTTTTTAGGATTATACTAGCGAACTAATGAAGCCGATTATAAAATCACAAAACAACACTTTTTTGTGAGTACTTGAATCGGAAAGTGGGAATAGCTACCTCTATAATTTAATGTTAATTCTTAGGCTGACAACTTGTCATATTTATTGGAATTGCATTATCTTTGCACTTTTAAGTTCATAATGGAAAAAACAATTGAAGAAAGTAAACAAGGAGAAAGTCTTGTTTTAGAACCTAAACCTCAAAATACTAAGAAACTTTATATTGAAAGTTACGGATGTGCTATGAATTTTTCTGACAGTGAAATCGTAGCTTCCATTCTATTAAATGATGGTTATAATACTACACAAACATTAGAAGAAGCGGACTTAGTGTTAGTGAATACCTGTTCGATTCGGGATAAGGCAGAACAAACTATTCGCAAGCGTTTGGAAAAATACAATGCCGTAAAACGAATTAATCCGAAGATGAAAGTAGGCGTTTTGGGATGTATGGCGGAGCGATTGAAAGACAAATTTTTAGAGGAAGAGAAAATTGTAGATTTGGTTGTAGGCCCAGATGCCTATAAAGATTTACCAAATTTGCTGAATGAGGTTGAAGAAGGTCGAGACGCAATAAATGTAATATTATCTAAAGATGAAACCTACGGAGATATTTCTCCCGTGAGATTAATGAGTAATGGAATTACCGCTTTAGTATCTATAACTAGAGGTTGTGATAATATGTGTACTTTTTGCGTAGTCCCTTTTACAAGAGGGCGTGAACGTAGTAGGGAGCCGCAGAGCATAATGAATGAAATTCAGGATTTATGGGATAAAGGGTTTAAGGAAATTACACTTTTAGGTCAAAATGTAGATAGCTATTTATGGTATGGCGGCGGATTGAAAAAGGACTTTGTCAATGCTAGTGCTATCCAAAAGGCTACAGCGGTTGATTTTGATCAATTGTTAGAAATGGTAGCGGTTGGATTTCCCAAAATGAGAATTCGATTTTCGACCTCCAATCCGCAAGACATGCATGAAAGTATTTTACACATCATTGCAAAATATGACAATATATGTAAACACATTCATCTACCGGTTCAATCAGGAAGTAACCGAATTTTGAAGGAAATGAATCGTTTGCATACCCGCGAAGAATACATGGTATTGATAGATAAAATTAGAACGATAATTCCTGATTGTGCTATTTCTCAGGACATGATTGCGGGATTTCCAACAGAGACAGAGCAAGATCACGAGGATACTTTGAGTTTGATGGAATATGTAAAATATAATTTTGGATATATGTATTCTTATTCCGAACGTCCCGGAACATTAGCAGGGCGCAAAATGGAAGACGATGTTTTGGAAGAAATCAAAGCGCGAAGATTACAAGAAATAGTTGATTTACAACAAAAGCACGCTTGGTTTCGTAGTGAAGAATTTATTGGTAAAACGGTAGAAGTTTTAATTGAGAAAGTATCTAAAAAATCAACCGAGGAATTTTCTGGAAGAAATTCGCAAAGTATTACAGTAGTTTTTCCCAAGGAAAATTATAAAATTGGAGATTTTGTAAATGTGAAGATTTTAAGTTGTACGAGTGGAACATTGAAAGGGGAAGCGATTGGGCTTAGTGAAATGAATTAAAAAAAAATAGATAATTAATATTGGATAATTGAAAATTTCAAAGTGAGATTAATTAATTGTTCATTGTTAAATATCAATTATCAATTAAATAAAATGGAAACAATTCAATCAACAAAACAACGATTTGGGATTATTGGAAATGACCCAAAGCTAAACCGCGCAATTGAAAAGGCAATTCAGGTTGCACCTACTGACATTTCAGTATTAGTAACCGGGGAAAGTGGTGTTGGAAAAGAGAATATTCCTAAAATTATACATTCTCTTTCTCATAGAAAACATGGAAAATACATTGCAGTGAACTGCGGTGCAATTCCGGAGGGAACTATTGATAGTGAGCTTTTTGGACACGAAAAAGGTTCGTTTACTGGCGCAACAGGAACTCGAGAAGGTTATTTTGAGGTTGCTGATGGAGGAACTATTTTTTTAGATGAAGTGGGCGAATTACCCTTGACTACACAAGTAAGATTGTTGCGTGTATTGGAAAATGGAGAGTTTATAAAAGTTGGTTCTTCACAGGTTCAAAAAACAAATGTGAGAATTGTGGCTGCCACCAATGTGAATTTGTTTGACGCTATTGATAAAGGTAAATTTAGAGAAGATTTTTATTATCGATTGAGCACAGTTGACATTGCTCTTCCTCCACTACGAGATCGAAAGGACGATATTCATTTATTATTTAGAAAATTTGCTTCCGATTTTGCCCATAAATATAAAATGCCTGCCATAAAATTAGAGGATTTTGCTGTTCAAACCTTATTGCAATTTCGATGGAGCGGAAACATACGACAATTACGAAATGTAGCAGAACAAATATCAGTATTAGAAACCAATAGAGAGATATCTGCAGCAACTTTACAATCTTATTTACCAGATGAATCTACCCATTTACCCTCAGTAATTAAAGACAAAAAAAACAAAAGTGATTTTAGAGACGAAAGGGAAATTTTGTACAAAGTGCTTTTTGATATGAAAAGTGACCTCCATGATTTAAAAAAACTCACCTTAGAATTACTTAAAAATGGCGCTTCCAAAGTACAAGAAACCAACCAACATTTGATTCAAAAAATATACGGTACTAAAGAAACCGATAACGAAATAGAATTTGAAGAGCAGGAAGAATTAGCTCTAATACCTATCAATAAAAAAGTGGAGATTGCTGAATTTAAAAATGATAATGATAGTTATTTAATAGCCGAAACTGTTGAAGATGTAGAGGAAGAAGTTTTACGGTTGGAACAAAAAGAAATTGAAATGATCAAAAAATCTTTAGAAAAAAATAAAGGGAAAAGGAAAGCGGCGGCTGATGAATTGGGAATATCTGAAAGAACCTTGTACCGGAAAATAAAGCAATTTGATCTTTAAAATGGTAATTGTTAAATGTCAATTATTTTTGAATATCTTTGAATTTTAAAATAAAAATGAGAATAATAAACTTTCTAATCGCACTAATAACGCTAATTACATTTAGTAGTTGTTCCGTATACAATTTTACTGGAACTGGAAAAATAGATGCCAAGTCTTTTCAAGTAAATTATTTTCAAAATAACTCGCCATTAATTGAACCAGGGATTGAAAGGGTCTTTACACAAAGGCTACAAAATTTAATTCAGAATCAAACCAACTTAAATCTAACCAATACAAATGGAGATTTAGTCTATGAAGGGGAAATCGTAGATTATAGAATTAGCCCAATGACGGCAACTGCCGATCAAAGAACCTCGCAAAACAGGTTGTCAATTACAGTAAATGTTAGGTTTACAAATAAAAATAAAGAAGCCGATAATTTTGAAAAAAAATTCTCTTTTTATAATGATTATGATGGCGCAAACCAACTAGTTGGAGCAAAATTAACAGAAAATCTAGACATTATTTTTGAAAGAATCACTCAAGATATTTTTAATGAATCGTTAGCAAAATGGTAATCAACTGATTATTTGAAATGAATATAACCGAATACTTAACTTTAATAAACAATCCCAATGCTATCAATGATAAGCAGACTTTGTCATTGGAAAAAATAGTTACGGAGTTTCCTTTTTTTCAAAGCGCTAGAGCTTTACGATTGAAAGGACTTTATAATGAAGATAGTTTTCGTTATAATTATGAATTAAAAAACACTGCGGCCCACACCACGGATCGTTCTATTTTATTCGATTTTATCATTTCAGATACTTTTACAAAAATTGATAAAAATTTATACGATAAGAAATTAGCTGAAATAAATGAAATTGATGTAGAGGCTACCGAATTGATATTTAAAGAAGAGAAAGTTGGGTCAAAAGAAAATTCATTAGAACAATCTATATTGACTTCAATAAAAGAGGCTTCATCGTTTGCAGTTGAGAATTCAGACTCTTCAATTGAAGAAAAACTAAATATTGGTAAACCCCTAGTTTTTTCATTAACCGAGAAGTATTCGTTCGAAGAGTGGTTGCAATTATCAAAAATTCATCCGATTGTCAGAGAAAATTCAACTCCAAAAGAAGAAAAAACCAATACAATTGATCCTGAAAAATTAAAAAAATTAACTTTAATAGATAAATTTATTGAGGCAAATCCAAAAATTCCGCCAATAAAAAAAGATTCAGAATCTAACTTTAAATTGGAGCCAATTTCAGAAAATAGCCCGTATTTAATGACTGAAACCTTAGCGAGGGTATATTTAGAGCAAAATAAATATGACAAAGCAATTCAAGCTTATGAAATATTAATTTTGAAATATCCAGAAAAAAGTAGTTTCTTTGCAAACCGTATTTCGGACATTAAGATTTTACAACAAAATAATAAATAACAATGAGTACATTTTCAATTTTTTTAGTATTAATAACAATAGTATGTTTTTTACTTATTGTAGTAATTATGGTTCAAAACCCTAAGGGTGGTGGATTATCTTCTTCATTAGGAGGATCTCAAATGATGGGTGGTGTTCAAAAGACTACTGACTTTTTAGATAAAAGCACATGGATTTTAGCAATGATTTTAACAGCATTAGTGTTGTTATCTTGTGTGAGTTTTACGGATACCTTAGGTGATTCTGATTCTAAAATTATAGATACAACACAAAAAGCAACTCCTGCTGCTGCAACTCCTGCTGCACCAGCCGCACCAGCTAAAGCGGTTCCTACACCTACAGTTCCAGCAACAAAATAATTATTTTTTCAAGATATAAAATGCCAGCTTGACAATGCTGGCATTTTTTTTAGGTAAAATTGTCATAATTAACACATTGGCACAATTTCTGAAAAACATTTTTCATAAAATTTCAATAAACAATTAAAACATAGAATTATGAGTTTAAACATCAAACCTCTTTCGGATCGAGTTCTAATTGAGCCTGTAGCGGCAGAAACAAAAACAGCCTCTGGAATTTTTATTCCAGACACTGCCAAAGAAAAACCTCAAAAAGGAACTGTAGTTGCTGTGGGTGCTGGAACTAAGGACCATGCGATGACTGTCAAAATTGGCGATACTGTATTGTACGGTAAATATGCCGGTACGGAATTAAAACTAGAAGGTAAAGATTACCTTATTATGCGTGAGGATGATATTCTTGCGATAATTTAAAAAAACTTAAGTAATAAATTAAATAGTAACTTAATTTAGAGGATGAGATTGCTTCATTCCTCGCAATGACAAAAATGGCAAAAGATATAAAATTTGATATTGAAGCACGTGACGGATTAAAACGTGGTGTTGATGCATTAGCAAATGCTGTAAAAGTAACTTTGGGACCTAAAGGACGTAATGTTATTATTGGTAAATCTTTCGGTGGACCAAATGTAACTAAAGATGGTGTAACTGTAGCTAAAGAAATTGAATTACAAGACCCTTTAGAAAATATGGGAGCTCAAATGGTAAAGGAAGTAGCTTCTAAAACCAATGATTTAGCTGGTGACGGTACAACAACTGCAACCGTTTTAGCACAAGCAATTGTAAAGGAAGGCCTGAAAAATGTGGCTGCGGGAGCGAATCCAATGGATTTAAAAAGAGGAATCGACAAAGCCGTAGAAACCATCGTTGCTGATTTAGCAAAACAAGCGAAAGTGGTTGGTAGCGATTCAGAAAAAATCAAACAAATTGCTTCTATTTCTGCAAATAATGATGAAGTAATTGGCGAGTTAATTGCAAATGCATTTGCGAAAGTGGGAAAAGAAGGAGTTATCACTGTTGAGGAAGCAAAAGGAACTGATACTTACGTAGATGTTGTAGAAGGAATGCAATTTGACAGAGGTTATTTATCGCCGTATTTTGTTACTAATCCTGAAAAAATGGAAGCGGAATTAGAAAATCCTTACATTCTTTTATACGATAAAAAAGTTTCATCCTTAAAAGAGTTATTGCCAGTTTTAGAACCGGTGGCTCAATCCGGAAAGCCTTTATTGATTATTGCTGAAGATGTTGATGGTGAAGCTTTATCTACTTTAGTCGTAAATAAATTACGTGGTGCATTGAAAATTGCAGCTGTAAAAGCACCTGGATTTGGTGACAGAAGAAAAGCAATGTTAGAAGACATCGCAATCTTAACTGGAGGAACAGTAATATCAGAAGAAAGAGGATATACATTAGAAAATACTACTATTGAAATGCTGGGAACAGCAAAAAGAGTGACTATCGACAAAGACAACACTACTCTTGTTAGTGGGGCTGGTGATGCTGATATGATTAAAAATCGTGTCAACCAAATTAAAGGTCAAATGGAAACTACAACCTCTGATTATGACAAAGAAAAATTACAAGAACGTTTAGCTAAACTAGCTGGTGGAGTTGCTGTCCTTTATGTAGGAGCTGCTTCTGAAGTAGAAATGAAAGAGAAAAAAGACAGAGTGGATGATGCTTTACATGCTACAAGAGCGGCAGTTGAAGAAGGAATTGTTGCTGGTGGTGGCGTTGCGTTATTACGAGCTAAAAATTCATTGAAAGATTTAAAAGCCGACAATGCTGATGAAGCTACAGGAATTCAAATTATTTCTCGTGCAGTAGAATCACCTCTAAGAACTATAGTGGAAAACGCAGGATTGGAAGGATCAGTAGTAGTTGCAAAAGTGGCTGAAGGAAAAGGAGATTTTGGCTATAATGCTAAAACTGACGAATACGTTGACATGCTAAAAGCAGGAATTATAGATCCTAAAAAAGTAACGAGAGTGGCTTTGGAAAACGCTGCTTCTGTTGCTGGAATGATCTTAACAACTGAATGTGCGTTAGTAGAGATTAAAGAGGAAAATGCCGGAGGCAACCCTATGGGTGGTGGAATGCCAGGAATGATGTAATTCATTTAACATTCAAATAAAAAAAATCCGCTTCGTCAATATGGTGAAGCGGATTTTGTTTTGTATCAATTATACTGATTATTTAACTACTGTCTTTTTTAAAAGTTTAAAGAGTACAGGTATCGTTGAAATTAAAATAATTCCGATTACAATATACTCTATATAATTTTTCAGATTAATACCATAATTTAGGAAAATTCCATATAAATAGTGTCCTGAAAAAATTAAAACCGAAGCCCATAAAAAAGAACTTACAATATTAAAAAACATAAACTTTTTTCGATCCATTTCTACAATTCCTGCAATGATTGGGGCAAAAGTTCTAAATATTGGTAAGAACCTAGCGTAAATTATCGCTTTACCTCCATACTTTTCAAAGAAATCTTTCGATTGAACTAGGTATTTTTTCTTAAACCAAAAGGTATCTTCTTTCTTAAATAGATAGTAGCCACTTTTAGCTCCAAACCAATATCCTACCATATTTCCAAGAATTCCTGCGATAGAAATGAAGCAAACTAAAAGTAATACATTTAAAAAATCACTGTCAATATGAACAAATTGATCAACTAAACCCGGATGATAAACTCCATCAGTAACTGACCCAGAAGCGTAAATTCCCGAAAGAAACAAAAGGCTATCACCTGGCAAGAAAAAACCTGCAAAAAGCCCCGTTTCGGCAAAAACTATAAATAAGACGATGTAAAGTCCAATTTGGATTCCTGCAATTTGAAGGGTTATATAAAACTCAGGATTTACTAATTGAGTACAATCAAAATTATTCATAGATAATTTGGTTTACTTTGTCAAAAAACAAAATTTGTATAGGGTGTGAAAGTAACTAAAATTTAATTTAGACACAATTAAATAGTGCAATTTAAAATTAAATTAACGCAAAAATAACCCCTCTATTTCCTATCGTATTGACAACATCCAGGTAACTTTGAATAATTTTCACTTGCCGCTTTTACTTCGTCTGTATCATAACCCGCTTTGGCTATAGCTTTTTTTACTTCAAGTACATTGGCTTTTTCCTCATTCAAAATTAAATTTAATTTGTGGGTTTCAATACTCCAAGTCGCCGATTTTACTCCTGAAACTGAAAATGCCGCTTTTTGAATTCGGCTTTGACACATATCACAATTTCCATTGACCTCAAATTCATACTTGGCGTTTTTGTTTAATTTGTCTTGTGCCTGGATTGAAAATCCACCTAAAAGAAATACTGTTGCTAAAATTAATTTTCTCATAATTGTTGTTTTAATTGTTAATAATAAATTGTTATTTGATTTTAAATCGCAATCCCGCATAATACATTTGTCCAAATATTGGCGCATATATAATAGATGTGTCAAATGCGGTGCTGAAAGGATCATCACTCCCCAATATTGCCTTTTCTTGTTTGTAATTTCCAATATTCTCTCCGCCTACATATATTTCAAAAGTACTTGAAAAAACTTTGGTAATTTGCATATTCATCACTGAAAATGAAGGAGAATAATCTGGCATTGAATCAATTCCAGAGTTAGAAATGGTGTTGGGCAATCTTTGTGTGCCCAACCAATTTATTGTAAAATCAAATTTCCATTGTTTTCCATCATCCAATAAATGAGTTTGGTATTCCAAATTTCCAAAAAATCGATGTTTGGCTTGCAAAGGTCGTTCTTGAGTAACATATTGATAATCCGTTTGAATGTCATAATATTTATAAGCCGTTCTCAAATTAAAGTGTTTCGCTAATTCATAATTAAACTCTATTTGCAAACTGTTAGCAAATGATTTGCCATTCAAATTATAAAAAACCACTTGTTGCGGTCCTTGATATAAATCCACCACCACTTGGTTTTCAAAATCAGTCCGATAGAAATCAAATCCGAAATCTCCATTTTTGTTAAAAAGTAGAAACTTTTGAGAAAAACTGAGTCCGTAATTCCACGCTATTTCTGGATTAAGTCCATAAATTTTTCCATTAGAATTTAAAATTTCAAAGTTTCTTGAGCTGCCAAAAAGTTGCTGGTTTTCAGCAAATATATTAGCACTTCGTATTCCTCGACCCGCCGAAAAACGGAATACACCCTTCTCCCATGGATTGTATCTAACATGTAAACGAGGAGTGAAAAAAGCACCTATTCTATTGTGGTTATCCAATCTACCTCCTAATATAACGCTGAAGTTACTTGTATTATCATAAGTATATTCTAAGAAAGCTCCAATAGAGTTGTCGGTTCTACTATGATCAAATCGATTGACAAACTCTTCGTATTTATCATAAGCAAAATTAATTCCCGTTGAAAATTTATTCATTGTATTATCAATAATAGAATTGAAAATCAAGTTGGAATAATAACTTTTTTGCTGGATATTGTATTGGTTTAAGCCAAAATAGGAATTTTGATCATGGATGTTAAATGCATTTTGAAAACCGATACTCTGAAATGGCATATCAGGAAAAACATACCCTAATTTGGTTGAAACATCTACTCTTTCAGTATTGATTTCTGACCCCCAAAAATTAGTTGTAAGACGATCCCGATTAGGTACAAACTCCAATTGACCCGTTTGCTTTTTATCATTCATATACCTGAAATTAACAAAACCAACCCATCCTTTTTGAGCATTGGTGTATTGCCAACGATTTAAAATATTAATTTGTTTTCCCAATGGATTGTCTAAAAATCCATCATTGTTCATATCGTTTTTAGCGATTCTAGTATTACCATGAACGAACAAACTAGAACTCCATTTATCTGATATCTTTTTATTGAAATGTGTATTTAATTCGAATCGAGAATCTGTGGATCCGTAGGCATTTACAAAAAAGGGAATGTCTTTATTGGGTTTAATTAATTCGGTATTTATTTGACCTGAAACACTTTCATAACCGTTCACAACACTTCCAGCGCCTTTTGTAATTTGGATGCTTTCTACCCATGTCCCTGGTGTAAATGACAATCCGTAAGCCTGTGAAGCGCCGCGAACTAAAGGAATGTTTTCCTCGGTGATCATTAAATAAGGACTGGTCAAACCCAGCATTTTTATTTGTTTGGTTCCGGTTAAAGCATCTGAAAAGTTAACATCGATTGATGGATTGGTTTCAAAGCTCTCGGCCAAATTACAGCAAGCTGCCTTCAATAATTCTTTACTGGAAAGTAGTGTAGTATTGGCAGTTAATTTAAAAGATTTTTGCAAACTCTTACTGGAATTTTGCACTTTTATTTCCTTCAAGGTGTCTTGAGAAAAGGAAGTATAAGAACAAAAAAACAGCAATAATAGAATTGAAATTTGTTTTTGCATTTTTATAATTTTTATGTTCATATTGATTTATAACCACGTGAAAAGTGATTAATTCTCAAAAACATAAAAATTAAGCGTAGAAGATATATTGGGAATACAACTTAAAGTAGGGTGGCGCATTGGCATCACAAAAATAAGTTGGGATTGAATTTATTTTAAAATTCGAAATTATAACGTGAGAATTTGGATTCCAATCATTATTAGATAATTGAATATCGGCTATTTGAAAAAACAAATGCGTTAATGAAGTTTCCGATTTTTTTTGAAAATGAAGCACTTTAGTATCGCAACAATTCGATTTTTCTTCTATTTCGCCACAGCAATTCTTCTCGATTTCTTCTGAAGATAAAGAGGTTTTTAATGAAATTGATGAAATTTCGTCCCCACAATAATGTACATTAAATGCAAATCCGATGTTGGAAACCAACAATAAGAGCGCCAGAGTGATACAAATGTGTTTTCGAAAATTCATAATGCAAAGGTAAACCATAAAATAAAATGAAAATTAATATTATGATAAAATTAATTTGTCCTTTTTTGAATTAAATAACCTGGAATAAATAACAACAAAAACAGTGGTTGGATTAAAAACCTTCGAATATAAAATAACTCCATTTTGTTTTCATTTGCATAAAATAGCAATACAATATAGAAAGCAATTATTAAAATAAGGAATAGAAGAAAATACAAAACTGAGGCAAACTTGGTGAAATTTATATCTTTGAAAGCAATTTGAATAAAAAATATAGAAACAATAGAGTTTAAAAAATACCTCATAAACAAACTTAAAAACAAATTCGTCTTCTCCACTATAGGCAATGGAAAATTAGTATTATCAACCTTGAAATAATGCAAAAAAGGATCGTAAAATAAGGATTCTTCAAATATTCTAATTGACGCTAAAACGAGCACCAATAAAAACAAAATAAAAACTCTAATTTTATTATTTATTAGGAATTTTAGCATAGAATGAAAATTTATTTACCCAAATTATCCATAAAATAAAAACAGTTCCATAAATAACTAATGGAAATAAAATATCATGTAAAATAAAATTGGCTTCAGGGAAATGATAAAACGCCACCATTAAAAGTGCAATTCTTATAATATTCAATAAATGAATTATCAAACTTCCAGCGATAATAAAGTAAATCGTGTTTTTAATTTTTCCTGAAAATGCAATCACAAATGAGATAAATAAGATGATTACACTTAATGCATTACATCCTTCAACTATTCTGGAAACAAATTTACCATTATAATAAAACTTATAACAAGGTTGGGTGGGATGAAGTTCGATGCGGGCATCAACATTGAAAAATAAAAGCAGCTGTTCCACTTGAGAGGTAACCAACTTGGTAAAACTGTCAACTTCATATTTTTTAATATCAAATTGATTTAAATAATATTGATAGGCAAAGGTCAATACCAAATAGGAAAAAATAAATTTAACTAAGAAAAGTAAAAAAGGTTTGTATTGAATCCAATAATTCTTCACAATTGTAATTTTTAACAAATTTATATAAAAAAAGATGAGCGCAATTAAATACTTTTGTAAAAATAAAAATTATGACATTCTCCGAAATAAAACCTCTAGTTACTGAAATCTCAACTGCTGAAAATACCTCAAGAGACGAGAAGCTATTACAAATTTGTGCACTTTTAGAAGCAAATGTTGAACATTATAATTGGGTTGGTTTTTATTTTGCAAATCATGAAACTCAAACTTTACATTTAGGACCTTATGTTGGTGCTCCAACAGATCACACCGTAATCCCATTTGGAAAAGGAATTTGTGGTCAAGTGGCGGTGTCAAATAGTAATTTTGTTGTTCCCGATGTAACGGCACAAGATAATTATATCGCTTGCAGTTTCACAGTAAAATCGGAAATCGTGGTTCCCCTATTTGTAAATGGAGTAAATATTGGTCAAATCGATATCGATTCAAACACTTTAGATCCTTTTAAAGCTGAAGATGAACGATTTTTGGAGTTCGTTAATAACCAAATTGCCGTTTTATTTTAGCCATAGAATTAATAGAGATCGTTTGGATTATGACTAATTTTCAGAAAGAATAATTAATTTATCTATTTTCCAGATAAAGATAATATATTTGGGAAAGTTAATTAATAAGTCCGTAATGTCTGAAATTAGTATCAATTCAAAAAGCGAATTATTTGGATCAATGCCAAATGGCGAAGCTGTTAATTGCTACGAATTGAAAAATAGTAATGGCATTGAAGTTAAAATAATCAATTATGGCGCTACGATTACCTCATTAAAAATCCCTTTAAAAACCGGTAAAATAATTGACGTAGTCCTAGGATTAGACACATTAGAAGACTATATAAATTCTTATAAAATCGGCGGTTCACCCTATTTTGGAGCCACAGTAGGAAGATATTCAGGCAGAATTAATCAAGGTTTATTTACTTTAAATAATAAGGTATACCAACTCGAAAAAAACTTAAATAATCATTCCCTTCACGGCGGTAATATTGGTTTTAGCCAAAGGATTTGGGAGGTTAAAAAAATAACCGAAGGTGAAAATCCATCCATCACTTTGACGTATTTTAGTCCAAATAATGAAAGTGGTTTTCCTGGTGATTTAAAAGTAGAACTTACCTATACCCTATCGGAAAATAATGAATTAATTATTGATTACTACGCTACTACTTCTGAAGACACAATAATTAATTTAACCAATCATAGTTATTTCAATCTTGAAGGTCACTCAGAAACAATATCAAATCAAGATCTCTACATCAACTCCAAAACACTTATAGAAACCAATGTTGATAATGTTCCAACGGGCGTAATTTTGGACGTGGTTGCCACTCCATATGACTTTTCATTTACAAATAAATGCCCACCTAAAATTGACACCTCTTTTGTATTATATAAAGAAAATAATTTTGCAGCCTCACTTAACAGTGAGAAAAATAATTTGAAAATGCTGGTTTTAACTGATCAACCCACTGTACATATTTATGTAGGTGGGAAATATGACGATCAATTAACTGGAAAAGAAAAAATAAAATACCAATCCAATAGTGGAATTTGTTTTGAAACTCAAAATTATCCGGATGCTCCAAACCATAGCCATTTTCCGAATTCTGTATTGAAAAAAGACGAAACTTATTTACAAAAAACAGTTTATAAATTTGAAATTTATTAATTATGAGAAATTCAAAATCTAAAATTATACTACTATTTGTTTTAACAAGTTCATTGTTATTGTCCTATTGTAGTAGTTCGCAAACTTCAGATCCAGCTCCAAATCCTAATCCAACACCAACATACAGTTTTGCCAAAGGAGCAGATGTGGGTTGGCTGTCACAAATGGAAGCAACAGGATGCCGATTTTACGATGCTGATGGTACTGAAAAAAACTGTTTGCAATTGTTAAAAGACAGAGGCATGAATACCATCCGATTACGCGTTTTTGTAAACCCTTCCAATGACAGAATTAACGGACACTGTAGCAAAGATGAAACAGTGGCGATGGCGGTAAGAGCAAAAAACTTGGGGATGCGTGTTATGATTAATTTTCATTATAGTGATACTTGGGCTGATCCAGGACATCAAAATAAACCAGCCGCTTGGGCTTCGCATTCCTTTACCACTTTATTAAGTGACGTTTATAACCATACTTTTGAGGTACTAACCGCATTAAAAACGGCGGGAGTAACTCCAGAATGGGTTCAAATAGGAAACGAAATACCTGGAGGTATGCTTTGGCCTGAGGGAAATTCAACAAATTTTGGCCAATTAGCACAGCTATTAAATAAAGGTTATGATGCAACAAAAGCCATTGATCCTAAAATAAAAGTGGTAGTACACATCGATCAGGGCAATAATAATTCCCGATTTAGATGGTTTTTTGACAATGCAACAACTAACAATGTAAGATACGATGTCATCGGTCTTTCCTACTATCCTTATTGGTTAAATAGCAATTACACAGTTACCATTGCCGACCTTCAAAATAATTTAAACGATATGGTTACTAGATACAATAAAGAAGTTATGGTGGTTGAAGTTGGAGGTGATTTCACCTTAGTTCAAAATACAAAAGACATGCTTACAGCAACTATTAATGCGGTAAGAAATGTGCCAAATCAAAAAGGACTTGGGGTAATTTATTGGGAACCTGAAGGGGAAAAAACGTGGAGCGGATATCAACTAAACTGTTGGCAATCCAACGGAAAACCATCGCTAGCATTAGATGCTTTTAGAAATTAATACCCCAAAATGATGAAATTTATATTCCATTCCATTAATAAAATAGCCCTATTTATTTCTATTTTATTTACTATTTACAGTAATTCATTTGCTCAAAATAAGATAAGTCTTGATGAAGATTGGAGATTTCATTTTGGACATTCGGCGGATTCAAATAAAGACTTCAATTATGGAAATGTACTTCTATTTCATAAGTCAAATGTTTATGATACTACTATTGTGAATCCGAAATTTATAGATTCTGCTTGGAGTAAGATTAATGTACCTCACGATTGGGTGGTCTCGCTGCCATTTGAAAAATCAGATACCCATAGTATGGATAGCCATGGGTACAAACCTGTAGGAGGCGCTAATCCTGAAACTAGCATTGGTTGGTACCGAAAACATTTCACCATTGATAAATCAAAAATTAATAACCGTTTTGAGTTACAATTTGACGGCATTTATAGAAATGCGGCTATTTGGATTAATGGTTTTTATGTTGGAACTAATTTTAGTGGTTACATTGGTAGTTACTACGATGTCACGGATTATATGAATTTCGAAACTGAAAATGTAATTGTCATTCGTGTAGACGCCACTCAAAATGAAGGTTGGTTTTATGAAGGCGCTGGAATTTATAGACATGTTTGGTTAAATATTACGGAGAAAGTATTTATTCCTGAAAATGGTGTTTACATTAATACCCAATTAAAAGACAAAACTGCTTCGGTAACTATTGAAACTACTATTGAAAATAGCAATTTAAATCCTTCAAACTGCACCACTTATTCTTATATTACCGATAGAAATGGGAAAATTATTGCGAAAACAAATGAGACCATAGTTCGCTTGGAAGCAAATAAAAACACCGTAATCAAACAAAAATTAACGGTTCAAAATTCGCGTCTTTGGTCGATAGAAGATCCCTATTTGTATAAAGGCATTTCTGTTATCAAGGTTGGAAATAAAATTCTCCAAAAATCAAAAACTAGATTTGGGATAAGAACATTTAAATTCGATGCTACCGAAGGTTTTTTTCTTAATGGCAAATCGGTAAAAATTAAAGGAACTAATAACCATCAAGATCATGCAGGAATCGGAAGTGCATTACCTGACTACCTTCAATTTTACAGAATTAAATTATTGAAAGAAATGGGCTCTAATGCCTATAGAGCAAGCCACAATGCTCCTACTCCAGAGCTTTTAGAAGCTTGTGATAGTTTGGGAATGCTCGTTTTAGATGAACAAAGATTACTTAATAGCAGCCCAGAATACAAAGATCAATTTAAACGATTATTAATTCGTGATCGAAACCATGCCTCAGTATTTTTATGGTCCATTGGAAATGAAGAACAAAATATTCAAGGAAGTGAATACGGTAAAAAAATAGCACAATCGCTTTTGACAATTCAAAAAGAATTCGATCCTTCTCGAACAAGTACTTATGCTGCCGACATGGGAAATGATTATAAAGGGGTAAATGAAGTGATCCCAATTCGTGGTTTTAACTACCGACAATATGCCGTTTCAGATTACCATCGGGACCATCCAAACCAACCGGTTTTAGGAACGGAAATGGGAAGTACGGTAACTACAAGAGGAATTTACGTGACCGATTCCATAAAAGCCTATGTTCCTGACCAAGATATCACAGCGCCATGGTGGGCAAGTAAAGCAGAAACTTGGTGGAAATTAGCTGCCGAAAATAAGTATTGGCTTGGGGGTTTTGTATGGACGGGTTTTGATTATCGCGGAGAGCCAACCCCTTTTAAATGGCCCAATATTAATTCTCATTTTGGAATAATGGATGTATGTGGTTTCCCAAAAAACATTTATTATTATTATCAAAGCTGGTGGACAGATAATGATGTTTTGCATGTTTCACCGCATTGGAATTGGCCAGATAAAATAGGTAAGTCCATTGATGTATGGGTAAACACCAATGCAGATGATGTTGAATTATTTTTAAATGGGAAAAGTTTAGGTAAAAAAGTAATGCCAAGAAACAGCCATTTACAGTGGGAAGTAAATTATGAACCTGGAATTTTAGAAGCCGTTGCTTTTAAAAAAGGAAAGAAAATAACAACCAAAGTGGAAACTACTGGTCCAGCCACAAAAGTGATTTTATCATCAGATAAAACGATTTTACTTGCTGATGGAAAAGACGCTGCAGTAGTCAATATTTCTTTTGAAGATGAGCAGGGAAGAGCAGTGCCGGATGCCAATAATTTAATTGAATTTGAACTCAGTGGAAATGCAAAAATAATAGGCGTGGGTAATGGAGATCCTAGTTCACATGAACCAGATAAATGCCATGACGGAGCTTGGAAAAGAAGTGCTTTTAATGGAAAATGCCAAATAATTATTCAATCAGGGAAAAGTAATGGGGCAATAAAATTAGTGGCAAAATCGTCAGGATTACAAGCGGCGACTGCAGCTTTTAGTCTCCAATAATTGTAATGAAAATTAGTCAATGAAATTAAAACTTGTGTCAATTGTGGTTTCGATAATTGCGGCATTGTATACTGTTTTTTGGTAGGAATTTTAGCAATTGACTATCAGATAATTATAAATTGGCATTAGAGATTGATTTTTATTTGGTAATTAAAAAATAAGTAGTACTTTTGCCCGGTCTTATAATAGCTGTAAGACATACATAAAAATCATTAAACAAATATTGGAATGTATTTAACTAAAGAGATTAAAGAAGAGATCTTCGCTAAACACGGAGAAAAA
>CANHHG010000021.1 GCA_947460615.1 Bacteroidota bacterium
TGTTATATGTAATGGAAATTCAAACACACAAGTAACGGCAATTGTAAATTCAGTTCAAAAAACAGTTTCAAAAGAAATAAAAGACAAACCATGGCATGTGGAAGGAATGGAAAATGCGGAATGGGTTTTAATGGATTATGTGAATATCGTAGTTCACGTTTTTCAAAAAAATATTAGAGAATATTATAACATTGAAAGTCTTTGGGGTGATGCCAAAATCACTACTATTGAAAATAAATATTAAGAAAAAATTAAATGGCTTCAGAAAAAAATCAAAATCCTAAAAAAATAAAAATTAGCCCTTGGTTAATTTATGGTGTAGTTGCACTAATATTTTTATTCATTAGCTTTATTACTGGTGGTTCGAGTTTTGAGGAACCATTAAAAACATCCTCTTCAAAATTCAACGAATATCTAGAAAAAGGACAAGTTAGTAAAGTAATTGTTTACAATAAAACAGAGGCCGAAGTATACATTTCAACCGAATCTTTAAAAGACCCAATTCATAAAGCGGTAGCTAATGATTTATTAAATCGACCTAATAAAGGCCCTCATTATACCCTTGAAATTGGTAACGATGAAATCTTTCAAAATAAATTAGAAGCCGCTGTAAAAGCAAACAAATTAAGAGAATATAGTTTTCTACCTAAGAGTAATTGGGGTGATTTGTTGCAAATGATATTACCCTTTTTACTTATTTTAGGATTATGGATTTTTATCATGAGGAGAATGAACGGCGGTGCTGGCGGTGGCGGTGGCGGTCAAATTTTCAATATTGGAAAATCAAAAGCAAAATTATTTGATGAAAAAACCGATATTAAAACTACTTTTAAAGATGTAGCGGGACTTGAAGGGGCTAAAGAAGAAATTCAAGAAATTGTAGAGTTCCTTAAAAACCCTGAAAAGTACACCAATTTGGGAGGTAAGATTCCAAAAGGAGCATTACTTGTAGGACCTCCAGGAACAGGAAAAACACTTTTAGCAAAAGCAGTTGCAGGAGAAGCACAAGTGCCCTTTTTCTCTTTATCAGGATCAGATTTTGTTGAAATGTTTGTAGGGGTAGGTGCTTCAAGAGTAAGAGACTTATTTAAGCAAGCTAAAGAAAAATCACCTGCAATTATTTTCATTGATGAAATTGATGCGGTAGGAAGAGCCCGAGGTAAAAACAACATGTCAGGAGGAAATGATGAAAGAGAAAACACTCTAAATCAGTTGCTTACAGAAATGGATGGTTTTGGAACCAATTCAAATGTAATTGTTCTAGCGGCAACAAATAGAGCCGATGTATTAGACAAAGCATTAATGAGAGCCGGCCGATTTGACAGACAGATTTTTGTAGATTTACCAGACATTAGAGAAAGAAAAGAAATATTCGAAGTTCACCTTGCTCCATTAAAAAAAGTAGAAGGTTTAGATACCGACTTTTTAGCAAAACAAACTCCAGGATTTTCTGGTGCTGATATCGCTAATGTTTGTAATGAAGCCGCTCTAATAGCAGCCAGAAATAACAAAACAGCTGTTGACAAACAAGATTTTCTAGATGCCGTTGATCGAATTGTTGGAGGACTTGAAAAGAAAAATAAAATAGTTACCCCTGATGAAAAAAGAGCTATTGCTGTTCATGAAGCGGGACACGCAACTGTAAGCTGGATGCTAGAACATGCCGCTCCACTAATAAAAGTCACAATTGTTCCAAGAGGTCAAAGTTTAGGAGCAGCATGGTATTTACCAGAAGAGCGCTTAATTGTTCGCACTGAACAAATGCTAGATGAAATGTGTGCAACAATGGGAGGTCGAGCTGCTGAAAAAGTAGTTTTCAACCGAATTTCTACGGGTGCTTTAAGTGATTTAGAAAAAGTCACCAAGCAAGCTAGAGCCATGGTTACGGTGTACGGATTAAATGATAAGCTTGGAAATATTACTTACTATGATTCCACTGGTCAAAGCGAGTATAGCTTTTCAAAACCGTATTCTGAAGATACCGCAATGATTATTGATAAAGAAATTTCTACTTTAATTGAAAGTCAGTACCAAAGAGCGATAACTATTTTATCCGAAAATAAAGATAAATTAAATTTATTAGCAGATATATTAATTGAAAAAGAAGTCATTTTTAAAGATGATTTAGAATCTATATTTGGAAAAAGACCCTTTGATCCGGTAATTTCGGAAGAAACACCGGAATAAATAGTGTAATTCAATAAAAATTAAAAAATCTTAATTCAAAAATCATATTTGAATTAAGATTTTTTTTATCTTTGGATGTTTTGTTAAAACAAAGTAAATATTTTAGAAATTTGTATGAGTCTTTTTAGAAAATTTTTTGGTTCAAGTGAAGAATCCTCAAAAGAGGATGACTTTAGTGAATTCAATCGCTCAGCTTCTGATCCCTCTTTGCCTATAGACGAAAGGTTCACTTTTAACTTCAAGAAAAATGGCGGGAAATTCTTGTATTGCGAAAATTTATCTGAAATAAAAGAACAATTCGAAAATATTTTAGAAGAAAATGATTGGTTTGAATCAGAAGTTCTTTGCTTTGATTCGGGTTTATTTAGTTTATTAGATGAAAATAAACTTAGTTATAACCAACCCTCAAATCCCAAATTTCTTTTTGCGACTTGTGAAAATTTAATTGCAGAAGAAGGATCAATCCTGTTTTCATCTAGTCAAATTAAACAAAATAAGCCAAACGAATTGCCTGTAAACATAATAATCTATGCAACCACAAGTCAAATTGTTGAAAGCACTAGTGATGGGCTTCGAATGATAAAAAATAAATACCTTAAGGACTATCCAACCAATATTACTACAATTAAATATTTTGCAAAAGTTAAAGAAGATGACTTTTTACATTATGGAAGTTCAGCAAAGAATCTTTATTTATTGCTTTTAGAGGATTTGTAAAATGGGTGAAACTCTAAAAAGAGCTATTTCTGGAGCTGTTTACGTACTTTTATTAATTGCTTCAATTCTTTATTCAACTGAAAGTTTTTTTATTCTATTTGGAATATTATTAATTATCTCCCTTTTCGAATTCTGTAATCTCATACAAGTAGACAAACTAATTCCAATTTTTTCGGGAGCTTCTCTTTATATTTTAATTACACTTCTAAGTAATTACGACCAAAATAAAACATTTCATATTCCTACCCTTGATTTGATATTACTGACTATAACGCTTGCAATATCAATAAAATGTATCTTTTTTTTATTTGACAATAGTAATGATAAAAGAATAAGTAACCTTTCAAAATATCTTTATCTTTTGGGCTATATCACCTTACCATTTGTTTTTATAACTAAAATCACATTTGGAGTAAACAATTATAATCCAAAAATAATAATTGGCCTTTTAATATTAATATGGACGAACGATACTTTTGCTTTTATTGTGGGTAAATCAGTTGGAAAACATAAATTATTTGAAAGAATTTCACCAAAAAAAACGATCGAAGGTTTTTTTGGAGGATTGATTTTTGCGATATTTGCCGGGTATTTAATTTCAATATTTCTAATTAAGCCAACGGCACAATTTGAAAATAAATCCATCCTAATATGGTTAATTATAGCTGCTATTGTAGGTGTTATTGGTACTATAGGAGATTTAATTGAATCCAAATTCAAACGAATTGCAGGAGTAAAAGACAGTGGTAGGATAATGCCAGGGCATGGAGGTGTTTTAGATCGATTAGATAGTGTTATATTTGCGGCACCATTTATATTTTTATTTTATAAAATTTTATATTATGTTTCATAAAGAAGGCGGGAGAATTATTTTAGGATCAACTACAATAACAGTAGTATTATTACTACTAGCAGATTCATTTATTTCAACTATTTGGTTGCAAAAAACCATTGAAATTATAGTTTTATTATTTCTATTAATCATATTGCAATTTTTTAGAAATCCAGTTAGAAAAGTAGAAATCAATGACAATCATATCATCGCTCCTGTAGATGGAAAAGTGGTAGTAATTGAAGAGGTATTTGAAGGCGAATATTTTAAAGACAAGCGCATGCAAGTATCCATTTTCATGTCACCAATAAATGTTCATGTTACTAGATACCCTGTAAATGGATTAGTGAAATTCAGTAAATACCATCCTGGAAAATTTTTAGTAGCTTGGCATCCCAAAGCAAGTGAAGAAAATGAACGAACTACAATAGTAGTTGAAAATAAAGTATTTGGAGAAATTTTATACCGTCAAATTGCAGGTGCTTTAGCTAGAAGAATAGTAAATTATGCTAAAGAAGGCACTCAGGTTGTACAAGGGACAGATGCTGGATTTATAAAGTTTGGATCAAGAGTGGATTTATTCTTACCAATAGGAACAGAAATTAGTGTTAAACTCAATCAAAAAGCAATTGGAGGTAAAACAATAATTGCAATCAAATAATTAATGGACGATAGAGACTTAGAAACTAGATTTGAAGAGGCTGTAGCAATAGCCTCAAAAATGTCTCAAGATTCCTTGCCACAAGATATTCAATTACGATTGTATGCCTATTATAAGCAAGCTACTTTTGGGACAGCAAATGGAATTCCGAATTCAAATTTTGACCTAAGAAATGCTTTTAAAACCAATGCATGGATGCAAATCAGTCATTTGTCCATTGAAGAAGCAAAAGAGTTATATATTGAAAATATATTATCATTATACAAAAAATAACATCATGAAAAAGGCAAAATTTTACTTACTGTGTTTTTCATTACTACTAGTAGTAATTTCTTGTAACAATAAAAAACTAACCGAAGTAGTTGAGGTGCCACTTCCAACTGCTGAAGAAAAATTTTCAATTGGTTCTCCAAATGACGTTGAAGCTAATGAGGGTGCATTTGAACTTATAAAATTACCTTACGCTTACGATGGAATTTCACCAGAAATTGAAGCAGGAACAATGCAATTACATTACTCAAAAATCTATTTAAACTATACAAACAGCTTAAACAAAGCTATAAAAGAAACTGAATTTGAAGATTTATCAATTGAAGAATTAGTGGCAAAATCATTACCTGATAGTTTAAACATTAGAAATAGTGTTGGAGGATATTACAATCATTCTTTATTTTTTGAATGTATCGGACCAAAATCAGGAAGCCAACCTAAAGATACACTAGCCATTGCAATCAATAGAGACTTTGGTTCAATTGATGGATTTAAAAACCAATTTAAAAATGCTGCTAATAAAGTATTTGGTTCAGGTTGGGCTTGGTTAATTGTAGACAGTAATGGTAAATTAAAAGTAACCACAACAGCCAACCAAGACAATCCTTTAATGCCAAAAGCAGAAGTACCTGGGAAACCAATTTTAGCGCTTGATGTATGGGAACATGCCTACTACTTAGAATATCAAAATTCCCGAAAAAACTATATTGATGCCTTTTTTAATATAATAAATTGGAAAATAGTTGAAGAAAAATACGAAGAAGCCTTAAAGAAAGAATGATTCGAATAAAGTAAATTCAATAACCAAAATGAAAAAGATTCCCTTTTTATTATTTTATTTAATTTCTATTTCTTTCTCAAGTTGCGAAAAGGATGATATTTGCGAGGCTACCACTGAAACAACTCCAAAATTGATAGTTGAATTTTATGATGTTCTGAATCCTTCTACCAAAAAAAATGTTACCAATTTAGCCGTAAAAGAAATAAATACTTCAGCACGTTTATCCTTCACAGGGACAAGTAAAATCAAAATTCCTTTGAAAACAAATCTTGATCTTACTAAATATAGTTTTATATTAAACAGCACGGATGTCACAATTGACAACGAAGATTTTCTTCAATTTAATTACACGAGACAAAATCTTTTTGTTTCAAGAGCCTGTGGATTCAAAACGAATTTCACACTAGATACAACAATCCCATATATCAAAACTGAAACTTCAATTCCTGATGGTTATTGGATTCAAAATGTGGTAATTACAACCTCAAATATAACAACTGAAAATGAAATACATGTCAAAATTTACTTTTAGTATCCTTCTGATTTTGATGTCATTTTTAGTGATTGCTCAAACAAAAAAGTCAGACAGTATTCCAACCAAAATTGAAAAATACGGAATTCGATTTGGAGCTGATATTTCAAAATTAATACAAACAATTTACGAAAAAGACTATAAAGGAATTGAATTTGTAGGCGATTATCGCGTAACAAAAAATTATTACCTCGCTGGAGAATTAGGAAATGAAACCACGACCGTTGAAGATAATAGGTTGAGCTTTACCACTAAAGGAACCTACTTAAAAGTGGGTTTTGATTATAATTGTTATGAAAATTGGCTTGACATGAGAAACCTACTTTATATTGGAATGCGTTATGGCGCAAGTACTTTCAGTCAAACGCTGAATTCTTATAACCTCTACAATACTTCTACTTATTTTCCAGAAGTACCAACTGTAATTTCAGGTGAAAAATACAATGGTCTTACTTCACAATGGATTGAAGTTGTTTTAGGTTTAAAAGCAGAAGTTCTAAAAAACATTTATTTTGGTTTTAGTGTTAGGATGAATCGATTAATTACCAATACAAAGCCTGACAACTTTGACAATTTGTACATTCCTGGTTTTAACCGAACCTACAATGGAGATTTTGGAATTGGCTTTAACTATAGCGTTTCCTACTTTTTACCATTGTATAAAACAAAATCAACAAAAAAAGAAGATCAAAAAAAGAAAAAATAATTACTTTATTTCTTTGATTCCTTTTATTAATAACCATTTCATAAATAACTTTTCTCCGTCATTTGTTTTAACCGCTTGAAACTTTGGAGCCAAAATTGTGCTAACAACAAATGCAGTAATTGGAACCCAAAAACCAGTTAAATTTGAATATTTTTCGAATAAAATCCGGCTTAAAATAAACAAAATTGCGAAACATAACAATTGGAAAACAAAAGCTTTAACTTGTAATTTAGTCATAATAATAAAATTAATCAGTTGAATTTTCTACTACTTGGAATTTTGTTCTTTTGCTACCTTCATACATCTCATATTTCACCAATCTAGCTTCAATACTAGCATTAAATAATTTAATTTTTCTTGAAGGTTTTAGTCCTACATATTTCAGTGCTTCCAAATTACCAGTAATAAACCATGCATTTGTCCCAGGATAATTTTTCTTCAAAGTATCACCAATATTCTTATAAAATTCTTCCATATGAATATCTAAACGCTCATCGTATGGAGGATTGAAAACGATTTGCAATTTACCTTCCGAAGTCTTTTCACTATCAAAAAAATTATTTTCTTGAATAGTAATATATTCTTCTAAATTGGCATTTTTTATATTCTCTTTTGCTTTACTTACAGCGCTTGGAGCTTTGTCAAATCCTTTAATTGAATAATGAAACTCTCGAACTTTTTTCAATAAAGAATCCATTATCATATCAAAAAGATCGTTATCCCAATCGTTCCATTTCTCAAAGGCAAACTCTTTCCTATTAATATTTGCAGGGATATTACATGCAATCATAGCGGCCTCCGCAAGAAAAGTTCCTGAACCACACATTGGATCTAAAAAATCAGATTGTCCGTCCCAACCAGATAACAATAAAATACCCGCAGCTAAAACTTCATTTATAGGCGCAATATTAGTAGCAGACCGATAACCACGTTGATGCAATGAATTACCGGAAGTATCCAAAGCCACAGAAACTTGATCTTTATCAATATGTATATTTATTCTTAAATCGGGGTGTGATTTATCTATACTTGGCCTCTGCCCTGTTCTTTCACGAAATTGATCTACAATTGCATCTTTGCATTTTTGAGAAATGAATTCAGAATGATTAAAATGTGTCGAATGGACGGTAGCATCAATTACAAAAGTCTGATTTGCATTTATGAATTTTGACCAATTAATCCCTTGAACCCCTTTGTATAATTGACTTTCATTGGTAGCTTTAAAAAAATAAATTGGCTTTAGTATTTTCAAAGCAGTTCTCAATGACAAATTGGCTTTGTACATAAAGCCCTTGTCTCCTTTAAAACTGACCATTCTAACACCTTGCTCTACCTCCTGCGCACCAAGCATTTTTAGCTCATTAGCCAGGATTTCTTCAAAACCAAAGAAGGTTTTGGCAATCATTTTAAAATTATTTTCCATTATAAAATCAAGTATTCGTTGCAAAAATACACTAAATTTGCTCGACTTTAATTAATTGAAAAAAGATAATGTCCGATTCAAATAAACAAATGGAACAAAATTCACCATTAAAAACCAACAATTGGTTTGCTTCATGGTTTGATTCTCCCTATTATCACATACTTTATAAAGAACGTGACGAAATGGAAGCACAACTGTTTATGGATAATTTAGTTCATTACTTAAATCTGCCGGAAGAGGCAAAAATACTGGATTTAGCATGCGGAAAAGGACGCCATTCCATCTATTTAAACAAAATGGGGTTCAATGTAACTGGAGCAGATTTATCATCAAATAGTATTGCAATTGCAAAAGATTTTGAGAATGAAACGCTTAATTTCGTGGTACATGATATGCGCAAACCATTTGACCAAAAATTTGATGCCATTTTTAATTTATTTACTAGTTTTGGGTACTTTGAAAGTGAAGAAGATAATTTTACAACTCTTAAAGCCATTAAAGAAAGTATTTCAGAATATGGTTTTGCAGTAATTGACTTTATGAATGTACCAAATGTACTGGCAAACCTAATTCCCGAAGAAGTAAAAATTGTCGATAATATCAATTTTTATATAAAAAGATATATGAAAGACGGTTATATTTTCAAAGAAATTGACTTTGAAGACCAAGGTAAAAAATATCATTTTACAGAAAAAGTAAAAGCTATTGCTTTAGAGGATTTTGAAACCATGATGGAAAATGCAGGGATTTATTTACTAGATGTTTTTGGCGACTACAAACTGAAAAAATTCCATAAAAAAGAAAGTGAACGATTAATATTGATTTTCAAATAATGAATACCTATTTACCATTTATATTGCCTTTATTTTCTGTTTTAATTGGATATGCTTTTGCTTTGTTTATCAAACCTAAAGCAAAAAAAAATCTAAAGTTACTGTTAGCATTTAGTGGTTCATTTTTATTATCACTAACGGTGATGCATCTGCTTCCGGACCTTTATTTAAATCAAAATCCAACCATTGGATTGTTTATTATGCTTGGAATTCTATTTCAAATTGTCTTAGAGTTTTTCTCAAAAGGTGCCGAACATGGACATGTTCACGGCCATGATAAATTACAAAAAATGCCGTGGCTGTTATTTGTTAGTTTGTGTATTCATGCATTTTTAGAAGGTTTCCCGGTAGGTCAACAACACAAACTTGCTTTAGGAATTGCCATTCATCATTTTCCAATTGCGATAATATTAACCACCTTTTTTATTAATGCTGAATTGAATAAAAAAGCATTGTTTATATTCATGATTTTCTTTGCGGTCATGACGCCCTTAGGAACTTTTGTTTCGGAGACCCTACCTGTAATCAATACTTATTATACTGAAATTACTGCTGTAGTAATTGGTATTTTATTTCATATTTCGTCGACAATAATATTTGAAAGTAGCGAAGGACACAAGTTCAATATTGCGAAAATTTCGATGATTGTACTCGGAATTGTAATTGCATATTTCATATAAATTACTGTTTATAAAGCTATTAAAATGCTTTAATTTACAATATGCTTTCCATAAAATCTTTGTAACTTTGAACTTAAATCATTGAAACTAGAAAATGACATTTATTAAAACTACCGAACAATCTTCCAAATACGAACATTTAGAAAAAATGTCAGTTGAAGAATTGTTATACAATATCAACCAAGAAGATCAAACTGTTCCTTTGGCAGTTGAAAAAGCATTGCCGCAAATTTCACAATTAGTCTTTCAAATTGTTTCTAAAATGAAAGATGGGGGTCGATTATTTTATATTGGAGCAGGAACCTCTGGACGATTAGGAATAGTAGACGCTTCAGAATGTCCGCCTACCTTTGGTGTTCCTTTTGATTTAGTAAATGGTATTATTGCGGGTGGAGATAAAGCCATCCGAAGAGCTGTAGAAAATGCCGAAGACAACCCAACTCAAGCTTGGATCGATCTTCAAACAGAAAATATTTCAGAAAATGATGTGGTAATTGGAATTGCAGCATCAGGAACAACACCATATGTAATTGGAGGATTGCAAGCGTGTAACAAAAATAACATCATCACAGGATCCATTTCTTGTAATGCGGGGAGTCCACTTTCGCAAACGGCAAATTTTCCAATTGAAGTGATTGTTGGACCTGAGTTTGTTACCGGAAGTTCACGAATGAAAGCAGGAACCGCACAGAAATTGGTTTTAAACATGATTTCTACCTCTGTTATGATACAGTTGGGAAAGGTTAAAGGAAATAAAATGGTTGACATGCAATTGAGTAATAGCAAACTTGTTGATCGAGGGGTAAAAATGATCATGAGTGAAATACCTGTAAACTATGAAAAAGGATCGGAATTGCTTGCTAAATTTGGAAGTGTAAGAAAAGCAGTGGATCATTTCAACAATGAAAACGAGTAATTATGAATACCAATAAAGATTTATTGAGCAAAGGAATAAAATACATCACTATTTCCCTACCCTGCCTATTAATTGGTCCAGCGGTAATACATTTTGCTTTTATTAATAAATTACAAACGCTGTATTATTTGATATTAGCGATCGGAATCGGTATTTGTATTACCGCAATGGTACTGCTGTTTAAAGGTTTAAATACAATAATGAAAAGTCTTTTTAATAAATAATGGATGCCTTAATACACATCAATAAGACTTTTGAAAAAGTCATTACTATAAATAGTAGAATCAACAATCGGGAATTTGAAGGTTGTGTTTTTAAAAATTGTGATTTTTCAAATAGCGATTTTTCAAACAACACCTTTATGGACTGTGAGTTTTACGATTGTAATCTTTCGATGACCAAATTAAAAGGAACGGGATTAAAAACAGTAGATTTCAACAACTGTAAATTGCTTGGAATTCTGTTTAATGAATGTGATGATTTTTTGTTTAATGTGAGTTTTGACGACTGTGTTTTAGATTATGCCTCGTTTGCAAATAAAAAGATGTTGAAAACAAATTTTATAAATTCGTCATTGAAAGAGGTAACATTTATAGGTGCTAATTTGTCGAATTCTTTATTTGAAAATAGTAATCTACATGGAGCCATTTTTAACGATACTCAATTAGCAGGTGCCGATTTTACATTAGCTCAAAATTACAAAATTGACCCGGAGTATAATCCAATGCGAAAAGCTAAATTTTCGACTTTGGGGATAGAAGGTTTATTGGATAAATATGATATAAAGATCGAGTGAATAGCCCCGACAGAAGGAAAAATCCCGAGCATTTTAGCGAGGATTTAGAATGACGGCGGGATAAAGCTTCAAAAAAACAAGACATGAAAAAAAAATTACTTTTATTCTTCACACTACTCGTTTTGACTTCGTGTTATGACGTAGAACGAAATTGCAACGACTTTAAAACAGGTAAATTTCAATTTGATTTTATGGTAAATGGCGTTAAGAAAACAACCATTTTTGAACGTACTCCAACAATACAAATTGAAACTTACGAAGGAAAAACCGATACAGCAACTGTGCGATGGGTCAACGATTGCGAATTTGTTTTACAAAAATTACACCCAAAAAATATTAAAGAAAAAAAAGCAATTAGCATGAGAATAGTGTCAACTACAAAAAATTCTTATACCTTTGAATTTGGAATTATCGGCAGTGATGAAAAACAAAAAGGAATTGCTGTAAAACTATAAATTAAACGAATTAAATGGAAGTTTTTTTAAACCCAAGTGCTTGGATAGCCTTGTTGACATTGACTTTTTTAGAAATTGTTCTTGGAATTGACAATATCATTTTTATATCTATTGCAACAGGAAAGTTACCCGAAGAAAAAAGAAAAAAGGCAACTCAAATCGGCTTATTTTTGGCGATGTTCTTACGCATTGCATTATTAATGGGGATTTCTGTATTGATTGCCATGAAAGAAGCTTGGTTTACAATTAATTTTAATTGGTTTACTGCTCAAATTACCGGTCAAAGCTTGATTTTGTTACTTGGAGGATTGTTTTTATTATATAAAAGTACAACAGAAATTCGCGAAAAAATTGAAGAAAAAGGCGTTGAGGAAAAGCAAATTGGAAAATCGGCTGCAAAACAATTTTCAAGAGTTTTATTACAAATAATGTTGATTGATTTAGTGTTTTCTTTTGATAGCATATTAACTGCAGTAGGAATGACCAATGGTGTACCTGGAGCAATATATATTATGGTAACGGCTGTGGTGATTTCGGTATTTATAATGATGCAATTTGCAGTACCTGTTGGGATTTTTGTAAATAAACATCCAACTATACAAAT
Source organism: Bacteroidota bacterium (assembly GCA_947460615.1). GTDB lineage: Bacteria > Bacteroidota > Bacteroidia > Flavobacteriales > Flavobacteriaceae > Flavobacterium. Next base: position 12,394 of record CANHHG010000021.1, read on the forward strand.
ATTAGGACTTACCTTTTTAGTTCTAATTGGTTTTATGTTAATTACTGAAGCGGCCCATTTGGCAAACGCTTCCTTTTTTGGCAATCACGTAGATGTTGTTCCTAAAGGATATTTGTATTTTGCCATTTCCTTTTCACTAATGGTTGAAGTTTTAAATATGAAAATGTCGAAAAATAAGAAATAAAAAAAGCCACTTTCGAGTGGCTTTTCTATTATTTGTGAATTTTTATTTCTTGAGTTTTTCTTTGAATAATTTTCTAACTTTCTCAACTTTAGGAGTAATTACATAACTACAATATCCTTGTGACTGATTTTGATTATAGTAGTTTTGGTGGTAATCTTCCGCTTCATAAAATTTTGTAACCTCTGAAATAACGGTCACTATTGGCTTCCCAAAAGTATTTTCTCTAGTTAATAAAGAAATATAATCTTCAGATGTTTTCTTTTGGTTTGCATTATGATAAAAAATTTCACTTCTATATTGCGTTCCGGTGTCGTTTCCTTGGCGATTTAGTGTCGTAGGATCGTGGGTTGCAAAAAATACTTCCAACAATTCTCGAAAAGAAATTGTACTAGGATCAAATGTAATTTGTATTGCTTCCGCATGACCTGTATTTCCATTGCAAATATCAGAATAGGTTGGGTTTATCGTATTGCCTCCAATATAACCAGAGGTGACTGTTTTAACGCCTTCTAATTCTAAAAATACAGCTTCGGTGCACCAAAAACAACCACCTGCAAATGTTGCTACTTCTAATTTATCTTGAATTTCCATTGATTTATTGGGTTTAATATGAGGTAAATCTTGAACTTTTTCTTTTGATTGACACGAAAAAGCTAACATTGATAATAGAATACTGATTTTCTTTTTCATTTTTATTTTTTTTTACAAAATTATCATGAATTGGAAGTGTTTCATTTGCAATTAACTAAATATTATAATTTGTCGGACAATTTTATGACGAGTAATTTTCGATAATCGTGAAAATCTTTGTTACTTTGTGAAAACTCATTTGATATGATAGAAGCAAAAAAAGTATTCAAATATTACGACCAGCTCCAAGTTCTAAAAGGGGTTGATTTGCATATTCAAAAAGGGGAAATTGTATCAATAGTTGGTTCATCTGGAGCTGGAAAAACAACTCTTTTGCAAATATTAGGAACATTAGACAAACCTAGTTCACCTAAATCTGATGAAGAAAAAATTTCTGAATTGATAATTAATGATCAAAATGTTCTATCTATGAACGATAAAGAATTGTCAAAATTCCGAAATTTAAATTTGGGGTTCATCTTTCAATTTCATCAACTATTACCTGAGTTTACTGCATTAGAAAATGTATGTATACCCGCATTTATAGCCAATAAATCAAAGCAAGAAACTGAAATAGAAGCAAAAAAATTATTAGATTACCTAGGACTTTCTGATCGGATCAACCATAAACCAAACGAACTATCTGGGGGTGAGCAACAACGTGTTGCAGTTGCAAGAGCCTTAATTAACAAACCATCAATTATTTTTGCTGACGAACCTTCGGGAAATTTAGATACCGCTTCGGCTGAGAATTTACATCAATTGTTTTTTAAATTACGGGATGAATTTGGTCAAACATTTGTAATTGTAACTCATAACGAAGAATTAGCGAATATGGCCGATAGAAAATTAGTGATGGTAGATGGACAAATCAGTAACCATACATAGGGTTATTACAATAAAATGACAACTACAGAAATTAAAAATTTCCTTGATGAAAAAGTCGAGTTGTACAACAATCCGAATTTCATTGAAAGTGATCCTATTCAAATTCCACATTTATTTTCTCAAAAAGAAGATATAGAAATCGCCGGCTTTTTAAGTGCGACTATCGCATGGGGAAATCGTAAAATGATCATTAAAAATGGACATCGAATGATGGATTTGATGGGAAATACCCCATATGATTTTGTAATGTCACATTCTAAAAATGATTTAAAACAACTTGAAACGTTTGTTCATAGAACTTTTAATAGTTTGGACTTTAACTATTTTATTAAAAGTCTAAAAAACATCTACAGCAATCATAACGGTTTAGAGACGGTGTTTTACAATGGTCAACTAAACAATACTGATTCAAGAGCAATGCAAATGGCCATTTCAGAATTCAAAAAGGTATTTTTTGAGTTACCGCATCTCACCAGAACAGAAAAACACATTTCAGATCCCATGGGAAATTCTGCAGCAAAAAGAATCAATATGTTTCTTCGCTGGATGGTTCGTCAAGACAATAAAGGTGTTGATATAGGAATTTGGAAATCAATATCCCCATCCCTACTTTCTTGTCCATTGGATGTTCATTCAGGAAATGTAGCTCGAAAACTAGGAATACTGCTTAGAACCCAAAATGATGGAAAAGCACTGGTTGAATTGGATTCAAAGCTTAGAATTTACGACCCAAGTGATCCTGTAAAATATGACTTTGCATTATTTGGCTTAGGAGTCTTTGAAGGATTTTAATTTATTAGCACCCTTTCAATATTTCATTTCTAAAAAATATTATCAAATTATTCAATTTTTGGATTTATAAAAACTTATTTTTGCGCTATGGCAAGAAAAATCACAAACAAAATCGTATTCGATCATATAAAAGTCCTTGATGCAGGTGCTAAAGGCGTTTCCGTAGCTAAGGCTCCTGATGGAAAAGTTATCTTCATACCCAATGTCGTTCCAGGTGATGTAGTTGATATTCAAACATTAAAGAAAAGGAAAGCCTACTATGAAGGTAAGGCGGTGAAATTTCATGAATTTTCTGAACACAGAATTGAACCTATATGTGAGCATTTTGGGGTTTGCGGGGGTTGTAAATGGCAAAACATGAAATACAGCCAACAATTATTCTACAAACAAAATGAAGTAAAAAACCATTTGCAAAGAATTGGAAAAATAGAACTCCCAGATTTCGAACCTATATTAGGATCTGAAAAACAGTTTTTTTACAGAAATAAAATGGAATTTAGTTTTTCAAATAGCAGATGGTTAACTCAAGACGAAATCGAAAGTCATGAAGATTTAGGAAATAGAAATGCACTTGGATTTCACATTCCTAAAATGTGGGACAAAATATTAGATATCAATAAATGCCACCTTCAAGAAGATCCATCTAATGCGATTCGTAACGAAATTCGAGATTTTGCTAACCTAAACAACCTTACTTTCTTTAATCCTAGAAGTCATGAGGGATTATTAAGAACGTTGATGTTAAGAACTTCATCAACAGGGGAAATCATGTTGCTAATCCAGTTTTTCGAAGATGATAAAAAAAATCGCGAGTTACTATTAGATCATCTATATAATAAATTTCCGAAAATTACTTCTTTACAATACGTAATTAATAATAAAGCCAACGATACATTGTATGACACCAACATACAATTATACAAAGGTCGAGATTACATTTTAGAAGAAATGGAGGGTTTGAAATTTAGCATAAATGCAAAATCATTTTACCAAACTAACTCCGACCAAGCCTTTGAACTGTACAAAATAACTAGAGACTTTGCAGGATTATCGGGTAATGAAATTGTTTACGATTTATATACTGGCACAGGAACGATTGCGCAATTTGTATCTAAAAATGCGAAAAAAGTAATCGGTGTAGAAAGTGTCCCTGAGGCAATTGAAGACGCTAAAGCTAATGCAAAAAGAAACAACATTACCAATTGTGAGTTTTTTGTTGGTGACATGAAAGTAGTTTTCAATGAAGCATTTATTGCAAAGCATGGGAAACCAGAGGTAATAATTACCGATCCGCCAAGAGACGGAATGCATAAAGATGTTATTGAACAATTAATGAAAATTGAACCTGATAAAATTGTTTATGTTAGTTGTAATTCAGCTACACAAGCTAGGGATTTGGCTTTAATGGATGAAAAATACAAGGTAACTAGAGTTCGACCTGTTGACATGTTTCCACAAACACACCATGTTGAAAACGTAGTGCTATTGGAAAAAAGATAATTATTCTTTTGTAATAACTATTGTTGCCTTAAAGCCTGCGGATAGATTCCATTGATTTGCAGAAATTGACGCTCCTTTGTCGTCAAAAACTTGAAATTCTGCGGTATTTGGACCCGAAGAACCTTGGTTTATTGCTTCGATATCTATTTTATTAAAACCATTTTTTAAGGTAAACTCAAAAACTTTGTAATCTCCTTCCAAAAGTACATTCTCTTGAATAATAATATCATTTATGTATATTCTGACGCGGTCTCCATCCACAAATTGGTTGTCCCGACAAAGAATTTTTACAAATAGAGATTTGGTTTTAAAATCACCCAAATTCTGATTCCTTCTAAAAGCTTGAGTCAATTCACCATCACTAGTTTTATTCAATTTCTCTTGGTATACAAGACCGGGATTCACAAAATCACTTTTCATAGAAAGGTCTAAAGGTTTAGATCCTCCTATTTTTTGAAATATAATTTCAGGTTCTTTAATCACTGGAACATCTTTAAAATTTGGTGTTATTGGTGAAACAGGACTAAATTTTGGTGAAGTACTTTTTGATTTAGAAATTGGAGTATTCTTAATAGGAGAAATTTGAACCGCTTTATTTCCATTATCAAATTGAGAAAAGCAGAGCGTAGTAGCGAATAATAAAACCAATAAAGAAAATTTGATTTTCATAGTAAATACCCCAATAATTAATTTTGATAAAAATAAATAAAAAAACTTCGCTAATAATTACATTAACGAAGTTTTAATAATTTCATACATAATTTCTATTTTGAATTGTATACAGAAATCGCGTCTTTTAATATTTCTACGGATCTAATCAAGTCTTTCTCTTTAAGCACATAAGCGATTCTAACTTCATTTAAACCTACTCCTGGTGTAGAATAAAATCCCGCTGCTGGAGCAACCATAACGGTCTCTTTATTTAAATCATAGGATTCAAGCATCCATTGTGCAAATTGATCTGCATTATCTATTGGCAACTGCGCAATACAATAAAAAGCTCCTTTAGGCTTACTAACTATTACACCTTCAATCTTGTTTAATTGATCAACTAAAGTATCACGACGACTTCTATATTCTGAAATCACCTCGTCAAAATAACTTTGAGGAGTATCTAAAGCTGCTTCACTCGCAATTTGCTCAAATGTTGGGGGACTTAATCTAGCTTGAGCAAATTTCATTGCGGTTGCCATTAATTCTTTATTCTTAGATACAATACAGCCAATTCTAGCACCGCACATACTGTAACGTTTAGAAACCGAATCGATCATAATTGCATTTTGCTCTAATCCAGGTATATTCATTACTGAATAGTGAATGTCACCATCGTAAGTAAATTCTCTATAAACTTCATCAGATATTAAAAATAAGTCATGCTTTTTTACCAATTCGGCTAATTGCATAATCTCCTCTTTGGAATACAAATAACCGGTTGGATTTCCGGGATTACATATTAATATAGCTTTTGTTTTTGGCGTAATCAATCTCTCAAAATCAGCAATTGGAGGCAAAGCAAATCCAGTATCAATCGACGAAATTACAGGGACTACTTTTACTCCTGATGCAGTTGAAAAACCATTATAATTGGCGTAAAATGGTTCAGGGATAATTACTTCATCACCAAAATCCATGGTACTTCCCATAGCAAATAGCAAAGCTTCCGAACCACCGGTAGTAATAATAATATCCGCAACATCAATTGGCAAACCAATATTTTTATAAAATTGAGATAACTTAGTTCTATAACTTTCAAAACCTGCAGAATGACTGTATTCTAGAACCTTAATATCAAGATTTTTTATAGAATTCATGGCTACTTCTGGAGTTTTAATATCTGGCTGACCAATATTTAAATGGTATACTTTGTGACCTTTTTTCTTCGCAATTTCCGAATAGGGCACCAATTTACGAATTGGTGATTCCGGCATTTGTATTCCTTTATTTGAAATTTTAGGCATAATTATTAGTTTTGAAATGCAAATTTGCAACATTTATTTTAAAATTGTAGTCAATTTATCAATCTTTATATAAAAAAAGCGCCTCAATTGAAGCGCTTTACTTAAAGTATAATTTGTTATTGACTTGGCAATGTTTTTTTCTTTTCTAAAATATTTATTTCTGGCTTTACGATTACTTCTCCCTTAATTTTCAGAGCAATTTTACCGCCTTCCACATTAATTGCATTTGATTCAACGGTTATCGTTTTTCTAATGGGTCCTGGATTCATATTGTATTTAACATCTATCTTTCCGTTCATACCTGGCATTATCGGTTCCGTTGGCTTGGTTGGAACTGTACATCCACAGGTTGATTGTACATTTGTAATTATCAATGGAGCATCTCCTGTATTTTTAAATTCAAAGGTACGAACGCCGCTATCCGAATCTTTGTTCACAGTGCCATAATCAATAGTATTGTCTTTATTTAAGAATTCAATTCTAGCTCCACTCTGAGAAAATCCGATTGTGGAAAAGGCAATAAAGAGTAATAGTAAGATTGTTTTTTTCATCTAATCAGTATTAAATTAGTACAAGTAAATATAGTTTCTTTTATTTAATCACACAAATTTTTATTTCCCTTTTTATAGTGTTCATAATTATTTACTTTTGTAGAAATAACGAATAAATATTATAATGACGATTCCATCGCAATTTGACGCAAAAACCATCGAAGATAAGTGGTACGATTACTGGATGAAAAATAATTATTTTCATTCCACACCCGACCATAGAACTCCCTATACAATTGTTATTCCTCCTCCAAATGTTACAGGTGTGCTTCATATGGGTCATATGCTAAACAACACCATTCAAGACGTGCTAATTAGAAGAGCAAGACTCAAAGGATTCAATGCTTGTTGGGTTCCAGGAACCGATCATGCTTCCATTGCAACCGAAGCTAAAGTGGTTGCAAAATTAAAAGCCGAAGGAATCAATAAAGACGATTTAACGCGCCAGGAATTTTTAGCTCACGCCTGGGAATGGACCGAAAAATATGGAGGAGTAATCCTAGACCAACTTAAAAAATTGGGTGCTTCATGTGATTGGGAAAGAACAAAATTCACTATGGATCCTGATATGTCAGCTTCTGTAATACGTTCTTTTGTTGATTTACATAAAAAAGGATTAATTTATCGTGGTTTTAGAATGGTGAATTGGGATCCTGAAGCTAAAACTACACTTTCTGACGAGGAAGTGATTTTTGAAGAACAACAAGGAAAATTATTCTACATAAAATACGAAATTCAAGGAAGTTCCGATTTTGTAACAGTTGCCACTACCCGACCAGAGACGATTTTTGGGGATACCGCAATTTGCATCAATCCAAACGACGATCGATTTTCACATTTAAAAGGCAAAAATGCTATTGTACCAATTTGCGGTAGGGTAATACCTATTATTCAAGATGAATATGTTGATATAGAATTTGGAACTGGTTGTTTAAAAGTTACTCCAGCTCACGATACCAATGATAAAACTTTAGGTGAAAAGCACCAATTGGAAATTATAGATATCTTTAATGAAGATGCGAGTTTGAACAGTTATGGATTGCATTACCAGGGAAAAGACCGATTTGTAGTTCGTGAAGAAATTGCAAAAGAACTAGCGACTATTGGTAACCTAGTAAAAATAGAAAATCACTTAAATAAAGTAGGAACTTCTGAAAGAACAAAAGCTATTATAGAACCTAGATTATCAGATCAGTGGTTTCTAAAAATGGAAGATTTAGTGAAACCAGCAATAAAAGCGGTTCTAGTTGATAGTGAAATTAAATTACATCCTAAAAAGTTTGACAACACTTACAAACACTGGTTGGAAAATATCCGAGATTGGAATATTTCTCGCCAATTGTGGTGGGGCCAGCAAATTCCTGCCTACTACTATGGTAATGGAAAAGAAGAGTATGTTGTTGCTGAATCGATTGAGGAAGCATTGGCTCTAGCCAAAGAAAAAACAAATAACAACCAATTAACAATTGAAAACTTATCGCAAGACAAAGACGCTTTAGATACTTGGTTCTCTTCATGGCTGTGGCCAATGTCTGTTTTTGGTGGAATTATGGATCCAGAAAGCGAGGATTTTAAATATTATTATCCGACAAACGATTTAGTTACCGGACCAGATATTTTGTTCTTTTGGGTAGCAAGAATGATTATTGCAGGTTATGAATATACTGGTAAAAAACCTTTTACAAATGTGTATTTAACTGGTTTAGTTCGTGACAAACAACGTCGTAAAATGTCTAAATCATTAGGAAATTCTCCTGATCCTTTGGATTTAATCGATAAATTTGGTGCTGACGGAGTTCGTGTAGGTTTACTTTTAAGCGCCTCTGCAGGGAATGATATCATGTTTGATGAAGAACTTTGCAACCAAGGAAAAGCATTTACCAATAAGATTTGGAATGCGTTAAAATTGATAAAAGGTTGGGAAGTTTCAGATACTATTCCACAGCCAGAATCTTCAAAAGTAGCTATAGAATGGTACGAAGCAAAATTGCAACAAACCTTAGTGGAAATTGAAGGTAACTTTGAAAAATACAGAATTTCTGATGCCTTAATGGGCATCTATAAATTGGTTTGGGACGATTTCTGTTCGTGGTTTTTAGAAATGATAAAACCCGCTTATCAGTTGCCAATTGACAAAATCACGTTTGATAAAGCGATTGAAATGTTAGAAAGTAATTTGAAATTATTACATCCATTTATGCCATTTTTAACTGAAGAGATTTGGCATTTCACCGCTGTAAGAACTCCTGAAGAAGCCCTTATAGTTTCTTCATGGCCGAAATTAAAACCATTTAATGCTAATTTAATTACTGAATTTGAAAATACTATGGAAGTAATTTCAGGAATTAGAACGATTAGAAAAGATAAAAATATCCCATTTAAAGACTCTATAGAATTTAAAGTGGTAAACAACGATAAAATTTCTAATCATTTTGATTCGGTGATCACTAAATTAGGAAATATTTCATCCCTAAAGTATGTCAATGAAAAGGTAGATGGCGCTTTATCATTTAGAGTGAAATCGAACGAGTATTTTATTCCTATTTCTGGGAATATTAACATTGAGGAAGAAGTTTCGAAATTAACCGAAGAGTTAAATTACATTCAAGGATTTTTGAAATCGGTACAAGCGAAGTTGTCTAATGAAAAATTTGTAAATGGCGCTCCAGAGAAAGTATTGGCAAACGAAAAACAAAAAGAAGCCGATGCCTTGGCAAAAATCGCAACAATAGAACAAAGCTTAGCTAGTTTGAAATAAATAAAAAGCCTCAATTATGAGGCTTTTTTATTGAATATAAATCCCAATCCGATTTTTGATAACATTCTTTTTCCAAAAGGAAAGAAGAATTTTGATTGACCAAATAAATAGCCAAAGCCCATTAATAAAAAAGGATATATTGGTAAAACTAGTATAATTAAAATTATATAATAAATAAGCCAATGCGTATTAGCATCATTTATTCCAATAAACGTAAGTAAATAGTTTGAAATTCGAGCTGATAAAGAACCGTTAATAGCAAAAATAATAATTATCAATAGTAATTGATAAAAAGTGGTAATTCCCCAACGGTCTTTTAATTTTTTCATTTCCAAAATTAGAATACCAAATTTACAAAATTAATTATCAAAATATCAGCTTATTAAGACAAAAAATGCACCTCAAAGAAGATGCATTTTTATAAATAATATAAAATTATTAGATTAATTTTTTAGAATACTAATTATTTGCGAAGCCAATTCTGTTCCAATTCTATCTTGCGCTTCCAATGTAGCAGCCCCAATATGAGGAGTTAAAGATATTTTTTGGTTCATTAAAATCGTAACCTCTGGATTTGGTTCGTTTTCAAAAACATCTAGACCAGCAAATAAAACTTTGCCACTATCCAAGGCTTTTACTAAAGCAACTTCATCAATTACTCCACCTCGAGCGCAGTTTACAATTCCTACTCCTGCTTTCATAGTTTCTAATTCAGCAGCGCTTATAATATATCCGTCCTGAGCTGGAACATGAAGCGTAATAAAATCAGCTTCTTTGAATAAAGATTCTAAAGATTGTGTTATTATAGTTGTAGTGATAGATTGACCGTCAAAAAACTCTACTTTTACGTCTACTTTTTCAATATAACTATCACTAGCAATCACTTTCATTCCGAGGCCTAGGGCCATTTTTGCTGTAGCTTGACCAATTCTTCCTATTCCAACAATTCCTAATGTTTTCCCTCTTAATTCCACACCATTTGCATACGCTTTCTTAAGGCCTTCGAAATTTGAATCTCCTTCAAGAGGCATATTTCTATTGGAATCATGTAAAAAACGAACTCCTGAAAATAGATGTGAAAATACTAATTCAGCCACTGATTCAGATGAAGATGCTGGCGTATTAATTACACTAATTCCTTTGCTTTTAGCATATTCAACATCGATATTATCCATGCCAACTCCACCTCTACCGATAATTTTTAATCCTGGACAAGCATCAATAATATCTTTTCTTACTTTAGTTGCGCTTCGAACTAAAACTACACTGACGTTGTTTTCATTGACATAATTGGCAACTTGTTCCTGAGCCACTTTTGAAGTAATTACTTCAAATCCACCTTTTTCTAAAGCTAAAATTCCACTTTTTGAAATTCCATCGTTTGCTAAAACTTTCATAATTATTTATATTTTACTTTCAAAATCTTTCATAACATCCACTAATACTTGTACACTTTCTATTGGAAGCGCATTGTACATTGAAGCTCTATATCCGCCAACTGAACGATGTCCAGGCAAACCTGAAATACCTGCGGCTTTCCACATAGAATCAAATAAAGTGGTATGTTCTTCATTTTCTAATAAGAAAACAACATTCATATTTGAACGATCTTCCACTTTTACAACTCCTTTAAAATAGGGATTTCTGTCAATTTCAGCATATAATAAATTTGCTTTAGCTTGATTTAATTTCTCCACCGCTGCAATTCCACCCATATTCTTAAGCCATTGTAAAGTCAGTAAAGACGCATAAACTGGAAAAACTGCTGGCGTATTAAACATACTTTCTGCTTTTATGTGCTTTTCATAATCCAACATACTTGGAATTTCTCTTCCTGACTTACCTAGAATTTCCTCTTTAACAACTACTAAAGTAGTTCCTGCAGGACCCATATTTTTTTGAGCGCCAGCATAGATAATATCAAATTTCGAAAAATCTAAAACTCTAGAGAAAATATCAGAACTCATATCACAAACCATCGGCACAGAAACATTCGGAAATTCCTTTATTTGAGTACCAAAAATGGTATTGTTACTTGTGCAATGAAAATAATCCACATCATTAGGAACAGTAAAACCCTTAGGGATGTAACTATAATTCTCGTCTTTTGAGGAAGCTACAACATTTATTTCTCCAAACAATTTAGCTTCTTTAATAGCAGCAGAGGCCCAAGTTCCTGTATCAAAATAGGCTGCTTTACCGTTTACTTTCATCAAGTTATAAGGAACCATCAAAAATTCTAAACTTGCTCCACCATGCAAAAACAAAGCTTGATACCCTTTTCCTTTTAAATCCAGCAACTCTAAAGCTAAATCTCTTGCTTCATCCATCACGGCTACAAAATCTTTGCTTCGGTGAGAAATTTCTAAAAGAGATAAACCTGAACTATTGAAATCTAAAATGGCATCAGCAGATTTTTGAAAAACTTCTTGAGGTAAAATGCAAGGTCCTGCGCTGTAATTGTGTTTTTTCATTGGTGTTGTGTAGTTGAAAAAATTAAGGAACAAATTTCGTAAATAAGAAATTAAATTCAATTAAATATTACTAAATAGTTATGCTGATTTATTAACAAAAACGTTTTAGTGAGGAAAGTAAAATGAGAATTCGTTAAACTACAAATTGATCAAGAAATTTAGGGTATCAATATTATCAGCATAATCCCATAATTTTGGTTTTTGTGTTTGACCAAATAAAACGCTATTTTCAATTAAATTATTAGAAACAATGCATTGAATTTGTTCGTGATCCTGCTGTAATTTGATTTTTATATCCTCCAAATTATCATAATATTCGTAAAATACAGATGAAATTGGCGAAGCATAACTTGAATCTTCTTTGATAATTAGAAATTCATTATCCAATAAATTAAAATTACTCATCAAGAAAACGGCCTTATTATAATCGTAATTATTAATGTATTTTTCAAATTTCATCACTTGATGATAGTGATACATTCCTCCAAAAAATGAATCAAAATTATATTCTTTTGGCACAAAAATCTTAGACACATTTCGGCATCCCAAACCAAAATAACGAAAAACATCTTCTCCTAAAGCAATCATTTGCTCCTCAGATTCATTTCCGTCTAAAACAGCAACTGAATTTCTTGATTTTCTGATTATTGAAGGCTTATCCTTAAAATAATACTCAAAATATCGAGCGGTATTGTTACTTCCAGTTGCAATAACAGCATCGAAATTTTCTAGTTTACCCTCCACAAAAGTGATGTAATCTTCCAATTTTGGTTCAACCGAAATTATATATTTAGCTAAAAAAGGTAATAAATGCTGATCGTTTGAAGAGGTTTTTATCAATACTTTATGACCTGAAAGTAAAACAGATATAAAATCGTGAAATCCTACTAACGGAATATTTCCTGCCAAAACCAATCCAACTGTTTTAGAAGTTACCTTATCAAAATTGTAACTATTCAGCCATTGGTTTATATTCTTCTCGGTCAAAGCCTCAGCCCAAGACTGAATTGCAAAATATACGTTTTCATTGGTGTACCAGCCGTTATGTGAAGGCGATAACTGAATTAAATCAATGAACTTATCAAAATACAAATCGTTATAAAGTACGGCCTGACATTTAGTATTTTCAACCTCGGAAAATTGCGATAAGAATTTGCCAAGTTCAACGAAAATGCTTTTTTTATGTTCTAATGTCATATTGATTTGCTTATGATAAGTTTTGGATGTAATTTTGCACAAAAATAAGATAATTATCTGCAATAGGCAACCCACGATAAGCTTTATGCTTATCAGTTTTTGCCTTTTGCTTAAAGCAAAATAATATGGCAATTATAATTACTGACGAATGTATTAATTGTGGGGCTTGCGAACCGGAATGCCCAAATACAGCAATTTATGAAGGTGCAGACGATTGGAGATATAAAGACGGAACAAAAATTAGAGGAAAAGTAATTTTGGCTGATGGAACAGAGGTAGATGCTGATGCAGCACAAACCCCAATATCAGATGATATTTACTATATTGTCCCTGGCAAATGTACTGAATGCAAAGGGTTTCACGAAGAACCACAATGCGCCGCGGTTTGCCCAGTAGATTGTTGTATTCCTGATGAAAATCATGTAGAAAGCGAAGAAACTTTATTAAATCGACAAGCATTTTTACACAACGAATAATAAAAAAATCCTGAGTTATTAGCTCAGGATTTTTTTTTAATAATATAGTGGCATTTATTTTCAACAATTTTTATTAAAAGATATAAATCCTATATTTGCACTCTTAAAAAATATACCATAATGAAAGCAGGAATTGTAGGATTACCAAATGTTGGAAAATCAACATTATTCAATTGTTTATCAAACGCAAAAGCACAAAGTGCTAACTTTCCTTTTTGTACTATCGAGCCCAATATTGGTGTTGTAAATGTTCCCGATTCAAGAATTGCAAAATTGGAAGAATTAGTAAAGCCAGAGCGTGTTCAAATGGCAACTGTTGACATAGTTGATATTGCAGGATTGGTAAAAGGAGCTAGTAAAGGCGAAGGTTTAGGAAACCAATTCCTCGGAAATATTAGAGAATGTAATGCTATTATTCATGTTTTACGTTGTTTTGATAACGATAATATTATCCACGTAGATGGTAATGTAAACCCAATTAGAGATAAAGAAACCATTGACATCGAATTGCAATTAAAAGATCTTGAAACCGTTGAAAAACGACTTGAAAAAGTAAATCGTGCTGCGAAAACCGGAAACAAAGAAGCGCAAACCGAAAAAGCGTTATTGGACCGAATTAGAGAAGCTCTACTACAAGCTAAATCAGCTAGAACTGTAGTTCCTCAAAATCATGAAGAAGTAGAATTAATGGAAACTTTCCAATTAATCACTACAAAACCTGTTCTATATGTTTGTAATGTAAGTGAAGATGCCGCTGTAAATGGAAATCAATATGTTGATCAAGTTCGCGAATTAGTAAAATCGGAAGAAGCAGAAGTAATTATACTTTCTGTAGGTGCTGAAGCGGATATAGCCGAATTAGAAAGTTTTGAAGAGCGTCAAATTTTCCTTGAAGATATGGGTTTATCTGAGCCAGGATCTTCGGTATTAATTCGTGCTGCTTATAAATTATTAAAACAGCAAACCTATTTCACCGCAGGAGTTAAAGAAGTTCGTGCATGGACAATTAACGTTGGAGCCACTGCTCCACAAGCCGCAGGTGTAATTCACACCGATTTTGAAAAAGGATTTATCCGTGCAGAAGTTATTTCCTACGAAGATTTTGTTCAATACGGATCGGAAGCAAAATGTAAAGAAGCAGGGAAATTTAAAGTTGAAGGAAAAGAATATGTCGTAAAAGATGGCGATGTAATGCATTTCCGTTTCAACGTATAAATAAATTAAGACCGCTAGATTAGCGGTTTTTTTGTGTCTATTTCAAATTAAATAGTATAAGATTATTCTTGAAATCTTAAATCAAAATTGTCAATATCATTCTTAATAACTTTGATAAAAATTGTTTTAAAACCAAGCGAATATCATTAAATTAGCAGTCTCTAGGTCGTTAGCGTTATTAATGACCATAACAAAACGTACTTAAATTCAGTTTTATTTAAAATGTTAGAACAAAATCAATATACCGAAGACAATATACGCTCCCTCGATTGGAAAGAACACATCCGAATGCGACCAGGAATGTACATTGGAAAATTAGGTGATGGTTCCTCCCCTGACGATGGTATTTATATTCTTTTAAAAGAAGTTCTAGACAACTGTATCGATGAATTTGTGATGGGAGCCGGCAAAACTATTGAGGTAACCATTAAAGATAAAACTGTTACTGTTCGTGATTATGGTCGAGGAATTCCTTTAGGAAAAGTAGTTGATGTAGTTTCAAAAATGAATACTGGGGGTAAATATGATTCACTTGCCTTCAAAAAATCGGTAGGTTTAAATGGTGTTGGAACCAAAGCGGTAAATGCGCTTTCTAATTATTTCCGTGTAGAATCTGTTCGTGATGACAAACAAAAGGCAGCGGAATTTTCTGAAGGTAACCTAGTTTTGGAAGAAGATATTGTTGATTCTACTAAGAGAAAAGGAACCAAAGTAACCTTTACTCCTGATGAAGCGATATTTAAAAATTACAAATTCAGAATTGAATATGTAATTAAAATGGTTAAAAACTACTGTTACCTAAACAACGGTTTGACTATTTTATTCAATGGCGAAAAATACTATTCTGAAAATGGACTTAAAGATTTATTGGAAGAAACCATTCATGCCGATGATTTAGAATACCCAATCGTTCATTTAAAAGGAGATGATATCGAAATTGCACTCACTCACAGTAAAACGCAATACAGTGAAGAATACCACTCCTTTGTAAATGGTCAAAACACCACTCAAGGCGGTACTCACTTAGCAGCTTATAGAGAAGCTATTGTAAAAACCATTCGGGAATTTTACAATAAAAGTTTTGAGGCTTCTGACGTTAGAAAATCTATCGTTACAGCCGTAAGTATCAAAGTTATGGAACCTGTTTTTGAATCACAAACAAAAACAAAATTGGGTTCTACCGATATGGGTTCAGATCCAGGAATGCCTTCGGTTCGTACTTTTGTAAATGATTTTGTAAAAACTAATTTAGATAATTATTTACATAAAAATCCAACAACTGCCGATGCTTTATTGCGCAAAATTCTACAAGCAGAACGCGAGCGTAAAGAGCTTTCTGGAATTAGAAAATTAGCCACCGATAGAGCAAAAAAAGCCAATCTCCACAATAAAAAATTAAGAGACTGTAGAGTTCATCTTCAAGATACCAAAAACCCTAGAAGTCTAGAAAGCACCCTTTTTATTACCGAGGGAGATTCAGCTTCCGGATCTATAACAAAATCTAGAGATGTGAATACTCAAGCTGTTTTTAGTTTGCGAGGCAAACCTTTGAATTCTTATGGAATGACAAAGAAAATAGTATACGAAAATGAAGAATTCAACTTGCTTCAAGCCGCATTGGATATAGAAGATGGATTGGAACGTTTGCGTTATAATAATATAGTAATTGCTACCGATGCCGATGTAGACGGGATGCACATTCGATTATTATTAATCACCTTTTTTCTACAATTTTTCCCTGAATTAATTAAAGAAGGGCATTTGTATATTTTGCAAACTCCCCTTTTTAGAGTTCGAAATAAGAAAGAAACTATCTATTGCTATTCAGACGAAGAGCGAAAAGATGCCATTGAAAAATTAAAACCAAAACCTGAAATCACTCGATTTAAAGGATTGGGAGAAATTTCACCAGATGAATTTAAAAATTTCATTGGGGAATCCATTCGCTTGGATCCAATTATGATGGATAAAAATACCTCAATAGAACAATTATTATCCTTCTATATGGGTAAAAACACCCCAGACCGACAAGATTTTATTATTAAAAACTTGAAAGTCGATTTAGATGTTGTTGAAAATGCCTAAAGAATTGAAAATGAAAAATAGAAGTGTTTATTTAGTAAGTATTTTGGTTTTCATAATTGGTTTCTCAGGCACCATTTTCATTATGAAAAATAATGATCATATTGAATGTGAAACTGTAGTGAGAAAATTTAAAAATAATGATGGTAACATCGTAACTCAAACAGAGCATGTTTGCAAAGAAAAATATTCATTTTAAAATAAAACATAATTAGTATTCTATAGAATATAATTGATGAAAGACGAAGACGAAGATACTATTATCCCAAATGAAGACGAATTTAACAACGAGTTAAACGAATCTGCAATGGAAGAAGGCTTTGAAGACATAAAATCTTCAGAAGGAAAGCATTTTTATGAAAATGATGAAGATGCTAATGATACCATTACCAAAGTTACAGGAATGTACAAAGATTGGTTTTTGGATTATGCTTCCTATGTAATTTTAGAACGTGCTGTACCTGCTATTGAGGATGGTTTTAAACCGGTACAACGTCGTATCATGCACTCTTTGAAAGAGTTAGACGACGGCAGGTACAACAAAGTTGCCAATGTAGTAGGTCATACCATGCAATACCACCCCCACGGTGATCAAAGTATTGCAGATGCTATGGTACAAATTGGTCAAAGAGAATTATTGATTGATTGTCAAGGGAACTGGGGGAATATCCTAACAGGTGATAGCGCAGCAGCCTCAAGATATATTGAAGCGAGATTATCAAAATTTGCTTTGGAAGTTTTGTATTCTCCAAAAATAACTGATTGGGGAGTTTCCTATGATGGTCGTCGTGCAGAACCGAATAACCTACCTGTAAAATTCCCACTCTTATTAGCCTCAGGAGCCGAAGGTATTGCTGTAGGTTTATCTACAAAAGTACTTCCTCATAATTTTAATGAATTAATTGACGCATCGATAAAAATATTAAAAGGGAAATCTTTTACCATTTATCCTGATTTTCAAACTGCAGGAATTGCTGATGTAACTAATTATAATGACGGAATGCGTGGCGGAAGAGTTCGTGTTCGTGCGAAAATTAGTCAGCTAGATAAAAATACTTTGGTGATCACCCAAATTCCATTTTCTACTAATACTACCACTTTAATTGATAGTATTTTAAAAGCAAATGAAAAAGGGAAAATCAAAATCAAGAAAATTGAAGACAATACCGCTGCGGAAGTTGAAATCTTAATTCACTTATTCCCAGGTGTTTCTCCAGATAAAACTATCGATGCTTTATTCGCATTCACCGCTTGTGAGACTTCGGTTTCTCCTTTAGGTTGTGTTATTGAAGATAACAGCCCGTTATTTATTGGAGTTTCCGATATGCTTAAAATATCAACTAATAGAACAGTTGGATTACTAAAAAGTGAACTGGAAATTCAATTAAGTGAGCTAGAAGAACAATGGCATTTTGCTTCATTGGAGCGTATTTTTATCGAGCAAAAAATCTATCGTTTAATTGAAGAGGAAGATACTAAAGAAGGTGTTATTGCTGCAATTGATGAAGGGTTGAAACCACACATCAAACACCTAAAAAGAGCAATTACAGAAGACGATATTTTGCGCTTGACAGAAATTCGAATCATGAGAATTTCGAAATTTGATAGCAACAAAGCCCAAGACAAAATTGAAGCTTTAGAAGGGGACATCGAACAAGTGAAATTCGACTTAGAAAACCTAATCGATTTTGCTATAGCCTATTTCACCCGATTAAAGGAGAAATATGGAAAAGGTCGTGAGCGCCAAACCGAGCTAAGAATATTTGATGATATTGAAGCCACAAAAGTAGTTTTAAGAAATACCAAATTGTACGTAAACAGAGAAGAAGGATTTGTGGGAACGAGTCTTAAAAAAGACGAATATGTAGCCGATTGCTCTGATATTGACGATATTATAGTTTTCCTAAGGGATGGAAAAATGATGGTTACCAAAGTAGATGCCAAAACATTTGTTGGTAAAGACATCATTCACATTGCTATATTTGACCGAAGTGACAAACGTACTATTTACAATATGATTTATCGTGATGGTAAAAACGGTCCTTCCTACATTAAACGATTTAATGTTTCTGGAGTGACTCGTGATAAATTCTACGATTTAACGAATGAAAAACCAGGATCGCAAGTGCTTTATTTCTCTTGTAA
>CANHHG010000022.1 GCA_947460615.1 Bacteroidota bacterium
GGAGAAACGGTAGACTTGCCATCTGGAGGGGGTGGTGCTCGTAAGGGCGTGTGGGTTCAAATCCCACCGTGGTCACGATTATTACCTATTTAAAGGTATTTACAAGGTTTTTGCTAAACATTTGCTAAACATTATTGTTAGTAAATAGTAGTAAGAACCTTTTTAAATTTCCAACATAAATTTTTTCAAAATAAAAAAAGAGAAAAAAGAAAGTGCTACAAATTGAGAAAACATCAAACGAGAATGGAAGGAAGTATGACTGACTGGAAGTGCGATGGTTTCTATAAATTTGCAACCTTTTTTCTGTTATGCAAAATCGTTCTTGTTAAGACTAACAACCCCAAGCACCGCAAAAAAATGGAATTTATGGAATTTTTTGAGGAGCGATGTGGCGTTGTTGCGGCAAATGACTAGCAGCCTAAGGATGGGAACAAAACGTAGCTTTAGCGAAGTGATGTGAAGTACTTAGAGCGTTTCGTTGGGGAATGAATAAAAAGCAGCGTAGCGTACCTTATTTGAGTGCAAAACGATAGTGGAGCAAATCCCCAACTGCTAGGCATAGGAGCAACCGCTGAAAAATCATAGAGCGAGAGACAACAATACTGCTGAATGCAGAGCAACGAAATGAAGCTGTATGTTGGATTAGGTAGCTCTAACGAACGCAGGGGAAGTGATTGTGTGAAATGATAAACAAAAAGCAAAAAATACTAGCTGCTGTTTTTCAAGCTGCTGGTATTTTAGGCTTTGAAGTGTTCTTTGGAATGGAGGGAAGCATGACCGACTGGAAAAGTATCATGCAACAAAAAGAACTCCCGAAGAGAGACCTATTGATTGCCAGTATTTGTTTTGAACTAAAAATAAATTATGAAACAAAAATAAAAGTGAACTTCCCACAAAACTCGCAATTGCTTGAAACGGCTGTTAGCCGTTCGGTTTTTTTGTATTTATTCAACTGAAAATTCATTAACTCCTGGAAATTCTAATCTTAAACTGTCTAATTTAAAAACAGCTAATAGATACAATTTATTATCATTTCTTGTTTTCGGTTTAAAGTTTACTTCAAAAGTTGGTTTTTCAACATTTTTCAACAATAACTTTCTGCTTTCTTTGGTGTTTAAACTGTCTGTCTGATAAACATCATATTTGTGAAGTTTACTTATTTCAAAAAATATTCCATTAACAACATTATTTTTTCCAACTTTAAATTTAGACGTATTTGGATAAAGATTTAACTGCAAATTTTTTAGTCTTTCAAATTCAATTTGTTTAAGTTCAGCTGACATTTTTTTATTTATTTTTTCCAATTCAGAAATCTTTTTTTCAAGAATTTCATTTTTTGTATTGTCACATGATATCATTAAAAATATAAGGAGAATCAGTGTAAAATGTTTTATCATATTGTATTTTTTTTGCGTTATGCGAAACTGACGGCTAACGTTTCCTTGCTAGAGCTTGTGGCGGCTTATGGAAAGCTTTTTTTCCATAACCGCCCAAGCGAAGTTATGAAAAGTAAACGAACAATTTACCGAAAAACTAGCCATGAGTTTTAGCAAGTGTTAGTGGCTGTAACTATTTTTTTTAGTTTCTTCAGTCCTTTCAATCAACAGGTTACGAAGGTCAATTTTATATTCAATAGTTCTTATGATTGTTTTATTTAGCTTGTTTTTTTCTTTTATGATAGTATCTAAAAATATAGTTTCTAAAATTTTACCATATGGTGGTAGATTTTTTTTATAATTTTCAATTCTAGAATCCTCACTAAAGAATATTGTGTCAAGTTTTATTATTTGAACACTATCTGATTGATTTATTATTTTTGTTCCAATAAACTCTAAAAATCTTTTATCTGGAATTCGGTATTTTTTATCGTACTGAGAATGGAATATTAGATCATTGCCAACAATTTCAGCAAAATTACTTTTGGCATAATCAATTTTTCCATTTTTGGTAAATGAAATTAATTCGTTTAACACCTTTTCTTTTTCATTTGAAAATCTATAAATGCAATTGATCTTATTATTTTTATCTTTTAGGACTACAATGCTATCGATTTCCTCTTTTTCAATATGCGTTTTTTCCACTTCTCTCTTACATGAAAAGAAAACTAAAATAATTAAAAAATAGATTGCTGTTTTCACCACTTTTCTTTTGTTATTGCCACTAACTAGTATATAGGTATGACAAAATCATACAAAGCAACCCAATTTTGGGTAGATTGGTATGATTGTAGTCATATGTTATTTCAAATGTAATAAAAATTCTTACAAGTTGTCAATCCTTTTTATTATTTTTACAAGTAAACCTATTTGAAAATCAACTCTCAAAATTTTTAGGAGTGGGGAGCTATCGGACTAAGAATTGTATTAGGGAGTTGCTTAGGGGGAGTAATCTTTAAATTTACTCACACACTAAAATAATCAAGCTGGTTAGAAATTTTGGAAAATAATATTTTTAGTTAAGTAGAGAAATTAATCAAAAAGAGCAACTTAATGCCATATTAATATTTATAGCTTCGAGATTTGGTTTTTTCTTCAGAAGGATGAATTAGGGGGTGATGTGCATGCACCTCTAAATCAAAACACAAATAATTTAATATTCTACTCAATCGTTTTTGATTCATTAATGAACACGTCTGCCAAATCACTTCCTGAATCCAAATCTGTTTTTTCTATCCAATCACTAACATGAATTTTAAATCCTTTAGTGTTAAGTTCAATTGCTCTTTGTTTCCAATCTTCATATTCTGATTTATCAGGGAATGCAACAATTTTTAATTGCTTAATTGGGTCTAACATCGATTGTTTAAACCCATGTTTACTTCCAGTTGCTAACCAAGTGTAATCGGGCTTAAAAACGCTCATTATAACGGCTGTTTTTTCACTTTCAACGATTGCTACGGTCTTTTGATTGTTCCCCTGCACTAGATGTAATCCAAACAAACACTGGTCTACATTAAAGCCATTTATTTTATTTAAACTGTGCACCCAATTTATTAGCGCTTTACCATCAGGCGATTTTGCTCTTTTACCAGTTTTAGGAATGTATTGCAGAATTTTACCTGCATGCACTTTTTCCAATTTATCAATTTGCCAAAATATTGTTGCTCCTTTATAATGCTTCGAAGTTCCAATAAAATATTTTGAAACAACTTCTGTTACTTCTGCATCAGTAAATAACGTTTTCAAAAATTCAATAAAATTATTTTCTTTATTTTCAAGAAAGCTTTTCTCAAGTAATTCAAGACTATGAAAACTTGGTTCTGATTTTGGTTTACAACATACAAAGAAGCCTGATTTGGAATTTTTAGGAGGGTTGTGATAAGCGCAGTTGGTTTCTCTGTCACAACGTCCAAATTCATCCTCTAGATAACTGTTATTTGCATTTTCAATGTATTTTACAAATGATTGTTTATTGCATCTTGGGCATGTAAACTTTTTACTGCTTTTATCTAAACTGTATTTATATTGGTTCATTTTTTTACTTTTTAATTTTGCACTATGCATTATCAGCACTTTCGTCACTTTCAAAATGTCGATAATGTCAATAATGCATAGTGCAGATAATTAATTATTCTTCTTTTTTAACAACTATTCTTTTTTCATAAGTTCCGTGCTTGATTCTCTTGAATAAAACAGGATCATTAAGAAATTCTTTTACTCTTCTTTCTAGAAAATCAAACTGACTACCCATTTCAACTGCTTGTGCTGTATTGAATGTGACAGGTAGTGAATTGTAAAATTGCTTTTTATTGTCTGCAAGTGAATACAAATACGAGTTTGGATTTTGAATGTAACGCAACACTTTTAAAGAACAATTCATATAATAGCTACAAAGTTTTTCAGCTCCAATTACAGCGTTCAATCCTATTTCTGTACTTTCAGGATTTTCCATCATTTGAAGTATTAACGCGAGTCGTATAAAATGGATATCAAATTTTGAAAATATTTCCCCTTTAATAGTGTCTTGATTTTCGTTTACCATTTCACATTGATTAAAATTCCAATGCATGAAAAAATCTTTAGCTTCTATAGACCAAGTCAATACCCTTGCACCTGCATTAGGTCTTTTCATAGGATCAAAAAAAGCATTCATAAAATTAATGTACTTACTTTGTAACTCTAAACTCGAATCTTCTTCACTTATTGGCTCCTTAAATGTGGTATCAGGAAACGCAAATAAGAAGCGTTGATAAAAACCGTTGTTTTGTTTTTGTACTGGGAACAGTTTGCCAAGCATTCTTGGCTGTATTCCCCCAATAATTGACAAATAAGGCACGTTTATTAATAATGGTATTGGAGAACCAATCCTATCAATTGATGTTTGTTGATTGCTCCAAAAAGAAAGATAGGTACTTGATTGATCGGTTTTAGAATAATTGTTCATGCCTTCCAGAAATGTTGCCAATTCATCACTAAGTACTGTTAATCCGATTGGGTTTTCATATAGTCTTTTAGTTAAAATTTCAGGCGTGAAGTTTGTTAATAGACTTTTCTGAAGAATAGGCTCAGGAACTGGTTTGATTTCTTTTTTTTGCTTTTCGTTCAATTTAGAATATTCGGCATATTCAATGTAAAGTTTAGTGTAAATCTCGTGTCTAATTTTGTCAAATTCTCGAATTGGAAAAAAAACATGGTTTACTGGATGCGTTTTATTAGAACCTGCATTACCAACCAGGCAACAGTAAAGTGAACCATATTCATACCAGCTTTCTTTTACCTTTAACTTTACTTTAGTTCCTATGGCACAAGATATCGCTGTTAACATTGCTGTACCAGTGTAATCATGTGGAAACTTCAAAGATTTATTTAAATCAACTATTAAGTCACTAAATAATTTTGGGAAAGAATCAATTGGAAATGGATTATCATTTGCCAATGTTTCACATTTCATTGAATCATCAATTGCTGTACTTAAACTTAGTAATGATTCATTTTGTAAATCCTCATTTGGATTGCTAATGTTGTTAGAATTCATCATGTCCTTACTTTTTTAAATAGGTTAATGATTCTAAAACTTCGGTTCTCTTGTATAGAACACGATTTCCAATAGCATAGCTTTTTAGCTTTCCACTTCGCGTATGTTTCCAAAGCGAAGTTTTATTGAACGATAACATTTTACAAACTTCGTCTCGAGTCATTAACTCGTTTTCAGATTGTGTGATTGCAGTTTTTTGAGTTTGCAATAAAGG
The DNA here is from genome assembly GCA_947460615.1 of Bacteroidota bacterium. Taxonomy (GTDB): domain Bacteria; phylum Bacteroidota; class Bacteroidia; order Flavobacteriales; family Flavobacteriaceae; genus Flavobacterium. Next base: position 5,189 of record CANHHG010000022.1, read on the forward strand.
AATAAGAGTTTCGGCCAACTCTTGGATTGTGATGCCGTTTAAAAAAATTTGTGTATTCATTTGTACCTATTTTAGGATTAAGGCACAAATAAATATTAGGGTTATTTTAGGGTTTCCCTAAATCGTTTTATTTAGATTGAAACCGATGTTTATCAATTGACTCTCAACTTTTTCTACTGTCTTAGTTGAATTCATAGGATTGTTTTTATCAACAACTTTTTTACTTAACATTGGATTCAACATTGGTTGTAAAGTCACTGATTTTTCGCCTGTAATTGCGCTCAAAATAGTAGCTAAACTATTTACCGAAGTGTTAAAAGGTTGTTGTTTTCTTAAAAAATCAATAACACCAAGTTTTTGTAAATAAATTATTTTTTCTGTTGCTGTGGCATCGCTTAAATCAATTTGAGAGGATTCAGTTGAAGAAGGAACTTCTTTTTTTTGTTTAACCCAACTTGTAAGAAATTGATAATGTTGTTTTGATTTATTCAATTCTTCGACCATGCCATCATATTTTGCCAAAAACCTATATGTCTCAATGGTTACATTATTTGACTCTATTTCATTTTTGAAATTAGCTAAATATTCAAATTCTAAATAAATAATAAATGTTTTATGTTCATCATTTGACATTGAATTATATAATTTTTCTATTTCAAAAGCAAGCTCTAGTAATGTTCCATTCCTAAGTTTTTTAATATTTTCATAGTAATTTATGGGATCCATTTGATGTAGTTTTATTGTTTGACTTCATTTCTTATTACTTCCATTTCAGCTTTTTTAGGTTTGGGAGCCAATTTACTAAAATACTCTAACATTTGGTGTGCGTTGTCATAAGTTGTTTTTCCAATGTAATTTAAAAACATGCGTTCAGTTCCATGTCCAGTAATACCAATTAATACAGTTGTTGGAATACGTCCATAATAGTTAGAACAGAAAGACCTCCTGCAGACGTGACTGCTCAAAACTTCATATTTAGGAAATACTCCTTTAATCGTTGGCTGGTTGTGTTTAAGTTTCTTACGTCCTTTGGTTGGCATGGATATTTTGGCTGCTTTACAAACCTCTTTAATATATTCGTTAAAATGAACCAATGATATTTTATAGGGCATCCCATCTTCTAAAATTTTTAGAGCCTCAGGAAGAAGTGGTACAGCAACTAATTTTCCAGTTTTTTGCTGCTTTAATTCAATTATTTTTACACCTCCTAATTCCTTTATATTTTTTGAAGTGATATTTAATAAGTCACCTCCACGCTGACCAATCAAACAACCTAAAAGCAACCATTTTCGAGCATTTATAAGTGCTTCTCTAATAATAGGAGCGTTTTTTATAGCTTCTTGTTCTTCTTCGCTTAAAAAGACTATATCTTCGGGTTCTTTGCTTTCAGAAACTCCTTTAATGTTCTTAATTTGTGGAGATGTTTCGATATCGTTTTTAGATGCATCTAGACAGATAGTTCTGATGTTTGCAATGTTTTTTCCAACGTAATTTGTAGAATATCCTAAGCCAAACAACCACATTTTATATTTTTCAATAAACTTTAAATCTATTTCTTTTATTAGAATGCTTCTATTCTTAAGCACATCTGTCTCATAACGGATAATTGTATTTTTAAAAAGTTTTAAATTCTGTACTCGACCATTACTTAAACCAAGTTGTTTTTTTGCGTTTTGTTTGAAAGGAGCTTCGTCTATATACTTTTGAATATAGGTAGTCAATACATCGAATGCAACAACCGGTATCTTATTATTGAATAAGTCAATTTGAAATTGAAGCCATTCACCAGTGAACTCTATTCCAGAACTAATGCCTGCATTATAAGCATTTTCTAATGCTGATTTTAAATTTCTTAGATCAGTGTTTAAATTCCTAGAATCCTCATCTCTAAGTTTTGATTTCTCTTTCGCATCATCCCAGTTTTTGGCATCTATTATAAAACCACTTTTTCTCCATAGTAGAGTTTTTCGATCTATAGAGTACCGAACATAGATGTTAGAATTTCTATTTTTATTCCGTAGTAGTAGTTTTAGAGTAGCCATAATTTCATAGTAAAAAAACAAAGGTAATTTATTTTGCTAAACATTTGCTAAACATAAAGTGAATTAATTCGAATTATCACGATTTTGCCTGTATCAACAAAATCAATACTTCCCTTATAATAACTAGTTTTTCATACCTTTTAATTTCATTATAAAACACGGGTAATGTCCCCACCGTGGTCACGAATAAAAAGAAAAACTCAAACTAAATAATCAAGCTGGCTTGAATTCATTTAGTTTGAGTTTTTCTTTTTTCAAAGCGGAGCTTTGTTGGGAAGGACGAAGTCAATCCCTCGTGAATTCATAAATAATCAAGCTTGCTTGAATTAATTTATTTTGGGCTTTTCTTTTTTCAAAGCGGAGCTTTGTTGGGAAGGACGAAGTCAATCCCTCGTTAATTCATAAATAATCAAGCTGGCTTGAATTCATTTAGTTTGAGTTTTTCTTTTTTCAAAGCGGAGCTTTGTTGGAATCGACGAAGTCAATCCCTAAAAACCTAACGGACCTCTTATTTCTGATTGTATTTCACCTTGTATTTATCGTTAAGCTTGGTTTGATGGGTCTCCAAATTCAACTTTCTACCTTGAATAAATATCTCGGTCAATTGATTGGTTCTCATGTCTAAAGCGTCGCCTTCCGAAATAAATAAAGTAGCATCTTTACCTTGTTCCAAAGTACCACAAAACTCCTCAATCCCTAAAATTTTAGCGGTGTTAAAGGTAATCAATTGCAAAGCTTGCTCTTTATCTAGTCCGTAAGCGGCACAAGTTCCTGCTAGAAATGGTAAGTTACGGGTTTGCATTCTCTCCTTATCACCACTATTCTCTAATCCGACAAGAATTCCATTATTTACCAGAATTCGCGCCATTTTAAATGGTAAATCTATATCTTCATCTCCACTATTTGGCATGTCGTGAACATTTCTTAAAAGCACTCCAATTGCATTTTCCTTTAACAAATCGGTTGTTTTGTATGCATCATAACCACCAACGATTACCATTTTTTTAATTCCGAATTTTTTTGCCAATTGAACCGCATCAATGATTTGTTTTTCTTCTTGAGCATGAATAAATAATGTTTGTGTTCCATCGAAAATACCTCTCATGGCTTGAAAAATCAAATTGTGTTCAGTGGTACTCGCAGTATAAGTTCTTGAATTCTCAAAAAACAAACTGATTTCCTCTATTTTTTTCAGATACTCTTTGTTGGCTTCCATTGACCCTGGCTCTGCCCACCAACCGCTTCTTCTCATTGTAGGTGGGAAATTCAAGTGAATCCCATCATTTTCTTTTAGAACCGCATCTTTCCAGTTCCATGCATCCAATTGCACTATAGATGATGTTCCAGAAATGGTTCCACCACGTGGTGTAATTTGAGCCATCAAAATTCCATTAGGACGAGCAGTTTCAATGACTTTAGAATCGGCGGTAAACGCAATAATACTTCTAATGTGCGGATTCATATCACCAATTTCTCTTTCATCATCAGAAGATTTGATTGCGTCTACTTCTACTAATCCTAAAGTTGAATTGGGTGCAATAAATCCAGGATAAATGTGCTTGCCAGTGGCATCTATTGTAGTATCAAATTCGCCTTTTGAAATTTTCGCCGTTGTGGCATCTCTCACCAAAATAATTTTACCATCTTTAAAACCAATGGCACTGTTTTCAATAACTTTTCCGTTACCTAAATGAGCAAAACCATTCAGTATCAAAATTGATTTTGTTTGCTTGTTTGCAGGTAGGTGTTGTCCATTTGTATTTGAAATAAATCCAAAAAACGCTACTAATATTATATATATCTTTTTCATTTTTATTCTTCTAAAGTGTCACAGTGGTCTTCTCTTCTCTCTTTTTTCTTAGGCTCTTGCGTATTGGAACCTTTATTTTTTTCAAGCATTAATTGTCCAATTAAACTATTTCTTTCATTGGCAATGGCTGTTCGTTGTAATTCATCTTTATGAAGATCATAATAAACAACCCCTTCAATTACCGTTTTTTCTGCTTTCGCATAAATAGATAGCGGATGGTTGTTCCACAGCACCATATCGGCATCTTTACCTACTTTGATACTTCCTACCTTATCGTCAATGTGCAATAATTTAGCTGGATTTAAGGTCACAAATTTCCAGGCTTCTACTTCGGGAACATTACCATATTTCACTGCTTTAGCCGCTTCTTGATTTAATCTTCGGGACATTTCTGCATCATCAGAATTAAAAGCTACAACTAAACCTTGGTTGTGCATTAGAGCACCATTGTATGGAATAGCATCATTTACTTCAAATTTATAGGCCCACCAATCGGAGAAAGTGGATGCCCCTACTCCGTGTTCTTTCATTCTATCGGCTACTTTATAACCTTCTAAAATATGGGTAAAAGTATTGATCTTAAAATTAAACTTTTCAGCAACACTCATCATCATCAAAATTTCAGATTGCACGTAAGAGTGACAAGTAATAAAGCGTTCTTTATTAATAATTTCTGCAATATTTTGTAATTCTAAATCTACCCTTGGAGCCTTAGTTTTGTCTTTTTTAGAATTTGAATTGTAAGCTTTCCAAGTCAAATCATATTCTTTAGCTCGTTGGAAATAATCTGTAAATACTTGCTCTACCCCCATTCTTGACTGAGGAAAACGATTTGAGTTTCTACTCATATTGGATTGTTTTACATTTTCACCCAATGCGAATTTTATAAATTTAGGCTGGTTTTTATATAACATTTCATCGGCAGACAATCCCCATTTCCATTTTACAATAGCGGAACAACCGCCGATAGGATTTGCAGATCCATGTAATAATTGTGATGTGGTTACGCCACCCGCTAGATCTCTATAAATATTAATATCTTCAGAATTCACTACATCCTGGATCGTAACTTCTGCACTCGAATTATGACCGCCTTCATTTACACCCCTAGAAATGGCGATATGAGAATGTTCATCTATTATTCCACTAGTCAAATGTTTTCCTTTAGCATCAATTGAAATGGCATTATTATCTACAATGTTTTTACCGATTGCAGCAATTTTACCATTTTTAACCAATACATCGGTGTCTTCCAAAATTCCTTCGACTTCATTGGTCCAAACCGTTGCATTTTTAAATAACAATGTTTGTTGAGTTGGTTTTTGAGTATTTCCAAAAGCAATATTTGGGAAGGTTACCGGAAATATAATATTTGGCTTTTCTGCTTTCGAACTGTCTTTTACCACTACGAAAGGTGCTGTTTTGATTGCCGACCATTTTACTTCTTTACCATTAGTCAAGATGGCTTTTCCAGATAATTTTTGAGGATTTTCAATATAGCCGCTCCATCTTGAAAAACCGGGATTAATAGTATCATTCCATTTTACTGAAGCAGTGAGCCAATTAGAAGCAATGGTTAGTTTGGAATTTAACTTTTTATTATTTATGGTGGTTATATCTGATTTAGGAGTGGTGATTTCCCCTTCTATTTTCCATTTGTAGGAAGTGGAATCAATGGTTAAATCATAATTTCCACGAATGTCAATTGTAGTCATATCATTGACCACAAATTTATTTCCCTGTACCCAGTTCTCATAAAGTATCGTTTTTTCCTCAAATATGGCACCAGAGGTAATAACGAAATTTGCAAAACTTCCTTTGTTTAAACTTCCTATTTCATCACTTTTACCCATTATAGAAGCAGGAATAGTAGTGAGTGCTTCCAACGCTTTTGTTTGATCAAAACCATATTTTATTGCTTTCAGCAGATTAGTTCTAAAATCTTCCGTCTTCTTTAATTTATCTGTGGTTAAGGCAAAAACAACATTATTATCGGAAAGCACTTTTAAGTTGGTAGGAGCTTGATTCCAAAAACGCAAATCACTTAAATCGATTTGATCCGACAAAAAGGAATTGGAAACATCGAAGGCCTCAGGAAAATTAATTGGAATAATGAATTTTGAATTGGTGTTTTTTATTTCATCGATTCTCTCAAATTCATTTCCGGCTCCTTTTAAAACATAATTTAGGTTGAATTCTTTTGCTATTTTAGAAGCTCTAATACTATTTAATTTGTCTTCGGTAGTAAATATCTGAACTAATTTTTGATTGTTTAATAATGCTTCTAAAGTGGCATCTTTTGTTTTAGAGTTGCCATTTTTATACCAATTCATGTCAAAATACATTTGGCGCAGTAATGCCATCATTCCCATCAAAGAGCTTGGATAGGATTGATTGGTAATTGCGCTTCTTGTAAAACCAAAATGATTAGAGATTTTATTCGAAAGCAATCGAGCACTCTTGTCAGAATTATTCAAGGCAACTAAAGTTCCTGTACCGCGTGCAATACCATCTTGTACATGGGTTCCCACTACTCCAAAACCAGCTTTTAACAATTCTTCTGCTTTTGGTTGATCGTAATTGAAATATTCAAATGCATTCACTTCCGATTTAATGCTTTCGTTCCAATAGTAACCTACTCGTTTCGAATCATAGGAATCACCATCATTTGGAGTGCTTTTCTTAGGTTTTTCAATTCCGAAGCTAGTATAAATATCAATAAATGAGGGGTAAATGTATTTACCATCTAAATTAACAATTTTAGAATTTTTTGGAATAGGAAGATTAATTCCGGCTCCAATTACTTTCCCATTTTGGATAATTAAAGTCCCTTTTTCAATTAATTGTGTGGGAGTTACAAATATTTTAGCATTTGTAAATACAGTAAAATTGTTGTTTTTGTTTTGTACACTTTCATTGTTTGGAAAATACTCTTGGGCATTAATTTTAAAAATACCAAATATGAAAATGAGTGATAAAATAATTCTATTCATAGTTTAAATAAATTAATTTTTTTTAAAAATATACATTATTTTAAACTTTATAAAATAATAATCAATTATTTACACAATAAGTAAAGTAAATAAGATAGCTATTTAAAAAATTCAAATGTTATTTTTTAAATTTTAATTAATTTAATTTAAAATAGTGATATTGATTTATAAATTACAACCTAAGTTAGTTGGTTTTTTTGAGTAAATTCAAATAATACACCAAAGAAGTGATAAAATTTCATTTTTTTTGATTTAATTGCACTATAAATAAACAATATTATTAATCGGTTTAACTAAAAAAATACAAAATGAAAAAAACAATTATCCTATTAAGTTTATTATTTTCAATTTGCCTGTCAATGAATGCACAAAGAAGGCCTAACTCAACTCCCTTGCCTGAATGCAGGTTTGAAGTTAAAGCTGAAAAAGCTTATTTTTATAATGTTGTTAATGACGGACCCAGAACGTATTTTGTAAAAAGAAAAGGATATCTAGTAAAGTATGATATAGTTTGGACAATTTGTAAATATTCTGACAAGGAATATGTTTATGTAGAATACAGAAACCAAAGGGGGCGAGTAACTAAAGGATTTATCAAAAGATATCTTTTAGAAGAATTGGATTAGTATAATACTATATTTTAAAAAAAAGAGCAACTTAAAAGTTGCTCTTTTTTTATTTTTTAGTACAATTTTCGTTAATCAACTCTACCGCTTTTTCGTTTCCTAATTCTTTGGCTTTAAAGAAATCAGCACAAGCGCCTTCATTATCTTTCAATTCTAACTTAACCAATCCTCTCTCATAATAGGTACTATTTTCATTCGGATTTAATGCTATAGAAATACTTAAATCTGATAGTGCAAAATAAGCATTATTATCAATGTTCTTTTTTGTTAGAGCTCTTCTAAAATAGGCATTGCTGTTCTTAGGCTCCAGCTTTATTGCTTTATTAAAGTCGAGAATTGCTCCTTTAAAATCAGCAATATTATTTTTTGCTATTCCTCGTAACAAATAACATTCCATTCTAAATGGAAATCTTTCTAAGTATTTTGTATAATCCAAAATTGCTCCTTCATAATTTTTTAAGGCATCTTTTACTTTACCCCTTCTTAAATACGCTTCCACATTAGTATATCCTCGCGGGTTAATGTTTTTTTCATAGTATTCCAAAGCCGCTTTAAAATCGTTCAATTCAAATTTTAAATCACCCATTTGTTCATAATACATATAATTTAATTTTGGGAAAACTTCTTTAAATTTCAAATAGTCTGCAAGTGCCCCCTCATAATCTTTCAACATCTTTTTTGCAAGTCCTCTATCCAAATACACAAAAATTTCATTCTTAAATTTAGTGCATTCATTGAAATCTAATATAGCCCCTTGATAATCTTCGGATTTTAATTTAGCAAGACCCCTATGCCAAAATCCGTGTCCTGAATTCTTATTAAATATGGTATCATTCCACAAATTAAAAATTGCCAAATAATCTTTTTCTGAACCTTGTAAATCATGTATTTTATTTTTACAATTTGCCCTTAATTGATAAACTTCTGCCTTATCATTAATATCATACCTATGATAATAATTTCTGATCCTCTTTTTTGGGGCATCGGAATTCATCCATTCTATTGCTAAATTGTAGTCTTCAATAGCCCCATTATAATCTTTTAGTTTTTCTTTGGCCAATCCCCTGTTTAAATAACCATATTTAAATCCCGACTCAATCAGTTTATTATACTCTTCAATAGCTCCGATGTAATCTTTTGTTAAATATTTAAACTCCGCTTTTTTCACTTTATATTTTGAGCTATTTCTTTTATAATCTTTTAAGGCCTCTTCGTAATTTTCAAGATATTCCTCAAATTCAGCTCTTTTTTCATAATATTTTTTTGAGTTTTTAGGATCTATTCCAATAAGTTTTGTACACTCTTGAATTGCACCATGAATATCTTCAATTTGCAACCATTTAGAATATATGAGACCTTTATAAGCTTCAATAAGATTTGGATTAAATTCAATTGCTCTTGTATAATCAAATATTTCCTCTATTTTATATTCATAAGGTAAACTATAATATAACGCTTTTTTATAATATAATTCTGCATTAGTAGGGTTACGTTCTATTTCTAAATCTAAATATTTATTGAAGTCATTACTCCATCCCCAACCAAACTTATCATCATCACCATAAGTTTCTCTTCTTTCAAAATAAGAATCACTAGAATTTGGCTTCAACTCAATAGCTTTGGTGAAATCTATATTTGCCAATTTAAATTCTTTTAGTTCTTTATAAGCCTTTCCTCTGGCAAAATAAGATTCAAAACTATTTGTATTCAAATCTATTGCTTTAGTGTAATCAAGAATAGCACTTTGGTAAGATTTTAAATTGTATTTTGAATTTCCCCTTCCTAAATAAGCATCACTATAATTTAGATTCAACTCAATAGCTTTTGTAAATTTGGCTCTCGCAATCCTATAATTTTTAGAACTCAATTTATCCAATCCTTCCTGAAAATAATTATTGGCAGTTTGTCCCATCGCTATAAAATTCACAAACAAAACAAATAGAATTATAATACTTTTTCTCATAATTTTCAATTTTTATTATTTCAAATATAAAGATTTTTAATTTACAAAATAACGGAAATTAGTTATCTAACAGTTCAACTTTTTAAAGTAAGACTCATTTGACCCAATATTTATTTAATTATCTCCCATAAATAAAAAATAATAATTACTTTTGTTTAACTTTTTTAATAATTAGATGAACAATGTAAAAAATGTGTTTAGTATCAAAGATCTGGAAAACCTTTCAGGCATCAAAGCACATACCATCCGGATTTGGGAAAAACGATATAATATATTGGAACCCATGCGAACAGATACCAATATTAGGCTGTATGATCTGCAAAATTTGCAAAAGCTTCTTAATATTGTTTTACTTCACGACTATGGTTACAAAATATCTCGAATTGCAAAATATCATGAGAGTGAAATCCCTGGAATTGTAAATACCATCGTTTCTGAAAAAAGCGCTAAAAGTCACGCGATATCAAGTTTTAAATTGGCAATGATTAATTTTGATCAAACGCTTTTTTTTAAAACTTATGATGAATTACTCTCAGAAAAATCATTTAGAGAGGTGTTTTTTGAGGTTTTTATTCCATTGATGAACGAGATTGGATTGCTTTGGCAAACGGATACGATTACTCCGGCACATGAACATTTTATTACTTACTTGATTAAACAAAAATTACTGATCAATACGGAAAAGCAACAATTACTAGACCCAAGGATTGAAGACCGTGTATTTGTTTTGTATTTACCCTCAAATGAAATTCATGAGCTAGGTTTAATGTACTTAAACTATGAAATTTTACATCATGGGTTTCGAAGTATATATCTTGGAGAAAGTATCCCACTGGATAATTTAAAAGATTTAAAGAGTTATTTTAATAATATTACCTATGTTTCCTACTTAACGGTTGAGCCCAATAAAGAGGAAATAAATCCTTACATCGAAGCTTTGAATAAGGAAATCCTTAACGATAAAGAAACTGAATTATGGTTAATTGGAAGAATGGTAAATTATATTGATGATAAACTGATTACCCCAAAAACAAAAGTTTTTAAATCAATTAGTGATTTAATAATCAATCTGTAAATTTTACAAAAGTAATTATCCATAAAAGAAAATCGTTTTTGTAAATTTGTTACACTTTATGAAAAATAATATTAAAATTATAGGTTCTGGTTTTTCTTCAATAGCTGCCGCGTGCTACTTAGCGAATAAAGGCCATCAAGTTACTGTATTTGAAAAGAATTCGTCTATTGGTGGTAGAGCCAGGCAATTAAAAAAAGAAGGCTTTACCTTTGATATGGGCCCTAGCTGGTATTGGATGCCCGATGTTTTTGAACGTTTTTTTGGGGATTTCAATAAAAAACCGTCCGATTATTACGAACTAATTAAATTATCTCCTGCTTACAGAGTATATTATGGTGTGGAAGATTTTATTGCTATCGCAGACAATTTAGAGGAGATAATAAGCACCTTTGAAGCAATAGAAAAAGGAAGCGGAAAAGTTTTAGCTAAATTTATGGCGGAGGCCAAAAGCAACTACGACATCGCCATAAAAGATTTAGTTTACCGACCTGGAGTATCTCCATTAGAATTAATTACCACCGAAACTGCATTAAAAGTAGGTCAGTTCTTTAGCAATATTAGTAAAGACGTTCGTAAGAAATTTAAAAACGAGAGACTGATTCAAATACTAGAATTCCCGGTTTTGTTTTTAGGTGCAAAACCCTCCGATACTCCCTCATTTTACAGTTTTATGAATTATGCTGATTTTGGGATGGGGACTTGGCATCCTAAAACTGGAATGTATGATGTGATTCGAGGTATGGAAAGCTTGGCATTGGAACTGGGGGTTAAATTCGAAACCAATTCCAACATTGAAAAAATTATTGTTGAAAATAAAAAAGCAGTAGCCTTACAAGTAAATGGTAATAGAATTGATGCAGATATCATTTTAAGTGGAGCTGATTACCACCACACCGAAACTTTATTGGATCCAGAATACCGAGCCTATTCTGAAAAATATTGGGAAAGCAAGACTTTTGCTCCTTCCTCTCTACTTTTTTATGTTGGGTTCAATAAAAAAATAGAAAATATTTCCCACCATGCTTTGTTTTTTGATGTCGATTTTAACCAACATGCAAAAGACATTTATGATGAGCCTAAATGGCCAGAAAGCCCCTTATTTTATGCAAATTTTCCATCAATAACTGATAAAACAGCAGCTCCTGAAGGAATGGAATCTGGATTTTTTTTAATCCCATTGGCACCAGGAATTGAAGACACAGCTGAATTAAGAGAAGCCTACTTTGATAAAATAATTTCAAGATTTGAAGCTTTAACTAAGCAAAATATAAAAGAAAATATTATTTTTAAAGAATCTTTTTGCAAGCTTGACTTTGAAGAAGTCTACAACTCTTACAAAGGAAATGCATATGGAATGGCGAATACATTGCTACAAACAGCATTTTTAAGACCCAAACTAAAAAGTAAAAAGATAGAAAATATGTATTTTACTGGTCAGCTTACTGTGCCTGGACCTGGTGTACCGCCAGCGTTAATATCAGGGAAGTTAGTTGCCGAATTAATTGAAAAAAACCTATAAATATGAAGGATCTTTTTGACCAAGTATCTTTTGATTGTAGCCGAAACGTAACAAAATCCTACAGCACCTCTTTTTCTTCAGCGGTGAAAATGCTTGCGCCAAATATTCGTCAAGATATTTATAACATCTATGGTTTTGTTCGATTTGCTGATGAAATCGTTGATAGCTTTCACGACTACAATAAGGAAGAACTTTTTTTACTTTTTGAAAACGATCTAGAACTTGCTTTAAAAAATAAAATTAGCTTAAACCCAATATTGAATGCTTTTCAAAATACGGTTCACCAATATGAAATTCCTAGAGAATTAATAGATGCTTTTATGAAAAGTATGAAGTTAGATTTATCAAAGACAGAATATAAAACGGTATCAGAATACAACGAATACATCTACGGATCTGCTGATGTGGTGGGATTAATGTGTTTAAAAGTATTCGTAAAAGGCGACGAACCAAAATACGAATCACTTAAAGAATCTGCAATGAGATTAGGATCTGCATTTCAAAAAGTCAATTTTTTACGAGATTTAAAAGCCGATTTTGAAGATTTAAATCGTACTTATTTCCCAAATACTGATTTATCAAAATTAGATGAGAAATCTAAACTCAAAATTATTGAGGAAATTGAAGCTGATTTTGATGCTGGATACGAAGGTTTGATACTTCTTCCTATCGAAGCAAAATTTGGAGTTTACACTGCTTATACTTATTACAAAAAATTACTTGCCAAGCTTAAAAATACTCCCTCGGCCGAAATTAAAAATACAAGAATTAGGGTATCCAATTATCAAAAATATGGCCTTTTTGCCAAATGTTACTTTTCATATAAACTAAATATAATTTAAATTAATCTATTATGTGGATTTATATTGTTGTCTTTTTTGCTACTTTTTTCTTCATGGAATTTATGGCTTGGTTTAGTCACAAATACATTATGCATGGTTTTTTATGGGTTTTACATGCGGATCACCATAAAAAAGACCACGATTCCTGGTTTGAAAGAAACGACTTGTTTTTTATATTTTATGCGGTTGTCAGCATGGGATTTTTCTTCCTATGGCGCTATGGAATTTTTGATTTGGGATTATCAGTTGGATTAGGAATATTTGCCTACGGATTGGCTTATTTTATGGTTCACGATATTTTCATTCACCAAAGATTCAAATTGTTTAGAAACGCTAATAATGTTTATTCAAGAGCAGTTAGAAGGGCTCATAAAATGCACCACAAGCACACTGGCAAAGAACATGGAGAATGTTTTGGGATGTTGTTAGTTCCTTTTAAGTACTTCAAAAAATAAAAAAAAGCGTTCCAAATTGGAACGCTTTTTTAATTATAATCAAATCAAACTATTACTTTTCAAACATTTGCTGTAAAGACTTCAGCTGCTCTAAGTCAACATCAGCGGATTTAAGAACCGACATTAATGTCATTATCCCGGTAGGATTCATATCTTTTCCTAAAACTCTTACAACTGCAAAACCATTTTCCTTATTATTAGCATAAAAAACAAATTCGTCAATATGCTCATCGTCACCTACAAAGCTAACAGAAGCACCGTCTTTTCCAGAACCATACTTCATTATTTGTTGGTATTTCTCTTCCTTCAAGATTTCATTCAACTTTATTCTCTCTGTTTCAAATTCTCCCTTATTTTTATCATTTAATTTAAATGCCAATATATTAACTTTTTCAAATGATTTTAAAGCAGCTTTTTCATCATCAGCTAATTTAGTTTCATCAATATTAAACATGTTTGGGGATAAATCGACAGCTATAAAATTCTTGTTTTCCGTTTTTTCAACATAATACTTTTGTAATGAAGGCTCATTATTGCAACTTGCTAATAATATACTCGTCATAATTGCTAGGCACAAAATACGTTTCATAATTTCTATTTTTTACCTTTAGTTGCTTTTTTCAACTCCTCGCCTCCAGGGAGTCTCATTTTGTCGGTCAATACGGAAAGCTCATTTAAATCAAAATCGCCTGTTAAAGACATCAATACTGTTTCATTGCCCTTTGAAGTGCCTTCCATAAACATTAATAATTCTTTAATTTGAGAATCTTTGGAACCTGATTTTACCCAAATTTTAATGTTTTTACCACCATCATTAATACGCATCAATTCCTCTAAGCCTGATGATTTCATGTATTTTTCAGCGGTAGCTTTCATCTCAGAACCTACTCTTGTACTACTGGAAGTAAAGACTTTTAAATTGTCTAACTTTTTAATTAAATTCAAATAAGGTTGAGCTGCTTTATCAGACGCATCTACTTTTACCTTACTCATTAACTCAAACATTTTTTTGTTTACTATGATAGAGGTAACATCATCTTGACCATCAAATTTATCAAATGCTGCCTGACCAAAAAAAGCAGTTGGCAATACAATTAACACTAATAATACTAATTTTTTCATGATTTCTATTTGTTTATTTTGATTTAAAAATTAATTCTTTTGAGTTTTGAAACTCGTTAATATACGAAACACTTTCAATACCTACATTTACATTTTTAGACAGCAACGAAAGTGCTTTTTGGGTTGCTGCAAATGCTTCTTCAGGGCTTTCATAGGTCCCTAAATCATTCGATTCTTGTGGTTGATGTAAATAGGTAAAAGTGCTAATTCCAAGTAAAGCTACAACTGAAGCTGCAATTGATATCCATCTAACATTACGTTTTTTAGTTTTTAGTGGTACCGTTTTAATATACGCTTGTTTCTTTGCTTCTGAGAAATACCCAAATAAAAGTTTGTATTGTTCCAGATGCTGCGCAACATCCGACGAAGAAAAGTAATTTTTTAATTCATTTTCTTCTAAGACAGTGGTTTCTCCTTGAAAGTATTTTTCTAAAATAGTTTCTATTCTATTTAATTCCATGTTCATTTGTTTTTAACATAAAGGCTCGTATCTGTTTTCTTGCTCTAGACAATGAAACTCGAATAGCCGTTTCATTCATATCCATTATTTTGGCAATTTCTTCAAATTCATATTCTTCTATATCTCGCATTTGAATGATCAATTTTTGTTGTTCCGGCAATTCATTAATTGCTATTTCAACCCAATCCATAGCATCTTTAGCCTCCAATTGCCTTTCTAAACTTGGTTCCCTATCAATATAATTATCGTGAACCAATTTTAAATTTCCCGATCTCTTGGCTTTCAACTGATCTAAACAATAATTCTTAATCATAGTCATTGAAAAGGCTTCTATACTCTTGTAGGATTCTAAATTCTCTTTATTATTCCACAATTTAAATAAAACCTCTTGAGTTGCATCTTCTGCTTCTTCTGTACTCACTAAAATTCTCTTTGCGAGACGAAAAAGTTTGTCTTTGAATGGCGTAATTAATGATACAAACTCACTTTGGTTCATTGACATGTTTTATGCTATTATTTTTAAAAGACGATGAGAAACAATTTTTGTTACAAGTTACAAAGAAAAAACAATTATCAATACCAGCGGTTAGCAACAAGCTGTTGATTATTAGCTTTTAAAACAAAATAGTAATACCCAGTTTGAAATTTCTCCCACGAGTACTATAACCAATATTCTCCGTAAAATTAACATTGAAAACATTATTTACACTGACAAACAAACCGACTCTATTTCTGATCATTTGAAAATTACCCATCGCATTTACCAATCGATAGGAAGCCAATTCAACGGGGAGGTTTTCGAAGGTCCCTCCATCAAAAAACAAATCCTTTCGTTGATCTACATATTGATATGAAATATTAAAATTAGACCTTTCAGATAAATTATAATCCAATGAAACATTTACTTTGTGCTTAGGAATCAATCTTTTCAAAGGCTCTTCCACTTCAGTAAAGGTGTAATTGGCTTTGAATTTTAACTTATTGGTAGCAACATAAGTAAGCATTGTTTCAATTCCCTTGGCGTTATTGGAGCCTTCAATATTGGTATAATTGGATTCGAAAGTTACAGGATCGGTATAAAAACCTATAGAATTGTTTTCTTCCCTGTAAAAACAAACCGAATTAAATTGTAGGTTCTTATTCAATAAATCTTTTTCGAATCCCAATTCAATGGTATTGTTTTTTTCTGGTGTTAAATTTAAATTTCCATAAGGAGAAAATAACTGATACAAACTTGGCGTGATATAAGCAGTACTATAAGACGCTATGAATTTAAGGCCTATGTTTGATAAAAAATAAGACGGATTGATATTATATACCGAGTAATTGTTATAAATGGAATGCTTGTCGTATCGTGCTCCAGCATTGATATTCAAACCAAAATCAGAGTTGTATACCGCCGTTACATAACTGTCAAACCAATTGAATTTAGCGTTTTGTTTTGTAATCAATTCCGATTGTGAGTCCATTTCATTGAACTGAAATTGGGTTCCAACAATCACAAAAAACCGATTGGAGAAATTGTATTTATTGAATAAATCAAAATTCACCGACTTTGAATTGTAGCTACTATAATCTATGGAATTGGACCACGTATTTAAAGAGGTATAGTTTCTTTCATTGTTTGAAAAACCGGAATTCAATACCAACTCCCCATTTCTATATTTGTATTTTGGAGAAAACCCAAAACGAAATTGCTGTGTCTTGGCATTATTTAAAGGTGTATCTGCCGAAGTGAAATTATCAAAAAATCCATCGTAATTGTTTTTAATTTTATCGAAATTGGTAAAAAAATCAAAAGAGAATTTAGCATTTGGCTTAAAGCCAATTTTCATTAAAGCGGAGATTTTCGAAAATTGATCCGGTTCAAAATCAATTCCTTGTGCTTCTGAAATTCCTTTAATTTCAACACTATTCAAGATTGCCAAATAGTCTACTTTACCAATAGTTCCATTCATGCTAATCCCTTGATTGAAATCTTGAGGGCGATAATTCAAATTATCGGCGGTATTTTGTGTCCCAATATTAAAATAGGAATTACCGGTTAATTCCTTTTTACTGGCTTTTTTCAAGGTAATATTAATTACTCCAGTTGCAGCACCCGAACCATAAAGCGTGCTCGCTGCTCCTTTCATTATTTCAATGCTTTCCACTTGTTCAGCAGTAATATATCGTAAATCGTATTCTAAATTAACTCCAGACGCATCAGTAACAGGGACCCCGTCAATGATAATCAGCGTTTGATGATTACGGCCGCCACGAATGTAGGATCCTAAATTTTTACCGCCACTACTTTGATTTCCATTAATTTCGACCCCTACTACAGTACTTAAAATAGATGCAATGGATTGCCCGGGTTTTTTGGCTAATTCTTCAGCAGTAATTTTTACAATTACTTTTCCCGATTTTTCTTTCGCTAAAGCAAATTTCGAGTCGGAGATTACGACTTCTTTTAATTGATTTTCAACTTCTTGTGCATAGGTAGTCATACAAAATAACCATACAAACGCACCGAAGTGAATCACTTTTTTCTTCATTATACAGTAAAATAATCTTAATAAAATGGGGAGAAAAGTATAGAATTTACCATACCCAAACCTTTTTTCCCGAAAGTTTGATACTCGATGTAATAGGCAGGTCTCCTGGCTTGCGTCTTGTTGTTGACCTTCCCATTTTATTTTAGATTTTGATTTATTAAATTCAAAATCTACATTTAAAACAGTGGTTTTGTAGATAACAACAAGCTTATTAGCTTACAGTTGCGGGAACAGCACAGGATTTATAAAATAGAATTTATTCACCTGTTTCCCTTTTAATGCTATTTTAAAATTTAAAAAAGCAACCTTAATACGTTGCAAATATAGTTTATTGATTTCGTTATTCTAATATTATTTTAGTTTTCAGTAAATAAAACAAACATAACTTTTACATTTGTACCACAATTGAAATAACCCTATGAAATCCAATTTTTTATACTCTTTTGCTATTTTTTCACTGTTCTTCATCTTTGGATGCAAACAAAGTGATAAAGAGAAAAGTACTAAAATTTCAACTGTTATTAATAGCATAAAGTATGCTAAAGGACTTGAATTATACAAATACAAAGGGTTTAGAATAATGAAAGTGACCAAAGCATGGCCAGAAGCAACGACAGAGTTTATTTATATTTTAAAAGAAAAAAACGGTGTTGTTCCTGATAGTTTGAAACAATTTCCAATAATTTCAATTCCTCTTCAATCTATTGTAACCACCTCAACCACTCATATTCCCGCTCTAGAAATGTTGGGGGTAGAAAACACATTAATTGGATTTCCAAGTACTAATTTTATCTCTTCTTCAAAAACTAGAAAACGAATTGACGCTGGTAAAGTTCATGAAGTAGGCGTAAATGAGCGTTTAAATACTGAAATATTGATCAACTTGAAACCAGATGCAATAGTTACTTTTGGTATCAATAATAACAATTCAACGATTGATAATTTGAAAAAAAGTGGATTATCTGTTTTGATAAATGGCGATTGGACTGAGCAATCACCATTAGGAAAAGCCGAGTGGATTAAGTTTTTCGGGGCATTGTATAATTTAGACGATGTGGCCAACTCGATCTTCAAATCAATTGAACAGAATTATACTACCGCATTGGATTTAGCCAAAAAAACAACCTCCATACCTACCGTATTAAGTGGCGCGATGTATCAAGACCAATGGTATGTCCCACAAGGAGAAAGCTGGGCCTCCCTATTTTTAAAAGATGCAAAAGCCAACTATCTATGGAACAACACCAAGGGAATTGGCAGTTTGAGTTTGCCATTTGAAAAAGTTTTTGAGAAAGGTCAAAATGCGGAATTCTGGATCGCTCCTGGTGATTTTTCTTCGCTAAAGCAAATGAGCGAAAGTAATTCGCATTACACAGAATTTGCTAGTTTTAAAAATAAAAAAGTATATTCGTATGCAGTAAATAAAGGACCCAAAGGCGGAATAATTTATTTTGAATTGGCCTCTGCCCGTCCCGATCTGGTATTAAAGGATTTAATTAAAATATTTCACTCTGAATTACTTCCAAATTATAAACCATTTTTCTTTAAAAAATTAGAATAAATTGAATAGTAAATCCAATACTATATTTTTGTTTTCTTCACTCCTTCTTGGGGTAGTTTTCTTGTTTTTACTGAATATTAGTTTGGGATCTATCAACATTCCAATTAAGGATGTTTTCCAGAGTTTACTTCAAGGATCGTGCAGTAAAGAGTCCTGGAATTATATAATTATTAATTACAGATTACCTAAAGCTATAGTTTCAATTTTAGTAGGTATAGGATTGTCTATTAGTGGTTTATTAATTCAAACTCTATTTAGAAATCCACTTGCCGGACCTTATGTTTTAGGATTAAGCTCTGGAGCAAGTTTAGGAGTTGCGGTAATTCTATTAGGCGCTTCTTTACTACCCATTGCATTATCGGAATTTTTTCTTTCCTCCTTTGGAATCATAGCCGCTTCCAGTTTAGGGAGTCTAACGGTATTACTTTGTGTTTTAGCAATTGCAAAACAACTCCGAGACACCATGGCTATATTAATTGTAGGGTTGATGTTTGGGAGTTTAACGAGCGCCATTGTAGGTAGTTTAACTTATTTTAGTTCAGCAGAGCAACTTCAAAAATTCACCTTTTGGTCGCTGGGAAGTCTTGGAAATCTAACTTGGAACTCTATCGGGATATTATCGTGTTGCGTTACTTTAGGAATATCGTTAAGCGTATTGAGTATTAAGCCTTTAAACGCACTGTTATTAGGAGAAAATTACGCCATAAGCCTAGGGATTAATTACAAAAAAACAAAATACATCATCTTATTTGCAACTAGTATATTAGCGGGTAGTATAACTGCATTTGTTGGTCCTATCGCATTTATAGGACTTGCAGTACCTCATATTTCAAAATTAGTTTTTCAAACTAGCAATCATAAAATTCTATTCTGGAGCACCTTACTTTTTGGAGCAATCGTTATGCTTATTTGCGATAGCTTAACGCAAATACCGGGCACTGAAATTATCTTGCCAATTAATGCAATTACTTCAATTTTTGGAGCGCCTATCGTGATTTGGTTATTGGTTAGAAAGAGAAAAATGATGGGTTGATTTTAAGTTTTTAACCGCAAGGAGCACAAGGATTTAAGCAAGGTTGGCAAAGAAAAATCTTTTATCAATTATCTAATAAACTATTCCTTTCGCTGTAATAACGAGCTTCAATTCTCTTTATGTCTTTGATGGTGTTTTTTGCCCATTGCAAACGCTTTTCAATAATTTCCTCTTCTGATAATTGCCAGTGGATTGGAGAATTTCTTAGTCTTTCCGTTAGGTTTTGAATAATTATTGCAGCAGAAACTGAAATATTTAAACTCTCGGTAAAACCAACCATTGGAATTTTTAAAAACCCGTCGGCTCTTTTCAGAATTTCATCCGACAATCCGTCGCGTTCGGTACCAAAAAATAAAGCGCTAGGTTTAGTAATGTCAAAATCTTCCAGCAAACAATCGTCCTCGTGTGGCGTTGTGGCAATAATTTGATATCCTCGGGATTGTAAATTATCCAAACAACCTGTAATACTGTCAAACGCATTAATATCGACCCATTTTTGAGCCCCCATCGCAATTTCTTTATCGATACGTTTACCAAAACGTTGCTCAATTACATTTAGCTCTTGAATTCCAAAAACCTCACAACTTCTCATTACCGCACTAGTATTGTGCATTTGAAAAACATCTTCTACTGCTACTGTAAAATGACGCGTTCGGTTTTTAAGCACATTTAAAAAACGCTCTTTCCGGTTATCTGTAAGTATGTTTTCAAGAAATTCTAAATAAGCAATATCAACCATTCGTAGTTTATTTACGGTAAATTTAGGAACTAATTTGACTTATTAAAACTTTTCGATTCAATGTTTGAAAAGATTTTAACTTTGAATAAGTCGTCATTTATCTATTATCATTTCGTTACGTTTATCAAATCAGCATTATTATTAGCCAATTATATTCAAACATTTCTATATCTTTGCACTTTCAAAAAACAACACTACATGACTACTTTAAACGAATTAAATGCTGTTTCACCTATTGACGGAAGATACAGAAGTAAGACCGTTTCATTAGCTCCTTTCTTTTCAGAAGAAGCTTTAATTAAATACCGTGTATTAATTGAAATAGAGTACTTTATCTCTTTGTGCGAAATTCCATTACCTCAGTTAGAAGGAATCGATAAAGGAGTATTTGAAAGTTTAAGAAACCTATACAAAAACTTTTCTACCTCAGATGCACTTTGGATTAAAGAAACCGAAAAAACAACCAATCACGATGTGAAGGCGGTGGAGTATTTCATTAAAGACGCTTTCGAAAAACTAGAATTATCCACTTACAAAGAATTCATCCATTTTGGATTAACTTCTCAAGATATTAATAATACTGCGATACCATTATCTACCAAAGAAGCTTTTGAAAAAGTATATTTACCTTCTTTAATTTCCTTAATCTCCAAATTAAAAGAACTAAGTATAGAGTGGCGAGAGGTTCCTATGTTAGCAAAAACTCACGGACAGCCAGCATCGCCTACTCGTTTAGGAAAAGAAATTGGAGTGTTTGTAGAGCGATTGGAAGAGCAGATGCGTTTGTTATTCAATATCCCATTTGCTGCTAAGTTTGGGGGAGCAACTGGAAATTACAATGCCCACCACGTGGCTTATCCACATATTGACTGGAAACAATTCGGTAGTCATTTTGTAGAAGAAAACTTAGGCTTGCACCATTCCTTTCCAACCACACAAATAGAACATTACGATCATTTTGCAGCTTTTTTTGATGCTTTAAAAAGAATTAACACGATAATTATTGACTTGGACAGAGACATTTGGACCTATGTTTCTATGGAGTATTTCAAACAAAAAATCAAGGCTGGAGAAATTGGATCATCAGCGATGCCTCATAAAGTAAATCCGATTGATTTTGAAAATTCAGAAGGTAATTTAGGAATTGCCAATGCTATTTTTGAGCACCTTTCAGCAAAATTACCACTATCAAGATTACAGCGAGATTTGACTGACAGTACGGTTTTAAGAAATATTGGTGTGCCGATGGGACATACCTTAATCGCTTTTGAATCGACTTTAAAAGGGTTAAATAAATTACTATTGAATGAGCCAAAATTTCATGAAGACCTCGAGAAAAACTGGGCTGTAGTGGCTGAGGCGATTCAAACCATCTTAAGAAGAGAAGGTTACCCGAACCCCTACGAAGCACTGAAGGGATTAACTAGAACTAATGAAACGATTGACAAAAATGCCATTCATCATTTCATAACTACTCTTGCGGTTTCAGACGAAATAAAAGAGGAATTATTAAAAATTACACCTAGTAATTTTGTGGGCATTTAATCACTATAAAAACACCTTCTAAACCCGCTAAGAAATTATTTTTAGCGGTTTTTTTTTGCTAATTTCAATTTCATCGGATTGACTTTAAGGTAAATAAATTGCCTATCTTTATAAAAATTATATGCCATGAAATGGGAATCTAAGTTGATAAAGTTCGATGGAGCTGTTAGAATAGCAGTGACATTTGAAAAAAATGCGGAGTTAATTGCTCGAATTAAAAGTATAGCAGGATCGCGATGGAGTCCATCATTAGGGGTTTGGCACTTGCCGGATACCGACGAAAATAGGCTTCGGTTTAAGCTTCCATTGCTCTCCACTACTACCCCATCGGAAGAAGGAATTATACAAATAGAAAAATTCAAGCAATGGCTTCTTTCCAAACGCTACAGTCCTAGCACTATAAAAACATATAGCGAAGCCTTAAAATCATTTCTTATTTTCTTTAGAGAAAAACCTATTGGGGAAATTACCAATGAGGATGTGATCGTTTATAATAACGAGTACATTTTGAAAAACAAGCTATCCTCCTCCTACCAAAATCAAATTGTGAATGCTATTAAATTGTTTTTTCAAACCATCAGAGACACGAAGATGATTGTGGATAAAATTCATCGTCCCAAACGTTCAAAGGTGTTGCCTAATGTGTTGAGCAAAGAAGAGATTAAATTGATTTTGAATGCCCATAGCAATATAAAACACAAAATGATGTTGAGTTTGATTTACAGTTGTGGTTTACGTCGAAGTGAACTTATCAATTTGAAACCTCAGGATATCGATTCCAAAAGAAACATTGTACTGCTTAAAAATGCGAAGGGAAAAAAGGATCGGATAACCCCTTTGAGTCCAATTATATTGGAGATGCTTCGCAACTATTACAACGGATACAAGCCTAAAACATGGCTGTTTGAGGGGCAAATTGTTGGCGAACAATATTCAGAACAAAGTTTACAAAGCGTATTAAAACAAGCATTACAAAAAGCTGGAATTACGAAACCCGTCACCTTGCATTGGTTGCGACACAGTTATGCTACCCATTTATTGGAAAGCGGCACTGATTTACGGTACATTCAAGAATTATTGGGACACAGCAGTAGCAAGACTACAGAAATTTACACGCATGTGAGTACGAAGAGTATCCAACAAATAAAAAGTCCATTTGATGATTTGTAAGAATAATTACTATATTTGAAATAAATATAATAAGACGAAAGTCATACCCACCCTACCCTTTTTGGGTTGCTTTGTATGATTTTGTCATACCTATATACTAGTTAGCAGTTATTTGTAACCCTAGAGAATATAAAAACCTTTTTTATGAGTATTAGATCAATGTTCAAAGATATTCCAAAGTGGTTTATCGCATTAAATATTTTCATTTTATTACCTATATTACTTTGGCCAATAATAGGTTTTCTTTCAATATTTGCCATGGACAGTCCAAGCAGCGGATTGTTAGGACAAATTATTTTTATATCTGGAATTGGTTATCCGTTAATTTTGATTTTAGTTGCAAGAGCAAATCTTAAGTTATATAAAGAAAATAGAGCAATTAGTATTTTTTCTACAATTTTAATGATTTCAATTCTTTACATTTCTCTTTTGTATGGTATAATAAAAATATTTGAATCATAACTCAAACAACTGCTAACCGCTGTCAAACGCAATCGCTATTTTTCGGTAAATTGTTCGTTCTTTTTTACTATTTTCGTTTTGTGCTAGTGGAGAAATATCGGTCGCCAAGTCCGCGACTGCGTCTGGCAGCCAAACGTTATGTGCGATTTTGGAGAAAAAAATTGCTGTGGAAATTACGCTTGCAAAAAATTGCTTTTAGAAATTGATAATTGGAAAATGTAATATTTGAAATAATGTGATAGTCGAAAAACCTAAATTGTACTTTTGGGTTTTTCATTATAGTTTTTCTTAATGGAGAGTTCTCAATAGCGAAACTAAATACAAGTTATTGGCTTGACTCGATTTTCTTGAGCTCGCTTCTACTCTATTTTGTCAAAAATTATTTTAATGCAAAATATTAGTTCAAGTTTCTGGTTTTTCATTAAAGTTTTTCATGATAGACAAAACACAGAAAAGTAGTTGTTGCAAATTGGAATAGACTCAAATTATTTACTCGCGAAACAAAATGAAAAAAACCGCACATAACAGCGTGCAAAACTCATTGCTGAATTTCGGTAAGTGGAAAGATTTTTTTACTATTTTCGTTTTGTGCTAGTGGAAAAATCTCGGTCGCCAAGCCGCAACGAGTTCTGCTCGCGAAACGTTAGCAGCAAGTTTTAAACCCGCTCAAGATGAGAACTCTTAAATTAATATTGACGTTTTTTATTTTTTCAATGATAAGTTGCTCATCTGAAAAAGAAGCAGAATATGATTTTGTAGGCAAATATGAATACAAAATAGTTGACCAAAAATTATTATCAGAAACTTATTTAGCGGCTGACAGTTATGGTTACGTAATTGGAGATTTGAATATTCAAGGTTTGGAAATATTGAACACGCAGAATATTGAAAACAAAGATTCTGACTTCATAGTTAGCTTAGATTATCCGATTATTTCTGTACTAGAAAGTTCAAAAGCTATCGATGGAGAATCAATGGATCATATGAAGAAAAAACCATTGGAAATTCGAAGAAATATTAACGAAAATAGTAAGCAAATTTATATTTATAGATTGAAGGAGAAAGATAAGTTTAGATTGCTTCTTCCATAAAAAAACCAGCTGCTAACAGCCGTTCCTATGTAAAGCATCATAAAGTTATTAACAACTTTGAGTTAGGGTTATATTTTGTTTTTTTTCGAGTTAAATAGTCCGCAACAGGGCTTGTTGGTAAAGTTTGCAGCTAACTTTTTGTCCGCTGAAAGCTAGGACATA
>CANHHG010000023.1 GCA_947460615.1 Bacteroidota bacterium
ATTAAAAAAATAAATGCAAAATTTATTGGGGTAGATTTCTTAAAAAGACTTGTAATCATATGGATATTTTATACTTTTGCAAATGTAAATATAATACTTGAACTAAGATGAAAGCATTTTTTGAAGGAATACAATGGTTATTTGAAAACATTTTTTTCATTCCACAAAATTATTTAAGAGAACTAGAATTAGAAAATTGGTTTGCTGCCAATATAATCAATTGGATTTTCGTAATTATTTGTGGAGCTGCAATGGTTTATTGGATAAAACAATTGCAATTACACAAAGCCAACAACGAAGAATATCAGGATACAACCGCTCATTCTTTCTTTAAATAAAATTCTGAAAAGAATTTATTAAAGGTCGAAACCGATATCTTTTCTATAATACATCGTATCGAAATGTAGTTTTTCTATATTTTGATACGATTTTTTTATGGCTTCTTCGAAATTATCGCCTAGTGACGTAACGGCCAAAACCCTACCTCCATTCGTAATAGTGGTGCCGTTATCTTGCTTTGTCCCTGCATGAAACACTATAGAATCGGTAACCTTTTCAATTCCTGAAATTACTTTTCCATTTACATATTCTTCAGGATATCCTCCGGAAACGACCATTATGGTAGCAGCGCTTTTATTGGTTATCTCTAAATTAATATCGTTCAATTTTTCGTTGGCAACCGCTTGAAACAATTCAACCAAATCCGATTTTAATCTTGGAATTACCACTTCTGTTTCAGGGTCCCCCATTCTTACATTGTATTCAATTACAATTGGTTCACCTTTTACGTTTATTAATCCTATAAAAACAAATCCTTTATATTGAATATTGTCTTTTTTCAAGCCTTCAATCGTTGGTTTTACAATTCTACTTTCAATTTTTTCCAATAAAACGGAGTCTGCAAAAGGAACAGGAGAAACAGCTCCCATTCCACCTGTATTTAAACCGGTATCGCCTTCGCCTATTCGCTTATAATCTTTTGCGGTAGGCAATATTTTATAATTTACACCGTCAGTTAATACAAAACAGCTTAATTCTATTCCGTCTAAAAATTCTTCTATCACTACTTTTGAGCTGGCTTCGCCGAATTTTGCGTCCACCAACATATTTCGCAATTCTTGCTTGGCTTCGGCCAAATCATTTATTATCAAGACTCCTTTTCCAGCGGCTAAACCATCTGCTTTTAGCACGTATGGGGGCTGTAAAGTCTCTAAAAACAAACATCCGTTTTCAACTGTATCTTTCGTAAAACTATCGTAACCAGCTGTTGGAATATTGTGTTTTACCAAAAATTCCTTTGCAAATTCTTTACTTCCTTCTAATTGCGCTCCTTGTTTTGAAGGCCCTATAACAGGAATGTGTTTTAAATCGGCATCGTTTTGGAAAAAATCAAAAATGCCTTTTACTAATGGATCTTCTGGACCTACCACCACCATTTCTACTTTTTCGCTCAAGACAAATGCTTTAATTGAGATGAAATCGGTGATGCTTAAGTTCACGTTGGTTGCAACACTTCCTGTTCCGGCGTTTCCAGGAGCTACAAACAGTTTAGTACATTTAGCGCTTTGAAGCATTTTCCATGCTAATGCGTGTTCTCTTCCTCCTGAGCCTAATAATAAAATAGTCATTTTTTTTGTGATTGTGTTGTGGTGCAAAAATAATTCTTTTGAGATTAAATTGGCATTTATACTCAAAAAAATAAAAGTGGGGCTAATTAATTATTAAAATGAATTAAAATTGGAAAAAATGATGCGATTAATAAGCCTTTTTTTCTCCTTTTATGATATTGAGAACTGTTTGTACAATTATTTTTAAATCCAATATCAGCGACCAGTTATCGATGTAGAAAACGTCAAATTTAATTCGATTGATCATGTCTTCATCCGACTCGATTTCTCCTCTAAATCCTTTAACTTGTGCTAATCCGGTGATTCCTGGTTTTACACAATGACGAACTAAATATTTTTTAATTTTATTCCCGTAGGATTTATTTTGTGACCATAAATGGGGCCTTGGGCCTACAACCGACATTTCTCCGAACAACACATTGATAAATTGAGGCAATTCGTCCATGCTGGTCTTTCTCATAAATTTTCCAGTTTTAGTAACTCTAGGATCATTTTTGGAAGCCTCGGATTCGGTATCCTCATTCAATTTCATAGAACGAAACTTATAACAAAAAAACTCGTTTTCATCTAATCCTGGTCTTCCTTGCTTAAAAAACACAGGCCCTTTTGATTCTAATTTGATTAAAATAGCCAAAATTGGAACTATCCAAGAAAGTAGAAAAACAATCACCAATAATGAGAATACTATATCGAAGGTTCTCTTAATTGTTTTAATAGAGGGTTCGTGCAAAATTGTTTTTTGCATGGTTAATACCGGAAACATTTCTAAATAATTTATTTTTAAATTTTTAGAAAAAATCTCTTTTGACCCAGGAATAAATTTGATATTTATTTTATTGGTGTCGGCAAATTCAACCATATTAATGGTTTGATCATTTGTCATTTCTTCCAAAGAGCTGTATATTTCATCCACTTTATTGTTAAGCACATATTCCTTTAAGTCATCTAAATTCCCCGAAATTTCAGGTGATTTGCTCTTATTTGAAAAATAACCTAGAAACCGATAGCCGTAATCAACCCTGTCTTCAAAAAGTTCTTTCAGTCGAACCGATTCATCTGTATGCCCAATAATTACTACATTTCTATAATTACTACCCGTAATTATTCTGTATTTTTTAAGATAATAAAATAATAGAAATTTAAAAATTGTAATTAATGTGGTGCAATAAATAACATAAAGTAAAACTGCTTTTTCGTTAAAGATTTCCTCTTGAGTAAACGGGTAATAGGTAATTATTAATAAGGAAAATAACAAACATTGTTTTACTATTTTCGTGATGATTTCAACGGGAGTTGTAAATCTGAAGACTTCATAAAATTTAATTAGAAAGGCAATTACCGACCAAGAAATAAGTAAATAGAAAATATAAGTGTTGAATTTTGAAACTAATCCTTCAAAAAAATAAATACCTAAAACAGTAATAACTAATAAGTCAAAAACGATACTTATTGGTCTTATATATTTTGAATATCTACCTGATTGAGCTGACGTCATATTATCTTATATATCCGGTAAAATCTTTGTGTTCTTCTTTTAAAAGTTCTTCTTTTGAAAGAGATTTGAAATAATCATAGGTAATTTTCATTCCTTCTGCTCGAGATACTTTCGCCTCCCATCCCAAAATATTTTTTGCTTTATTAGTGTCGGGTTGGCGTTGTAAAGGATCATTAACTGGCAAAGGATGATACACTACCTTTTGATTGGTTCCAGTTAATTTAATAATTTCCTCCGCAAAATCTTTAATCGTAATTTCATCTGGGTTTCCAATATTAACGGGGTAAACATAATCGGAATGCAGCAGCCTAAAAATTCCCTCAACTTGATCGTCAACATAACAAAAAGAACGTGTTTGCATTCCGTCACCAAAAATGGTTAAATCTTCTCCCCTAAGTGCTTGACCGATAAATGCCGGAATAACTCTACCATCATTAAGTCGCATTCTAGGACCATAAGTATTAAAAATTCGTACAATTCTAGTTTCTACGCCATGGAAAGTATGGTAGGCCATGGTAATAGATTCTTGAAAACGTTTTGCTTCGTCATAAACGCCTCTTGGTCCAATAGTGTTTACGTTTCCATAATATTCTTCTGTTTGTGGATGAACCAATGGATCGCCATAAACCTCCGAAGTGGAAGCAATGAGGATTCTGGCATTTTTAACTCTTGCTAAACCCAAAAGATTGTGCGTCCCTAGGGAACCCACTTTTAAAGTTTGAATTGGAATTTTTAAATAATCTATCGGACTTGCAGGGGAAGCAAAGTGTAAAATATAATGTAATTCTCCTGGAACATGAACAAATTTAGTGATGTCGTGGTGGTAAAATTCAAAATGCTCTAATTTAAAAAGGTGTTCGATGTTTCTTAAATCTCCTGTTATAAGATTGTCCATTCCGATAACGTGATATCCTTCTTTAATAAAACGATCACATAAATGGGAGCCTAAAAAACCTGCGGCTCCGGTAATTAATATTCTTTTCATATTTAGATGCGATTGCGTTTTACCTTTTTATATTATTTTTTTAACGTTAAAATTATTATAATATTATATTAAATAACATTTGTTTTTTGAGATTTTATATTAGTGTTTAAAACACAATACATTACAATAAAAAAAGTAATTCCTCGCTGTCTCCAAAGGAATGACTCTGTAATAAATAGAGAAATCATTAATATCGAAAATGCAATGTGAAAGTAGTTTTTTGAAATGATCGCATTTCTAATGGTTAAGGCAAGCATTATTAATAACAATAAGAATCCGAATACACCCAATTCAGCAAATACTTGTAGGTACTGATTGTGGAAATTCATCTTTTGATAACCTTCTTGGTTTTCATCTCCTAAAAAAAGGTGGTATTGAATTCCTTTTTCTTCAATTTTAGAATAAGAGGCGTCCAGTCCAAAACCTTTCCAAAAAATAGCTTCTTCATGAAGAAATTCATTAAAAATTCTAAATTGATATACCCTAAAGGCGGTTCCTGGGAAAAAATCATTGGGTTTAAATTTCTGGTTGGTCCAGGCTTGTTTAATGCTAACATTATATACTTTTTCGGTCCCTTTGCTAATTACATCGTTTACGCTACTATCGGTCATTATAGTTTCGTATTCTTGTTTGAAACGCTCTTTTACTTTTCCAATAAAAGGAAGGGAAAAAAGAAGAACCAGCATCAAAATCAAATTTCTAAGACGTAATTTTTTTGCTATTTTTGAAAAAAATATATAGTAGAAGCCTAATAATCCTATAAAAATGACCACAATATTCTTTGAGGACAATAAGAAAACCATTAACAATAAAATGGATAATGATAATTTATCAAAATTGGTTTTTATTGGTTTAACTAAAAAATAAAAAAAAGAAACTGCCATGTAAACGGAAACATGGATTGCATTTACATCTTTAGTAACTAATTCATGGTAGAAGAAAACGGATGGATCTTGAGCAACAAAATACCTAAAAGTTGCTTTTATTAGATAAAAAAAGGAAAAAACAACCATTCCGTAACTAAATCCTTTTATTATTTTGTTTTTTTCTAATTCTGACAAAGAACGTATTAATAGAAAACAAATCGGGAATAATAAAAGGGGTAATTCTTTAGAAATCGCATTTAATGTCCGGTCTTTATCTATTGACCAAATTAAAGACAACAACATTAAAAAATATAACGCTAGTGGGAAAATCAAATGTTTTTCAAAGCTGAAATTCTCTTTTTTGAAGTTTATAATTGTAATAATTATAAGTAATGCAAGCGAAATACTGTTAAATGCATATCCTAAAGGAATACACAATAAAGCTAGTAAAACAAATGATAACGAAGGATTGTTGTTATATTCCTGTTTTAGATTTTGAAATACATTCTTCGAAAAGTTGAAGATATTCTCCATTTATTTTATCCCAATTAAATTCATTTTCAATCGCGTCAAAGTTGTTTTGAACCAATTGCAAGTTATCATTTTTTTTGATTCTATCTATAATATTTTTTATATCGGCAGGATTTGAAAAATAATAGCCGTTTTCTTTAAGAATCGTTTTGTTGAAGTGATTATCGTGAGCAATAATAAACGCGTTGGACGCCATGGCTTCAAGCAATGAAGGGTTGGTCCCGCCAACAGAATGCCCATGGAAGTAAAAATTCGAGAAATACCTTAAATTGTTTAGTTTGGTGATATCAAATTCAGCCCCTATAAATCGTATTTGTTTGTGCGTTTTGAATTTATTTTTTAGATAGTCTCCATATTTTGTTTGGTGATTTCCTAAAACTAATACCGTGGTTTCATGGCCTGCCAACACTATTCCATCAAGAATAGTCTCAATATTATTTTCTGGTTCAAAACGAGCCATAATCATATTATAATTGTGTTTTAGGACATCGTACTCTTTCAAGATTTCTTCGTTTGGAGAACTGAAAACCTTTGCGCCGTAGGCGATATAGGTGGACGTAACATTGTATTTACTATTAATATATTTTTGAATTCCAAGGGAATCAGAAATCAAAAAATCACTGCTTTTCACAGCTAATCTTTCGGCAAATTTCAAAAATTGTTGAACGGGCTTAGAGTATTTAGAACGTTTCCACTCTAGTCCATCCATATTGGTGATAATAATTGGCTTTTTTGGAAGTAAAAAATACCAAATTGAATTACTAGTATAGCCTAATTGTAAAATAATGTCAAAATCTCTTTTTCGAGAATCCATAATACAATTATAATCATAAATAAACTGACCAAAAGTCCCTAATTTATATTCAGGATCGTGTTGATGTATTATGTTAACGCCATTAAATGTATTTTCTTGATAAGGATGATTATGTGAATTGTAAACAAAAACATCGTGTCCTTTCTCAACAAGAAATACGGAGAAAAATTCAGCAAATTGCTCAAAACCCGAATAATGGTTTGGGATTCCACGCGTTCCTAAAATAGCTATTTTCATTAGATAATCATAATCAGTTGGCTAAAATAACAAATTTAAGGAATTAAGATGCTTTTGATTAGATTAATTAATGGTTATGTTTAGTATTTTTTTATAGGCTTTGTAGGTTGCTTCAGCCGTTTTTTCCCAAGTATAGTTGGCTAAAATCTTTTGTTTTAATTTCGAATTTACCGGAGAAGAAAAAGCATCTTCTATTGCTTTTTTTATTGAGTTAACGTCGTCAGGCTCACAATAAAAGGCGTAATCTTCAAAATAATCGTAAGTGTCGCCTTTTCTGGTAACCACAATATTACATTCCATTGCAGCGGCTTCCAAGGAGGAAAGTCCAGGCGTTTCCATCCAACTTACTAAAGCGTGAACTTTGGCTACTTTATATAATTCTTTTAAATCGTCGTGAGGAATTGCGCCTAAAAAATGAACATTATTGCCCGCTTCTTGATGTACTTTCTCTACATATTTTTTCTGGTTTTTAGATTCCTTTCCTACTAATACTAAATTGTAGTTGGTTCCTTTTACGGCTCGAACTAAGTTTAAAGTTTCTTTTCTTCCTTCAATTCTTGCGGCACAAAGAATGCAATCTTGGTATTTTAAATAGGGGTTGGTTTTTCCGTTTTCTTCGTCAGAAAAAATAGTTTTATCTATGGCGTTGGGAATATCTGCAAAGGTGTAGTCCTTTAGTTTAAATTCCGCTGCTACCCTGTTCATTTCTGAAACAGAATTTGGTAAAAAAATAGCGGTATTATCCACTATTTCTTTCATTAAACCATAATACCCTTTGTACAACATTTTGAAAACCCCTTTATGAAAACGATTTTCATAATATTGTTTTATTATGGTTTTGATGTAAGCGATTTGATAAGGTGAAAGCACATTAGCAAGTTGTTGGAATAATCCGCCTCGAGCTTTTCTTTCAAATTCAGTATACAATCCGTAAATGGTAGACAGTGCTATTTTTTTATTTTGCTTTTTAGCATTTAACATCTGTAAATAAATGTCCTGCGGTTCCATTAAATTAAAAAGATGCACTAAATCGTATTTAGATAAATCGGGTTCAAATTCTAGGGAAACGTCAACCTCAACTCCTAACTTTTCAAGGTGTTCTTTCGTTTTTAACAATTGTATCATATCTCCACCGGGAGCATCAAATAAATTGGTTCTTGTTTGAAAAAGCACTTTCATGTTTACTATAATAAGAGTTGCAAATATAGGTTTTTATACTAGTTTGGAAAGTACGGCTATTAATTAGATGCCTCGTTTTGCTCTTTTTCATTTATTTCTTTAAAAGCAAAAAGCAATCCTACAATAATGGATTTAGAGTCTTGAGTAAAATAATATCCCATTAATACCCAGTTAGAGACTATTAAAAAAACACTTGTACCCACCAAGAGAGCGTTAATTTTTTGGTTAAGTGGTAGGGCTGACTTCCTTTGTTTAGAAAGTAAAAAAATGGAAAATACAAGAATGATCACACCGATAATCCCCGATTTTAAGTAAGTGGTCATAAAGCCGTTATGAAGAACTGAAATGTATCTTAAATCCATATCCCCTAAATGGACTATTTGTTTCAAATCGACCTGAGACCCCAGTCCGCTTCCGAAAATCATTGCTTGCGGACCTCTTAATCGGACTTGCTTAAGGGTGTACAGAATTTCTACTGAACGATAGTTGACATTAAAATCTTTATAATCGGCAACATTAACCTTTGTTTTAAAAGGCTCTGTAGGCGCCACTTTTATTTTGTATAAAAATTCTTCAACACTTGAACCCGTTCTTTTGGGGTTGATTAATAAAACGACAGAATATAAAATTACCGTAACCGCTACAACTGATGTTACGGCGATTAATGCTCTTCTGTTAAGTACAAAATAGCCCTTCACACCTAAATACAATACTACAAACTGAATAAAATTGGTTCGCGACAAATACATAAAAGTGGAAAACCCAATGATTGTTAATAGTGTGTAATAGGTTTTTTTGTTAAAATTAATTTGAAATTCTTTATGAAATACCACAAAAATTAAGGCGAAAACTTCAAAATCACTGAAGAAACCACAAAAATCTCTAAGTAACGCTACTGAAATATGGTGATAAATAATATAGGTTTTTAATATCACCAAAACGTGAATTATCGAAACTCCAAGACCAGAATAAACCACTGTTTGAAGTACATTTTTCTTTAGAAATCTACATATTTGATACCCTAATAGCAACCCTAAAAAAGGTTTTAAAAGATAGGTAATATCTCTTATGATAAAATAGGGTTTAGAATTTGAAAAATCGGTGAAAAGAAATGCAATTATAAAAACTAGGACAAAACAGAGTGCATAAGTCAAGAATTTTGAAGAATACGAACTGCGAAAAGTGATAAAAATGGTAAATAACCACAATGCAAAAGTAAGCTCGTAATTACTTAAAAAAGGAACTGCACAACACAATCCAAACAGAATTTGGTACGGTAAATTTTTATTATAAGAAATAACCATAATCTACTAATTGGTTTTTGCGTTGGAGAGAATTTGTCTGGTTTTTGTCAATAACATAATTGCTAAAAGCACTTCTCCAAAGAGAACCGAAACGATGCAGCCTTTGAATGAAAATAAATAACATCCTAAACTCATAAGTGCGACTGTAATAATGGTATATACTATATTAATGTTTCTAAAAACGTCTGATTTATTTAATCCATTTAGAAAATGAT
This sequence comes from Bacteroidota bacterium, assembly GCA_947460615.1. GTDB lineage: Bacteria > Bacteroidota > Bacteroidia > Flavobacteriales > Flavobacteriaceae > Flavobacterium. Next base: position 9,255 of record CANHHG010000023.1, read on the forward strand.
ATCCCAACAAATTATTAAAAACAATAAAAAAGAACCAAAAAGAAAACAATTTAAGCCAATTAGAGTAGATAACCAACTTTGGATTTAAAAAAACTAAAATTGCTTCAGAAAACAAACAGATCAGTAGTAGGGTAACTATTGAAAATATAAGGCCATAGGAGCCATATTTGATTACTGATTTTCGCCCTTCGGCATATCCAATTTGAAAATTAGCCATGTTTCTAGGATACATAGCGGTTGAATAGGGAACATAAATGGAAACTAAAATTTTAATTATTCTATCAAGGGCAGCAAAAGCCCCAATAATTAAAATGCTTTTTTCAAAGAAACTCAAGATGATGATGGTTCCATTAAAAACTAATGAGGTGGAACTGATGGTGACAAAATAATCGAATCCTTCTTTTAGAAATTGCCGAAAGGTGTTTCTTGATGAGGAGATAAAATTTATTTTCTCGGAATAAACAGCAACTATGTAGGTAATTAATCCTGTTAAAATAAATGCAATGGAATAGATTAATGGAATTAAATTGAGGTCGGCGGCCGATTTAACTAAAAATAAAATCGAAAGATTAGATGCTAATTTAATTACTGAATTAATTGTTGAATACCAGCCTAATTTTTCAATCCCCTGAAAAAACCATTGTAAATTTATTGCGTTGCCTAAAATCATGCCTAAAAACAGAAAGCCAAAATTGAGGTTATTTTTAAAAATTGGATAATAATATACAAAAGCCATCCATAAAATGGAAATTACGATTGCAATTAAGCCCTTCAAAGTTACAATTGTAGAAAAAGCAAGATCTCTTTTTTGAATATCTAATTTGTTGATAGCAATGTATTTAGATCCTGAAAAATTAAATCCATAATCGCAAAACATAAAGCAGAATATAATTGCAGAATAGGTAAAGCTATATAGTCCAAACAATTCAAGACCAAGGGTTTTAAGTAAAAATGGAAATACTAAAAGCGGAACTATTAAATTGAAGAATTGATTGATAAACAAGTACGTGAAATTTCTAAAAACAACTGAATCTTGAAGTTTCATTTTATAGAGGTTTTTGAGCGATACAAACCGTAAGATAGCCTTCAAAATGAAGAAATTGGTCAAGAAATAAGAAAAAACTTCTTGTGACTTTATATTTTGTAATCCATTGTTTAAAAAGAGTGCTTCGATCCATCGTGGTTCGGCTTATATAGACCAATCCAGCCGACTCCATCTCGTCCTTTAAGGAATAAAATTTATATTCTTTAGGCCATGGCCAGATTTTTTTTCCTAAGGAACTTCCTATTAAATAAGAAAGTCGGTACGGTAACGTATGATGATTTGGGAAAGCAACAATCACATAACCCCCTTTTTTAGTTATTCGTGAATAGGATTCAATGGCTTGGGTTCTCACTTCTTTAGTGTAATGCTCGATTACTCCCGAATTATAGGCTAAATCATAACTTTCGTCTGCAATTGAATTCATTGAAAACATATCTTCACAGATACAATCAGTTCCTTTCAAATTTAATTCTGAAGCCGCTACAGCTACCTTCTCAAGTATGGTATGATCGTAATCTAAAAAGGTGGATTTTGATACTATTGGATTCAATAACATTAAACTTATTCCTGCTTCACAGCCTATTTCAATGGCTGAAGTAAGTTTGTTTTTCTCTATTATTTCTTTTAATACAACATTAAACTCTGATTGGAAACTAGTAGGATTGTTAAACGAATTTTTTATATGGCTTACGCTTATTGTCTTAGAATAATCTATCCATTCCTGTTTTTGGTCTTTTCCCATAAATAATTTAATGTGTGGTATAAACAGCAGTTAATGCTATTGTTGCACTTTTAAAAAACTAGAATTTATTTATTTAGCTAATTTATTAATCTCTGGCAATAAATTCGCTTCATGTGGATATAAGGAAGGATATTGTCTTACTCCGTCTTTTACAACCGCCTTAATCACTCCAGTGCTCGGATTAAAAGTACACTTATTTTCGTCGGCTCTAAAGAAATCAACAAGGTTGGCTCCAATAAACTCTCTTTTATTTCCTTTGTATTCTAAAACTATGCTTTTTAAAACAATGTCTTCTTGTTCTTTATTCATCCCAAAATCAAGTCTAAATTGAGTAGGAAAAACACCGTCAGGTAGCGTGTAAACAACTTCTTGAACGCCGTCGTTTCCTTTGACGCCTTGCCAAATTGGTTCCCCTTTAAAATCAATAGAGCCATCTTCAGTATAAAACAAACTTAAATTATCGTCTTTTTTTACAATTACTCCTAACGTTACTTTAAAACTATTATCAACAGAGACTTCCGACTTTACAACTTCTAAAGAATCAAGCGATTTTTCGTTCTTGCAACTAGTGAAGATTCCTAATAAAACTAGGGCGGTTGTTAAAAATTTTGTTCTCATTTTCTACGTTTTTTTACAAAAATAAATATTATTTTTAGTTGAGGGTTAATTAATATCTTTTTATTTTTTTGTGAAATCGCCCCTTGAAAAATACTTTTCTACAAAGCAATAAACCAAAATAAAGAAATAACGACTTCCCATTTCTTTTATTTTTAATTTGGAAACTCCATACTTTCTATTGGTCCACGAATTAGGAACTACCGCATAAGTATAGCCTCTAATTATTGCTTTTAAAGGCAGTTCGATCGTTAAATTAAAATGAGGTGACAAAATGGGCTTTACCCCTTCTATTACTTCTCTTTTGTATAGTTTAAAAGCGTTGGTGGTGTCGTTGTATTTAATTCGCATGACCACTCTAATGATTAAATTGGCAATTCTATTGATTACTTTTTTCACAAACGGATAATCTACCACTTTACCACCCCTCATAAATCGACTGCCAAAAACACAATCGTAATTTCCTTCTAACATGGTATTATAATATTTAATCAAATCGAAAGGCGAATCGGATAAATCAGCCATCATAACTGCTACGCAATCTCCAGAAAACCTATCTAAACCATATCGAACTGCGTAACCAAAACCATTTGGGCCTAAATTAGTTTCGTATTTTAAAGCTGGATATTTTTTAGACAGCTCCTCTAAAACTTGAGCAGTATTGTCTTTAGAGTTGTCATTTACAACGAATATTTCATGTTCGATTGCAACTTGTGAAAAAGCTTCCTCGATTTGATCTATTGTTTCTGTAATGGACTCTTCTTCGTTATATGCCGGAATTACAATACTTAGTTTCATTTGTTATTATACTCGTAAATTATTTCTGCAAAGTCCCCAAATCCATGTTTGATTTTGGCAATTTCAAAGTACCCGTTTTTATTTAGTAATTGATCAATATCTCCGTGCTTACTATTGCTTAAATACATGTCGTCGTTGTGGCTTTCCAATTGTATTAATCGAATTTTAATTTGATTCCCATCGGAAAATAGCCCTTCTAAAACTTGTAATTCATGCCCTTCCACATCAATCTTTAGTACATCAAATAAACTGTTTTCATTGGATTTAAAAAATTCTGACAATGTAATTACCGCTACTTTATATTTATCTACAATTATGGATTCTTTAGTAACGCCAAGTACTTTTGCCTTTTTTTCAAGGTACTTTGACTCTAAATTTAAAGATTCAAATGTAGACGTTTCATCCAAAATATTTTCGTTAAACTCTAATTCTCCATTGGTATTACTTACGCCTATATTGTTCAAATTAATATTGGCATTGCTCTGGTATTTTTCTTCTAAAAAATGAAATAATTTTTTGTTAGGTTCAAATGCCGTAATCTTTGCATTTGGGTTTATTCCAAGAAAGAAATCGATAGATTGTCCTTTATTCGCACCCACATCAAGAATTGAAACGGAAGCATTTTTTAAATTATCCTTATAGAACTTTTTAAGTTTCGGGTAAAAGAAAATCGCTTCGTTTATATGAATCAGACTTTGAATTATTTTAGTTCTTAACTTCATTTATCCTTGTCGTATTATGGTATTCTCATAGATTTGAGTCAAAATATCATTGATATTGTACTTCCAATTCCATTCTGGATAATGCGATTTAAACTTAGACACATCGCTAATCCACCAAATGTGATCTCCAATTCGGTTGGCTTCAGAATACTCATAATTCATCGGTTTTCCTGTAATTGCCTCACACATTTCGATAGCTTCGGCCATAGAGCAATTAGAATGTCTTCCGCCACCGGCATTATAAACTTCTCCTTGACGCGGATTTTGATAAAAATGCCAAAACATATTTACCAAATCCCAACTGTGAATGTTGTCTCGCACTTGCTTTCCTTGGTAGCCAAAAACGGTATATTTATCGCCCGTAATAGCGCATTTCATTAAATAAGACAAAAACCCGTGTAGCTTGGTTCCTGAGTGGTTTGGCCCGGTTAAACAGCCTCCTCGGAAAACTCCAGTATTCATTCCAAAGTACTTTCCATATTCCTGAACTAAAACATCGGCCGCTACTTTAGAAGCGCCAAATAAGGAATGCTTCGTTTGGTCAATACTCATTTTTTCATCGATCCCATTCTGGAAGTAAGAATGGTTTTCGTCAATTTCCCATCTTTTCCCCTTTTCAACCAAGGGCAAATAATTAGGGGTATCACCGTAAACTTTATTGGTAGATGTAAAAATAAACGTGGCTTTTGGACAGTTTAATCTTGTGACTTCTAACAAATTTAATGTCCCGTTTGCATTGACTGTAAAATCTGTAATTGGTTCGTTTGCTGCCCAATCGTGACTTGGTTGCGCCGCTGTGTGAATCACTAATTTGATATCCGCACCGTATTTTGAAAATATTTTTTCTAATTCTTCGATGTTTCTAATATCAGCAGGGTGGTGTTCAAAATTGGGTATGGTTTCAGTCAATTTTTTCGTATTCCATTCTGTTGAAGCGTCAGCCCCAAAAAAAACTTGACGCATGTTGTTATCGATTCCAATAATTTTATCGAATTTGGGCGCAAAAAAAGAAACGGATTCACTTCCAATTAATCCCGATGAACCTGTGATGATGCAAATAGTCATTATTGTTTTATTTTATATTCTGTGATTCTAATTTTATCCTTAAACGAAGACGGATTTAATGGTTTAAAGTTATAATATTTTATGTCTTGATTCTCATTAACCTTATCAAAATTAGATTTAAAGTTTTTTGTTTCGCTAAAATATTGATCAGAAAACAAACCAGTTTCTAACAACAATTTGGAAGTTCTATATTCCAATAAACTCCCTGATTTTAATTTTATTTCTAATCTAATCTCAGGTGCGTGATTGAAAAGAGAAGCTATTTTTCCAGTTATAGAATTGTAGATTCCTATTTCATAATAGATTCCTTTTTGAGGTACTAATGGCGAATTCAATAGCATTGCGTATTCATTTATTTTTTCAAATGAAATGGGTTTGAACTCTTTTTTCTTTTGTAACAACAATACTTTTCTTCCATCAAAATCAAATAAATCGGCTACTTGATAGTTTTTCAAAAGTGCTAAATTTACTTTAGACTCATCAAAAAGCGAATATCTTCCATCAATAGTAATAAAATCATAAACTACAAATTCGGGAGCTGTTGTGGAATTATTGTAATGCTCAAAATCCAAATTTGCTAAGTAAGGCGTGAAAACAGTATAGGATTGTAAAACTGGCCTTGGTAAATAATTTAATTTATTTTCAATAATTAGCTGAATATTCCACGGATACACATCGACCGTTTTATTTCCAATTTTAGCTATTACCGAAGTAGGAAATTTACAATTGTTTTCAAAAAGGAACATTCCAGAAGTTGAAGTAAAAGCTTCACATCTAGAAATATAATCCGACTTTGGAAACTTGGATTTAATTTCTATTTGATTTTCTTGAGTAACAAATAAAAAATAGAAGGGAAGCAAAAGGGCAATTACAAAACCTGCTTTTGAATATCGGTTTTTAAGGCCTTGATGAACGTCTAAATTACAAAGCGACAAAAGCAGAATAAACCTAAAAAAATCATTAATATGGCCTAGATCTGCTCTAACGAAAGCTTGCTTATACAATACAAAAATCGCGGTTCCAAATAAAAATAAAATAGTTGCAATCTTAATCCAATCTTTTTTATTGCTTGAATAAATATTCGAAAGTAATATCGCGCTAAACAGTAATGAAATTAGTATTAAAAAGGTCCAACTTGATTTGATTTGATTGTCTAAAAACATCACATCATTATAGCCCGAAACAAATTCAAATCCAGATTTTATATAAGGGATTAGCGCAACATTTAAAAAATAGGAGGCAACGGTAATGAATATAAAAGGGGTAATTAAATAGCCAAACAACGTCGGTTTATAGCCATTATTGGTAATTAAATTACAGCTTATTCCTGCTATGAATAGTGGAAGGGCGATGAGACCTGTATTGAACTTAATGAAAAATACAAGTGTTATTATGGCAATTTGAAAAAAATAATAAATCGGTTTCGGATGGTCTAAACTCATGCGAATCCAGAAAATCAAAAACCCCATCAAAACTAAAGCGTTTGCTGCACCAATCCATGAAGGAAAAATTATACAAACCGACGCAATTAAAAGAAAAGTGAAAAGTTTATTTTTGCTGGTTTTTAATGAAAGGAAAAAAACGGCAAAATAATTCACAAACATAAATAAATCAAAAAGTAAAAACGAAACTCGGGTTTCTCCCCAGCCCACTCTTGTGCAAAAATGGGCTAATGGGCCATAAGTAAACGCAACATCGGTTCCCCAAGTCAGATTTTTTATTTTAACATAATTCATCGCAATTGCCCAAGATGGATCTAACGACATCCATAAATCGTGTGCTAATGTTAATGGAAATACATTGGCTTCAAAATAATTTGGAATGAGCATAAAAGCCCCAATAAAAGCAATGAAAAAGCTCCAAACATTTATTCTGTCTTTTAAAATGCTATTAATTAGTTTCATGTTTATTTTAAAATTGATTCTAATTGAGTTTCATTTTCTTTGATCCAAAAGAAAATATCGGTGAAAATTTCTTCTGCCTTTTTGGTGGGTTTCCAGCCAATTTCTTTTTCAATAAGGCTGTTGTCTGTAATGTATATTCTTAAATCGGCAGCTCTAGTCTCTACTTCTGAAGCGATTTGAATTTTGTTTCCTGTTATTTTTTCACAAATTGAAGTCATTTCTAATAACGAAGCGCTGTTCTCAATTCCGCCGCCTACATTGTATATTTTGCCCTGAAATTTTTCTATTTGGTGAATTTGTAAATCAATTAAACTAACCACATCGTCAACGTGAAGTAGGTCGCGAACTTGCTTTCCTGCGCCGCCATAACCAATGTATTTTAAAGATTGATTCCAAAAGTGTTTCGCCATCCAAAGCGTGACCACGCCTTGGTCCGTTTTTCCCATTTGACGAGGCCCTGCAATCACTCCAAATCGTGTAATTGCCGATTTTAATCCATAAAAGGCAGCATATTCTTGGATAAACATTTCAGAAGAAAGTTTGGTAGTCCCATAAAAAGATCTTGCGCCATCCAGGCTTAATTTTTCGGAAATTCCTTTATTTGAAATTCCAATTTGTGTTTGATTTGCATCAAAAGAAAATCGGGTAGGTTCTTCAATATAGTTGGCTTTTTCAATAGTTTCAATTGGATAAACCCGGCTGGTAGAAAGGAAAATTAACTTTGCTTTATTTTTCAAACAAGCATTAAAGCAATTTATAGATCCATATAGATTATTATTAATAACATAAGTCGGGTCAGAATCCAATCCCGCGGTTACTGATGGTTCTGCTGATGCTTCAATCAAGACGTCAAAATTTCCAAGTGCCGAAAGATCTTCATTGTTGCGAATGTCACCATGGAAAAATGGAATTCCCTTTTTTTGAAAATCAGATAAGTTTAACTCCGATCCTCTTCTTTTAAGATTGTCAAAGGCTATGATGTCGTAAGACGGGTATTTGTTTTTTAGTTGCAAACAAAGTGTTGACCCTACAAATCCTGCTCCTCCAGTTACTACTATTTTCATAATTCAATTGATTTTAAACTCTCCTGCCAGTTTTTTATTGTTATTCCAAAAGTAGATTTTATCTTGCTTTTATCCAAAACACTATATTTTGGTCTTTCGGCAGGGGTTGGAAATTCAGAAGTTGGAATCGCTATTAAATCGATATTTACCTGGTTGATTTCAAATATTACTTTGGCAAAATCATACCAAGAACACTGTCCTTCATTGCTGAAATGGTAGATTCCATATTGGGTGTTGGGTGTTGGGTATTGGGAGCTTATTATGGTCATTAAACAATCCGCTAAATCAACTGCGTTGGTAGGCGTGCCTATTTGATCGTTTACCACGCTTAAGGAGGTTCTTTCGGAGGCCAATCGCAACATGGTTTTCATAAAATTATTCCCAAACTGAGAATAAACCCAGGAGGTTCTGATGATATAATAATTAGAAAAAACGTTTTGAATAGCTCGTTCTCCATCTAATTTTGTTTGGCCGTAAACTCCCTTAGGACTTGGAATTTGGTTTTCTGTATAAGGGGTGTTATTTGATCCATCAAAAACAAAATCAGTTGAAATATGAATTAATTTGGTGTCCAATTCTTTACAAGTTTCGGCAAGATTTTTAGCTCCGATAACATTTATTAATTCAGCCTTATCTTGCTCTGATTCGGCTTTATCTACCGCCGTATATGCTGCGGCATTAATACAAAAATCTGGTTTTATTTTACGAAAAACAGCTTGACAATTTTCCTTATTTGAAATATCTAAATCGGTAGAATTACAAAACACAAAATTCAAATTCAAGTAGTTCTTTGCAATATACTGTATTGCCTGTCCTAATTGTCCGTTCGCACCTGTAACTAAAACTACCATGCTTTCTTGGCGTTTTCAATAGTGGGTAAAATCGCATCTTTTTCTGAAATGAGGAGTTCGGCATTTGAAAATTGCCAATCGATATTTAAGGACTTATCATTATAAATGATTCCGCCTTCGCTTTCTTTATTATAAAAATTATCACATTTATAAAAAAACGTTGCGGTATCGCTTAACACTAAAAACCCGTGCGCAAAACCTCTCGGGATAAAAAACTGTTTTTGATTTTCGCCAGAAAGGACTACAGAAAAAGATTCACCATATGTTTTGGAATCAGGTCGAATATCCACCACAACGTCCAAAACCTCGCCTTGTAAAACTCTAACCAGTTTGGCCTGAGCATGCTCTCCGGTTTGATAATGCAATCCACGTAAAACTCCTTTTGAAGAAAAAGATTGATTGTCTTGAACAAAATGAACCGGCTGTCCAATTCCTTTTTGAAAAGTATTTTCATTAAAACTCTCTAAAAAGTAACCTCTTTCGTCATTGAATATTTTAGGCTCAATAACAAAACATCCTTCTAATTTTGTAGGTATAAAATTCATTTATATAATTTCTAATAAATGCTTCCCGTAACCGCTTTTTAGTAAGGGCTGTGCTAATTCTTTTAACTGTTCTGCGCTGATGAAACCCATTTTGAATGCCGCTTCCTCAATAGAGCCAATTTTAAGGCCTTGCCTTTCTTCTATAACTTGAACAAATTGTGAGGCTTGCATTAAAGAGTTAAATGTTCCGGTATCAAACCAAGCGGTTCCTCTATCTAAAATGCTCACTTTTAATTTTCCTCTTCGAAGGTATTCTTTATTGACGTCGGTAATTTCAATTTCTCCGCGGTGACTCGGTTTTATGTTAGCAGCAATTTCTACCACATCATTATCATAAAAATAAATCCCTGGAACGGCAAAATTTGACTTTGGATTGGTTGGTTTTTCTTCAATAGAAAGTACGTTTCCATCGGCATCAAAATCAACTACTCCATACCTTTCAGGGTCGTTTACGTGATAGGCGTAAATGATCCCACCATCTGGATTATTATTCGATTGTAATAACTCGGAAAGTCCGGTTCCATAAAAAATATTATCTCCTAAAACTAGGGCTACTTTATCGTTTCCAATAAATTCTTTTCCTATAATAAATGCTTCAGCTAATCCGTTCGGGTGTTCCTGAACAGCATATTCAAAGCGGCAACCTAAGCGAGATCCGTCTCCAAGTAATTGTCTGAATAAAGGTAAATCATGAGGTGTTGAAATAATTAAGATTTCCCTAATTCCCGACCAAATTAAAGACGAAAGCGGATAATAAATCATCGGTTTGTCGTAAATTGGCATTAACTGTTTGCTGACCGCAAGAGTAAGAGGGTGCAATCTAGTTCCTGAGCCTCCGGCTAAAATAATTCCTTTCATTATGCTTTATTTTGTTGGGCCTTTAAGGCTTGTGCTTTATAAAATTTTGAAAACAAACGGATAAATACAAATCCAAAAATAAACAATAACGGCAATACAAATTTTAATTTACCGTTAACACTTTCAGTGTTTTTGACATTAAGGATGCTGCTATTATTTTTAATTACGCTTTCATAGTTTACCAAATCCTCTTTTTGTAATCCTATTTTTAAAACCAAATCCTGCTTGGTTTTAAGAATGCCATTTAGATCGGTGTTCTCATTATAGAAAACTAACTTATCTGCTTTTTGATCGGTAGCTGTTGCTAATTTTTCTAAAACAGCATTAATTTGAAAGATCATTTCTTCGCTCTTTCTAATATTCTCTTTTACGTTCTGAAGGTTTACTTTTTTTAATCTGTCAAAATAGCTATTGTTATTTAAATAGTCTAAAATAGGTTTTATAGTGCTTTGATCGGTTGCAAATCCATTGGAAACAATATGAATGGTATGCCAATAATAATTTTTACTTGTCGCTTTATCCTTAATAACCTTATTAACATCTCCATCCTCTGCTAATAATTTTAACAATTCGAAATTTAATGTATTCGTGGTTACCGTAACATTTTTTTCATTGTAATTTACTAGGCTATAAATATCGATTACGGGCTCAATTTCAATAACCTTAATGCTTTTAGGGTCTTTAATACCAATAGATTTCAAAAAAATAGTGTCTTGGTTTTTTATTTTAGAAGACAATAAATCTATTTTATTATATAAATATTCGGTACTTCCAAAATTAGGTCTCACAATAATTTTAGAATCGTACGTCTCGTTGTTAGAGTCTAGATAAATTCCAAGTCCGGCGCCTGAAACAAATAGAATTCCGGTTATGAATAAATTTCTTTTAAAAAATTGAATACTTCTATAAATTGACGATCCTATTCCGCTGAAAAAACCATTAATTTTATTTGAAATCATAGTTAAATCAATTTCTTGATGGTCTGAATTAGTTGAGTTTTGACTCATAATAAAAACTATTTTATGTTAAAAATTTGTTCTAATATTTTAATTGTGATTAAATACGTTGGCTTTACTCCTGTTGTTCCTAATCCGCCTGAAGCCAATGTGCTTCCGGTTTCCAAAGGATTGTCTGATGCGTAATAGGCATATCTAACTTTCACATCTGGATTAATGCTCTTTCTGATTTTTGAAGCCGATTGAATTGCTTTTTGATAATAGGCGCCTTCCATTTCCAGTCCAATAACTCCCCAAGTTGACTCATGAAAAAACTTCAATAAATCTTTATTTTGTAATGACGTGCCTAAAACCGTAATCATTGGCCCTGCAAAAACCGCTATGTCGTTTCCTTCCAACATCTCAGCGGTTAACTCATTATGAAAGAAATAATTGTCTCCCGTTCCTTCGTTTATGTGCGCCGAAGGAATCATAATATCTCCTTTCCCGCCTTGAAGAATTCCAGCTTTTCCCATTATTGAAACCGATTCTACATTTAAAAAAATGTCTTTTTGGAATGGTTTTAATAACTCATCAATTGTTTCGTAGGCTTGCTCTCCAAAAGCGTAGTCCATAACGATGATTACTGGATTTTTATTGTGCATTTTCGCGTTTGGAAATGCCGATTTTTTCCAATCTATTTTGGCGGTGTCAAAAATCTGAACGTCTATATTGGTTCCAGAGGTATCCGGCAAAGAAATCATACCGTTTAATTTGGCAAAATCTTCCACTTTATTTCTAACCTCATCAGCCCCTGATTTACTCAATTCCTCATAAATAAAGAAATCCGATTTGTCTTTAAATTTGGTTTTTAAAACGCATGTTGCAAATATAGAGTTCATCACCGAGTGCATATTAGCACTGATAATATGAATTGGCCGGTCCAATAAATCATTTGCTTTAAGCACCTCTTTTATGTTGGTGGCCCAAATTTCCCCATGGATATGGTGGCCCAATCTTTCTCTTAAAATAGGACTAAATGTGATGGTTCTTTTATTGTTTTCCACCACTTCTTCAATAGCTAATTTTCCTAACCAATAAATTACGTGTAAAAAGCGATCTGGTTTTTCTATGGTTCCAAAAGCGTCATAAATATCTAAAATTTCAACAAATGTTCGTCCTAAGATATTTGCGGTATGTGAAATTGTTTTCTCTTTATCGGCTAATGTTAGTTTTTTATTGGATAAAACCGCTTGTTCTAGTTTTTGCCAATCTCTTGAAACCTCAGCATTTTCATCGAGTAAAACGCGGTTTTTAATTTTATGCGATTCTATGAAAATAAAAGTCAAATGAGTTAAAATATCATAAATATCGGATCTTCCGCGGGTGATTTCAACGTTCATTTGCTCGTCATCAATTCGATAACAATTTCTTCTTCTTTTTGGTGGAATTATCGCTTGAAAATGGGATTTTGAATAGCCTTCATCTGAAGTTAAATTGATAAAACGGCATTCTTCAATCCCTATAGGAAGTCTTTCAATTACATATAAAAGTCCACTTAATTCTACTTTGTCTTCGGCGATTGTGCCATATATTTCAGGTCGTAACGACAATAATGCTTCACGCAATGTTTCTCCAGAAACCCCCATTGGTTTATAGAATCCTCTATTGAACAAATGGCGCATGGTGATATATAATTTCTCAACCGCGCTAGATGATTCTTGCGCTCTTGATCGGACAATATTCTTGATTTCTTTCATTTGGATTTTATTTATTAACCCACAAATGTATGGTTTTTATGTTTTAGTTGGTTAAAACCAAATTTATTGCGGGTTCATAGACCTTGATTTTGCCGGAAGCGCCTTCGTTTTTATCACTCGTTTGTCGGCTCCATTTGCCGCCCGAAAAAGTAAATAAATAGTCACGTTCTACATAATTATACAAAACTAACGGATAATAAATTACTTGAATGCTTGTTTTTTGAGTATTAGAATTGACAATCGTTTTTTCCAATTTGTTTTTCGAAATTAACAGCTTTTCAAAACCAATGAAGAGTCCGGATTTGGGCATTTTCAAATTCAAGTCGGTGAGGTCAAAACCATTTCGAACTACCCCTTTTTGAATAGTTACAATATAATCTTTCGTTAGTAATTCCTCTCCAGGAAAGCCATTGGCATCGGCCTTATAAAAATGGATTTTAACGGTGGCGTTGTCAATTCTACTGTCGGTTAGAATGCTCACTTTCTTAATGAATTTGGTCTTTTTATAAGCGGCTTCGTAGGGGAAAAACTTCACGTCAATTCGCGGACCGTTATCAAAGGCTTCTAAAACGGAATTGTTGATGGTTCCGATTTCTATTTTTTTAGTTTCAAAATGTCGGGCAACTACCACTTCGTCCAATTGAAATGAAACCGCTTTCATAATTACATTGGAAGCTTCCGACGCTTTTAGAACCCTCTTTTCAAATCCTAAAATAGAAAATATCAGGTTTTTATTTGCGGAAGCAGCAATCGAAAACTCCCCATTTTCTTCAGAAGTAGTTACGATATTCTCATTTTCAACCCAAATATTCACATATGGAATGGGTTTGCCAGATTCGTCAATCACAACGCCTTTAGTTTGAGCAGAAACAAAATAACCTATTAAAAGCAATACCAACCAAAGTCTTTTTGTTTGCATCTCTTCTCTATTCTCTTTTTAATAAATTGGCAATCGTTCTGTCGTTACTCAACCTCGGAATTTTGTTTTGGCCGCCTAATTTCCCAATCGATTTCATATAGTCTTGGAAACCGTTTTTAGCTACTTTGGAAATAACCAATTTTCGCAAAACTTTCCCCACAATCAAATCGTCATAATAGCTGTTTTGGGTTCTCATGGCGTTGTCTATCGCTTCCGCAAATGCTTCTTCGTTTTCTGGATCGTTTTCAAATTCTATAAACCATTCATGGTACGGTAAACCATCCGATGGCGTAATTTGTGGTGCCACGGTAAATTCGTTAATTTGAATTGAGGTGTTTTCCATAGCTTGTTTCAACGCGTGTTCCACTTCTTTTCCGATCACGTGTTCTCCAAAAGCGGAAATGAAATGTTTAATTCGTCCCGAAACGATAACGCGATACGGTTTTAAAGAAGTAAATTGAACGGTATCGCCAATATTATAACCCCAAAGTCCCGCGTTGGTTGAAATGATCAAAACATAATTGACGTTTAATTCGACTTCGCCAATGGTATATCGCCTTGGCCTTTCGGTAAAAAATTCCTCTGATTTTATAAATTCATAGAAAATTCCTGAATTTAAAAGCAACAACATCCCCTTTTCTTTTTGCGAATCTTGGTAAGCGAAAAAGCCTTCCGAAGCAGGAAACAATTCTATAGAATCTACTTTTCGACCAATTAAATTTTCAAATTTTGATCGATAAGGTTCAAAATTTACTCCTCCGTAAATGAATAAATTGAAGTTTTTGAATAACTCACCAACGGGTTTTGACGCTTTTTGCTGTAATTTTTCAAAATACATTTGCACCCAAGATGGAATTCCAGAAATTACGGTCATGTCTTCGTGGAAGGTTTCTTCAACAATGGCGTCGACTTTGGTTTCCCAGTCTTCAATGCAATTGGTTTCAAAAGTGGGCATCCTGTTTTTTTGCAAATATTTCGGCACAAAATGGGCTACAATTCCCGATAATCTTCCCAATTGAATTCCGTTTTTTTCTACTAAAATGGGACTTCCTTGAAGAAAGATCATTTTTCCGGTTACAAAATCCGCATTTCCGGTTTCATGAATATAATGTAGAATAGCATTTCGAGCGGCTTCAATATGAAACGGCATCGATTCCTTGGTTAATGGAATGTATTTTGCGCCGGAAGTGGTTCCTGAAGTTTTAGCAAAATACAACGGCTTTCCTTTCCAAAGTACGTTTTCTTCACCTTGAACCACGCGGTCAACATAAGGTTTTAGGGCTTCGTAATCTCGAATAGGCACCTTTTTTGAGAAATCTTGAAAGGTATTTATAGAATCAAAATGATGATCAATACCGAATTGCGTGTTTTTCGCTTGACGGATAATCTCTTTAAAAACAGTTTGTTGCGTTTGAACCGGGTTGTCCGACCACAACTTGGTTTTTTTATAAATAGATTGGGCAAATTGTTTGGCCAAGAACGATTTTAAAGACATTTGGACGCTGTTTTTGTTGCTGTTTTCAAGCTATTTTTTTCCTTTCTTTTCTTTAGAAAGTAGTTTTTCTTCTTGTAAAATTTGTTCTCTCAATTGTAATTCCGCTTTAGAAGGAGCATCATTTTCAATTGTAGTGCTAATATTATCCGAAGACATAATGGAATCTTTATTAATTTGCTCGTATTCTAAATCACCATTCAAAACCTTAACCACCGATTTTAAATAGGCGTCATTTTTCTTCAAAGCCAATGCTAATGAATCTGATTTTAAAGCCAGTTCTGTGGCTTCTTTTCTTAATTTGGTAGAAGCATAACCCGGAATATATTCTCGTAAGGGGGTAAAAGCAATGATATAAGTGGTAAAAGTAATAATTAATATAGCCGCTATGGTGGCAACTACAAAGACGTTCATTAGGGTTAATCGTAAGGAAAAAATTTCTTCAAAAGTGTCTTCATTTAAAATAACCAAACGGTTTTTGGTAAATAATTTCCTTTTTAAAACTTTTCTTTTATTTTTTTTCTCTGACATCGTGCTTGATATTATTATCACAAATATAATGATAAAACTATCATTTATAAATTAAGATTTTTATGGGTCACTTTTATTAATAAATAGAGTAAATCATAAATATTTATTAATGAGGGAAATGAAATACCAATATTTCTATTTACCTTTGTTCAAGAAATTAATTTAAATTTGCGAAAGCTTAAAAATATAGTGTTATGGGAAGATTCGGACCAACTGAAATAATTTTAATCCTTGCTGTAATTTTGTTAATGTTTGGAGGTAAAAAAATTCCAGAATTAATGAAAGGTTTAGGAACTGGAATTAAAGAATTCAAAAACGCAGCAAAAGAAGATCAATCGGCTGCTAAGAAAGAAGAAGAAAAATAAAAGAAAGGCTTTTCAATTGAAAAGCCTTTTTTAATTTATACAATCATAGAAAGTTGAATTCGCTTTCTGTCTTCATCCACTTCTGTAACTTTCACTTGAACGTGCTGGTGTAATTTTACCACTTCGTTTACATCACTAACAAATCCCGCTTTGAGTTGGGAAATGTGAACCAAGCCACTTTCTTTAATTCCGATATCTACAAAGCAACCAAAATTGGTAATGTTATTAACTATTCCCGGTAAAATCATACCGGTTCTAATGTCTTTTATCGATTTTACATTGGCATCAAATTCAAAAACTTTAGCCGATTTTCGTGGGTCTAAACCTGGTTTTTCAAGTTCTTTTATAATATCTTTCAATCCTAATAAACCTATTTCGGAGGTAATATAATTCTCTGGTTTAATTAGAATGGTTTTTTCTTTATTTGCAATTAAATCACTTACGGTCACCTTTAAATCTTTAGCCATTTTTTCCACAATTCCATAGGCTTCTGGATGAACCGCTGAATTGTCTAATGGGTTTTTAGCGTTTGAAATTCTAATAAATGCCACCCCTTGTTGGTAGGCTTTTTCACCTAATCGAGGCACCTTTTTAAGCTGTTTTCTATCTTCAAACGGACCGTTTTCAGAGCGATATTGGACAATGTTTTCGGCAATTTTTTCTCCTATTCCACTCACATAGCTCAACAAATGTTTACTTGCAGTATTGATGTTGATGCCCACAGAATTAACGCAACGAATCACTGTGGTATCCAATTCTTCTTTTAATTTGGTTTGATCTACGTCATGTTGGTATTGGCCTACGCCAATGGCTTTTGGATCTATTTTTACCAATTCTGCTAACGGATCTGAAAGGCGCCTTCCAATAGAGACCGATCCACGAACGGTAACATCGTAATTTGGAAACTCTTCTCTCGCAATTTTTGAAGCTGAATAAACCGAAGCTCCTGCTTCAGAAACGATAAAAACTTGTACTGGTTTATCAAAAGCAATTTTCTTAATGAAAAATTCTGTTTCTCGAGATGCTGTTCCGTTTCCAATTGATATTGCATCAATTTTATAGGAATTAACCATCGACCGTATCTTTTTCATCGCCATCGCCTCCTCTTTTTGAGGTGCGTGAGGATAAATGGTTTCGTTATATAATAAATCCCCTTTTTCATCTAAACAAACTACTTTGCAACCACTTCGAAAACCGGGATCAATTGCTAGAATACGCTTTTCACCTAAGGGAGGTGCAAGTAATAACTGACTTAAATTATTAGCAAAAACCTGAATTGAATTGGTATCGGCTTTCGCTTTTGCTTCTTGTAACGCTTCGTTAGAAATGGCAGGATTTAATAATCTTTTAAAACTATCTTGGATTGCTAATTCTAAATGGGGGGTGGTATCGTTGTTTCTTTTTATTATTAATTCCTCGATGATTTGCAAAGCTTCTGAACCAGAATTTTCAGGATCTACTTCTACTTTTAACTTTACAAAGCCATCGTTTTCCGCTCTTAACATAGCTAATAATCGGTGGGAAGGCGCTTTTGATAAATTTTCAGACCAATCAAAATACTGATTGAATTTTTGTGCCGCTTCCTCTTCTTTTTTGGTCTTAATTACCTTAGTCGAAACCATTGCTTTTCGTTGATACAATCGGCGTAATTGTTTTCTAACATAAATATTTTCATTTATCCATTCGGCAATAATATCCCGCGCGCCTTGAAGCGCTTCCTCTTCATTTAGAACATTTTTATTGATGTATTGGGTTGAAATAAAATCAATATCTTCATTATTTTGAGCCATAATTATTTTAGCTAAGGGCTCTAATCCGTTTTCCCTAGCGGTATCGGATTTTGTTTTTTTCTTCTTTTTATAAGGAAGATAAAAATCTTCTAATTCTTGTAAATCAAAACTCTGCTTGATTTTTTTTTCTAATTCTGAAGTTAACGCTTTTTGTTCGGCTATGGATTTTAAAATTGCTTCTTTTCTTTTAACAATTACTTCGTATTCTTTTTGATGTTTAGCAATATTTTCAATTACTATTTCATCTAAATTTCCCGTTTGGTCTTTTCTATATCTTGAAATAAATGGAATCGTACAATCTTCCTGTAATAATTGAACTGTTTTCTGAATGTTATTGGCAGGAGCCGAAATAAATTTGGTGATAAATTCTATATTGGTCATATATACCTGAATTCAGTCATTAAAATAACTAATGAGTTTTTAAAAAAACGGGAAGGTTAACAGCTAATTTTATTTACTCTATTTTGGTGTCTTCCTCCCTCAAAATCGGTAGTAAGGAAAGTTTGTACCATTTCTAAAGCTTGAGGAATTGAGGTAAATCTAGCAGGTATGCTTATAATATTAGCATCATTATGTTGGCGTGCTAATACGGCAATCTCTTTGGTCCAACATAATGCAGCTCGAATTCCTTGGTGCTTATTAGCAGACATTGCAATTCCATTACCGCTTCCGCAAATAATAATTCCAAAATCAGATACTTTGTTTTCAACATCTAATGCTACTGGATGCGCAAAATCAGGATAATCTACACTATCGGCAGAATCGGTTCCGTAATTTATAACTTGATAACCATTAGCTTTTAGCATTTCAACAATGGCTTTTTTGTATTCTGGTCCTGCGTGGTCGTTTCCAATAGAAATTTTCATAAGTGGTTTTTATTGTAATTTGTTTTACAAATTTATCAAAACTAAACTGGTAATTTATTTAGAATTTAAATTTTAATTAATAAATTATAAACACTTAATAATCAATATTAATTCTAATTTAATACTTGATTTTATTTAATAAATATGTTAATTTTTTAGAATGTTAATATCAGTTTATAACTAATTGATAATCAGTTAACCTTAATTTAACATGGTATGTTTATAACTTTAGATAGAAATTTATAAGTTTTTTTAGGTGTTCTGATAAAAATTTGTAATCAAAAATTGGATTGAATAAAACAATAAAAGTTTCGAGAATTTTTAGAAAAGTTATTACTAAATATTTCTTCTTTATTAACAAATTTTAAGTTTTGAATTATCTACAAAATAGTATGTTTTTTAATTATTAACTGTTGTTAATTAAAAAATAAGATTAGTTAATTTTAATACGGTTTATATAAAATTAAGCTGTTTATAACTTGTGGTAAATAATTATAACTTATAAATAACACATTAAAAAATAAACTTATTCTAACTATTAACAAACTATAATAACCACCAAAAAATAATTTTAAATTAAATTTTTTTTTTATTGTTTTTAATAGATGTTGATAACATTCAAAATAGTTGGTTCTTTTTTATAAAGATAATTCTACACTGTAATTTATAAAAATAGTGTTATTAAAAAGTTTTATTTTTTTAAAACTAAAATTTATCTACACTGAACTGCAAAGTATTTTGTAAATTTCAACCTTAT
This sequence comes from Bacteroidota bacterium, assembly GCA_947460615.1. Taxonomy (GTDB): domain Bacteria; phylum Bacteroidota; class Bacteroidia; order Flavobacteriales; family Flavobacteriaceae; genus Flavobacterium. The sequence continues at coordinate 28,879 of CANHHG010000023.1, forward strand.
AAGAAAAGAACCATGGGTAAAAGATTAAGAAAACCAGTTAAAAAACAATTGGATTTTACAGATAAAATAATAAAAATACTAACTCAAAATAGTAATAAATCCTTCAACTACAAACAAATAGCA
>CANHHG010000024.1 GCA_947460615.1 Bacteroidota bacterium
GAAGGTTTCTATATTCAAAAACGTTCTTTAAGAGATTATCAGGTTTCGGCTGGAGCAAATGTTTTCGGGTTTATTACTCAAGCTAGTGAGAGAGAAATTGCAAAAAATTCCTACTACAATAGCGGCGATTTAATTGGAAAACAAGGAGTTGAAGAAAGTTACGAGAAAATTCTAAGAGGAATTAAAGGAGTTAAATACATTCAAAAAGACAAATTTAATAGAGAAATTGGTTCCTATAAAGAAGGGAAATACGATACTATTGCTGTGCAAGGGGAAGACATCAACTTATCTATTTCAGCAGATTTGCAAAAATATGGTGAACAATTAATGATCAATAAACGGGGAGGAATTGTCGCAATTGAACCTTCATCAGGGGAGATTTTAGCCTTAGTTACCGCGCCATCCTACGATCCGGCAATTCTTGTAGGTCGTCAACGTTCCAAAAATTACACCAAATTATATAATGATTCTATTTCAAAACCGCTTTATGACCGTGGTTTATTAGCAGAATATCCTCCTGGTTCACCATTTAAAATTTTGACTGGATTGATCGGTTTGCAAGAAAAAGTAATCAACGAGCAAACTACTTTTATGTGTAATCATGGTTTTAGTTATGCTCGTGGACGATTCATGAAATGTCACGGATCTGGACCCCATCAATTGCACAATGGAATTGCCTTGTCTTGTAATTCTTATTTCGGAAATGTATACATGAAAATTATTAATAAATATTTGAAACCAGAATCTGCAGTAAATATTTGGAGTAATCATGTGAAAAGTTTTGGGTTAGGCCAATTTATGGGTTACGATTTACCAACAGGAAAAAAAGGAAAAGTTCCAACTGGTGCTACTTACAATAGAATGTATCCAGGATGGCACTGGGACAGTAAAACAATCGTTTCTAATGCAATTGGGCAAGGGGAAGTTTTGATGACGCCTATTCAATTGGCAAATATGATGGCTACTGTTGCCAATAGAGGTTATTATTATACCCCTCACATCATTAAGAAAATAAAAGGAGAACCAATAGATCCGAAATTTAAAATAAAACACCAAACAACTGTTGATAGAAAATATTTTGACCCGGTTGTTGAAGGGTTGTTTGGCGTGTTTAATTATCCTGGAGGAACTGGAAATGCTCTTCAAGTGAAAGGAATAGACATTTGTGGTAAAACCGGAACGGCGGAAAATTTTGCGAAAATAAATGGTAAAAGAACTAAACTTCAAGATCACTCTATTTTTGTTGCTTTTGCTCCAAAAGACCACCCTAAAATTGCTATAGCCGTTCTTGTAGAGAATGGATATTATGGAGCTAGAAATGCCGGCCCTATTGCTGTGTTAATGATTGAAAAATATCTAAAAGGAAAAATTTCCCGAACAGATTTAGAAAAAAGAATGTTTGAAGTAAGTTTACTGGGTGAATACAATAAGTACTTTAAAACAAAAATAGACTCCTTATTAATACCAAAAACGGAAGAAAGTAACGAGAATTAATTATAAATGAAAAACCAAAGTGTAACTAGTAACTTAGATTGGATTAGTGTAGCTATCTATATTATTTTGGTAATATTAGGCTGGTTGAACATTTATTCCTCTTCTTTATCTTCTACTGTTGAAGACGCTTCATTATTTGATTTTACTCAAATATATGGTAAACAAATGCTTTTCATTTTTTTTACCATTCCCATGGTATTTATAATACTCGCAATAGATGGAAAATTCTATGAAAAATATTCGAGTGTAATTTTTGGAGTAGCCTTAGTTTTATTGGCAGGTTTATTCGTTGCTGGAAAAACCATTGCTGGACAACGCTGTTGGTATGCAATTGGCGGTTTTACTTTACAACCTTCAGAATTTGCAAAAGCTGCAACAGCATTGGCATTAGCCAAATATTTAAGTGATGTTCAGGTAAATTTAAAAGATTTGAACAAACAAGTACAAGCGCTTTTAATTATTTTTTTACCAATCATGTTGATCTTACCTCAACCAGATCCTGGGAGCGCGTTAATTTTTAGTGTTTTTTTATTAGTTCTATATAGAGAAGGTTTGCCATCATGGTATTTATGGACCGGTTTTGTAGCCATAGTTTTATTTGTCTTATCACTCCTTTTTGAACCTTGGGCAGTAGTTGTAATGGCATTATTGGCTATTGTGTTTTATTACTTAAAAAGTAGAATTGGAAACAGAAATATTATAGCAAGCTCTATATTATTTGTTTTAATTTCGGGTTATGTCTTTTCTGTTGATTATGTTTTTGATCACGTTTTTAAACAGCACCACCGTGACCGTTTTAATATTTTATTGGGTAAAGAGGTGGACATGAAAGGAATTGGATACAATACAAATCAGTCTGAAATTGCTATTGGATCAGGAGGATGGTTTGGAAAAGGATACCTAGAAGGCACTCAAACAAAAGGGGGGTTTGTACCAGAACAGCATACCGATTACATCTTTACAACTGTTGGAGAAGAATGGGGATTCCTTGGGTCACTAATTGTAATAGGGTTATTTGCTGGTTTATTATTAAGGTTAATCTATCTCGCCGAAAGACAAAAGACAAAATTTAGTAGGATTTACGGCCAATGCGTCGCAGGAATTTTATTCATTCATTTCTTTGTAAATATAGCCATGGTTGCAGGAATTTTTCCAACTATTGGCGTACCTCTTCCCTTCTTTTCCTATGGTGGATCTGGACTTTGGGGCTTTACCATTTTATTATTTATTTTCTTAAAAATGGATGCTAATAAAGTTAATGAATGGTAATACCTAATTTAAAAAGCCCAAGCTTTATAATCACTTTTTTGTTCTAAATCGTTTTCAACATCATCATCTAGTTGAGGAAAAAAATCAATACCTGTACTTTTTTCTATTGAATCAACTGAAACTACAAACTTATATAGAGGGTCTTTACTTTTTATACTCGGCATTAAAAAAGCTATCATCTTATTTTTACCTTTATAATTACAAAATAGAATTTTATAAAAATAATTAGGAATGGCAACTTTTTCTGAGCCAATTGTTGGCAATCCATTTTGCAAAATTCCTCCCGTAACCACATAGATGCCATTGTATTTGGTGGCCCAATACCTAGATTTTTCCTCTAATTGTTTCCAAATACCATCATTGAAATCATGCTTCTGAGGAGAAACATTTGAAGTGAAAAAAGTTTCATCATAAGCCTTTTTGGAAAACCTCATATCGGCAGCAGCACATAAATGGCCTCTATCATATCCTGATTTTTTATAATTATCAGAATCTGCAGATTTAGTAGTTACTTTCGGATCATTAATAAATCTCGGTCTTTTAAAATGTCCAATACCTTCCTTTTCACTTCTTAAAAAATAACAAACCCACTCAGCTTGCTCGTATTTTTCATGGTAAGATAGAGCGTAATAATTATGTTTAATTATTTGCTTTGAGGTAGCAGTTGGTAGATACGCAAAAGGATTGGTTTCTTGTAGATATTCAGTCCTAGATTTAAAATCTATATAAGATGAGAATAAATAAAGAGAGAGAAATAACAAAATTAACTTTTGAATAGAACTGGAATTTTTCATACTACTGCTTTTTATCTTCTTTTAATAATCGATACATAATGGATTGTAATAGTGAAAGAACAATACTGAAAATAAATGCTGTATAAAAAGTATCTACTCTAAAACCACCTACAATTTTAGCACATAAAAGTATTAAAACTGCATTGATTATAAGCAAGAATAAACCCAGGGTAAATAAAGTAATAGGAAGAGTGAAAAGAATTAGGGTCGGTTTGACAAATACATTTAACAATCCCAATACTATGGCAACAATTATAGCAGTGGAAAAATTCTCTACATAAACTCCTTTAATGAAATGAGATAGAAAAAGTACCAATATTGAACTAAAAACAATTTTCATTAATAACTTCATGGTATTCTATTTTTTTAAATTTAATAACAAATTAAAATCAAATTACATTTTCAAGAATTTTTTTGTGAGTTCAAAAAAATCATTTGGTTTTTCAGCATGTAGCCAATGACCAACGTTTGCAATGGAATTAATAACTGCTTTAGGAAAATGCACTTTTATTCCGTCGAAATCAGAATCAAGAATATAATTAGAATTCCCACCTCGAATAAATAAAGTCGGCTTTTCAAAAGCAGTATTGTCAGGAAGGGCAGCTCCAATTTGTTCGATTTGAGAATTAAAAACGGGTAAATTAAATCGGAATGCCAATTGTCCAGGTTCAATCCAAAACAAACTTTTCAAAAGAAATTGTCGGGTTCCAAAATCCGCAATGTATTTAGAAAGTGTCTCTTCAACTTCACTCCTACTCGGTTTCAATGAAAAATCAACTGCATTTAGTCCTGCTAAAATCGTTTGATGGTGTTGCGGATAAAACTTTGGACCAATATCAGCTATAACAAGTTTATCTATTAAATTTGGATGCTCTGTTGCAAGTAGCATCGCCACTTTCCCTCCCATTGAATGCCCAATGCAATCTACATTTTTAAGATTATTTTCAAGGCAATAGTCAACTACATCCTGCACCATTACGGTATAATTGAAAATTTCGGAATGAAAACTACGCCCATGATTTCGAAGATCTAGTAAATGAACTTGAAATCCTTCTTGCGCGTATTGAGAGCCTAAAGATTTCCAATTGTCGGACATCCCCATAAATCCGTGGAGAATTAATAATACTTTTCCTTGACCTTCAATTTTTGAATAGAGCATATTATTTTTTTTGATTCGAGCTTGCGTGAGGGATGGCAGTGCAAATCCCACGCTTTTTGGCGTGGATTACAACGTACAGCCCGACCCTGGTGGTCACGCCCAAATTATTATTTTAATTTTTCTAAATACATATTTACTACATTATCTAATCCTAGATATAAAGATTCGCAAATCAAAGCGTGGCCAATGGAAACTTCCAGTAAATTGGGTATATTTTGTTTGAAATATTGAATATTATCAAGGCTTAAATCATGGCCGGCATTGATTCCTAAATTAAATTCGCTAGCCAATTTTGCAGCTGAAACATAGGAATCTATACCTAATTTATTTCCTAATCCGTATTGATGAGCAAAATTTTCAGTATACAATTCAATTCTATCGGCCCCTATTTTTGCTGCCCCTTCAATCATTTTTAAAATAGGATCTACAAATATGGAAGTTCGAATTCCGTTTCGTTTGAATTCTTGAACTATTTCGGCTAAAAAATTATAGTGCGTTAGGGTGTCCCAACCTGCATTAGAGGTAATTGCATCATTAGCGTCCGGAACTAAAGTTACTTGAGTAGGCTTCACTTCTAAAACTAAATTTATAAATTGTGGTTCTGGGTTTCCCTCAATATTGTATTCGGTGTAAACGATACTTTTTAAATCCCGGGCATCTTGATACCGTATATGACGTTCGTCTGGTCTAGGATGAATGGTTATTCCCTGTGCTCCAAATTTTTGAATATCTTTCGCTACATTTAACAAATCGGGTACATTCCCACCACGGGTATTTCTTAAAGTGGCAATTTTATTAATATTTACGCTTAATTTTGTCATTGACTTTTTGCTTATAATTTCTCGACAAAAATACAAAGTAAAACAAGTTGATTTATGCTAAATTTTGATTATTTTGCAGTCGATTAAACATCAATACGAAATGTTAGAAATTACCGATTATATAAACAACGATTTTAAAGCAATTAAAAGTTCCGATTCTATTGAATCAATAATGGATTTCTTTGAAGAAGCTCGTTTTTCCCATTTTCCAGTTCTTGAGGAGGGTGTTTTTATCGGTTGCATTTCTTCAGAAGAAGCAGAAACATTTGATTCGTCTAAAAAAGCATCCGATTACCGATATGCTTTAAAAGGATTTTATGCACGGACATCGATGTTTTGGGTTGATGTTTTGGAAGTTTTTTCAAGAAACAATACTACCATTATTCCAATATTAGATGATGAAAACACCTATGTTGGATATTATGAAATTACGGAGGTAATTCGAAATTTCTATGAAACCCCATTTGTAAAAGAGTTTGGAGGGGTAATTATTGTTGAGAAATCTATCTTGGATTTTACAATGAGTCAAATCGTCCAAATAGTAGAAAGCAATGAAGGGAGAATACTAGGTTTATATGTTTCAAACACCACTGCTGATAAAGTTCAAGTAACTATTAAAATTGTTTTGGGAGGAATGAATGAAATCCTTCAATCGTTTAGAAGATATGAATATGAAATTATTTCTGAACACAAAGAGGATGCCTTTATGAACAATTTAAAAGAACGATCGGATTATTTAGATAAATATTTAAGTATTTAAAAAAGAATTTCTAGTAAATTATCATAAGATGAAAGTAGCAATTTACGGACAATATTATCAAAACAGCACGGAGCCAATTATCCGAGATATTTTTGTTTTTTTCAATGAGAACAATGTTGAAATGGTTATTGAAGAAGCCTTTTTGAAGCTTTTATATGAAAAACAAATCGTAAAAAAAGAATATAAAACTTTTCAATCTCATAAAGAGCTCGATGCCAGCTTTGATATCATGATCAGCATAGGTGGAGATGGAACTATACTAAGAGCGGCTACTTTGGTCCGTGCTTCTGGAATACCAATTTTAGGAATCAATGCCGGAAGATTGGGCTTTTTAGCGATGGTTCAAAAGGATGAAATTGCTGAGTTTTTACAGTTAATTATTGAAAAGAAATATACCATTTCCGAAAGAAGTCTAATCAGTCTATCAGGTACCCCCGAAATTTCTGAAATTTCAGATATTAATTTTGCAATGAATGAAATATCCGTAAGTCGTAAAGATACGACTTCGATGATCACGATTGAAACCTATTTAAATGATGAATTTTTAAATTCCTATTGGGCAGACGGACTAATAATTTCAACGCCTACAGGCTCTACGGGCTATTCATTAAGTTGCGGCGGACCAATATTAACTCCCAATGTTTCTAGCTTAGTGATCACCCCGATAGCACCTCATAATTTAAATGCAAGACCTTTAGTGATTCCTGATGACACCGTTATTCGTTTGAAGATAACTGGACGAGAAAAGCATTATTTAGTTTCATTAGATTCGAGAATCGCATCTGTAAAAAACGAATCGGTATTGACAATTAAAAAGACCCCTTTCAAAATAAAAATGGTCGAAATTCACGAAGAGACCTTTTTAAAAACACTCCGCAACAAACTTCTTTGGGGAGAAGATAAAAGAAATTAACCATTATTATTGCCTTCGGCATACTACAACCGAGCAATTTTCGTTTTTCAATAATTACATTTTATAGAATTGCTGTTTATTTGAAAATTTAAGTGTAGAAATTCAAATTCCTAAGCCATTTAGAACCTATAATTGTTATATTTGCAAGCTATTTTCAATAAAGAATGAATAGAAATTATTTCATAATTATTTTACTTATGGGCTTTACAATTGTAAATGCTCAAATTCATGAAATAGGAGTGTTTCTTGGAGGCAGTAATTACATGGGAGATGTGGGTCCAACCACTTATGTAGCGCCAGATGAATTTGCCCTTGGTATACTATATAAATGGAATAAAAGCCCTCGTCATTCTTGGAGAATCTCCTACAATCAATCAAAAATTACTTCTGCTGATTTAAATTCAAATTCACCAGGAAGAACTCAAAGAGGTTATAATTTTGAAAATAATATAAAAGAAGTATCTTTAGGGCTTGAATTTAATTTTTTTGATTTTAATTTGCATGATTTTGAGCCTAAAATAACACCTTATGTGTATAGTGGTATAAGTTATTTTGCCTATGATGAGTTATTTTATATAGCTGGAGAACAAAAAATAGATTTCAGAACTGGCGCATTGGCAATTCCAATGACACTGGGGGTTAAAGCAAACTTATTGGACCATTTTATACTAGGTGTAGAAGTTGGAGCTCGTTACACTATGACAGACAACCTAGACGGAAGTAACCCAAAAAATAAAATGTTAGCTCCCTTAAAATTTGGGGATTTAGATAGTAATGATTGGTATGTTTTTTCAGGTATTACGTTAACTTATACTTTTGGAAATCAACCCTGTTATTGTATACATAAATGAATATAGAAGACACCATTAATAAAGACAATCTCCCTAAACATCTTGCCATAATTATGGATGGCAATGGCCGTTGGGCTAAACAAAAAGGTTTGTTAAGAGCTTTTGGTCATGAAAATGGTACAAAATCAGTACGTACAGTGGTAGAAACTTCGGCAAAATTAGGGATTGAAAATTTAACCTTATTTGCTTTTTCTACTGAAAACTGGAGTAGACCCAAATTAGAAGTCGATCTATTAATGGAATTATTAATTAATTCATTAAAAAATGAATTAAAAACACTTCAGGAAAACAATATTCGATTAAATTCCATTGGAAATTTAGATTTATTACCCAAGTCCGCTCAAAAAAAATTACAAGAAGTGATTGAAAACACTAAAGGTAATTCAAGAATGGTTTTAACATTAGCTTTGAGCTATGGCTCAAGAGAAGAACTCATAAATGCTGTTAAAAATATAAGTAATAAAGTTAAAAATAATATAATTTCAATAGACAACATAGATGAATCAATAATAAATCAGCATCTTTACACACGTGATTTACCAGAAGTAGATTTATTAATTAGAACAAGTGGCGAACATCGAATTAGCAATTTTTTGCTTTGGCAAATAGCATACTCAGAATTATATTTTACTGATGTACTATGGCCAGACTTTAAAGAAGATGATTTATATGAAGCGATTATTAGCTATCAAAAAAGAGAACGTAGGTTTGGAAAAACAAGTGAACAAATTAAATAAAGTATTAGTGTTAAATAAAAGCATAAAATTATTACTAACGATCCTATTTTTCGGAAGTATCTCTCAAATAGCAGCTCAGGACAGAATCCCATTTGATCAAGGAAAAAAATACATACTCGCTGATGTCGAAGTAACAGGTAAAATTAGCTTTAATAAACAAACCGTTGTTACTTTTGCAGGTCTTGAAAAAGGGCAAAACATCACTGTCCCAGGAGAAGAAATTAGTAATGCAATTAAGAAGTTAGGAAAGCTTGGCCTTTTCAGTGAAATTGATTTTTTTGTTACTCAAATTAAAGCCGATAGTATTTTCCTAGAATTGAACATTAATGAACTTCCTAAATTAACCAAAGTTAAATTCAACGGTGTTAAGAAAAATAAAATTGAAGATTTAATTAAAGAAAATAGTTTAACACCAGGAAAAGTAGTCAATGAAAATCTTCTAACAACTACTAAAAATTATATTGAAAATAAATACAAAAAAGACGGCTATTACAATGCCAAAGTAAATATTAATGTAGTAAACGACTCTACCGAAAACAACAGAGTTAAATTGGTTGTCGGTATTGATAAAGGGGATAAAATTAAAATCGGAAGTATCACTTTTGATGGAAATTCTAAGTTTTCAGACAAAAAACTACGCAATGCCATGTCTGACACAAAGCAAAAAAATCCAATCAGAATTTTTAAAGCTTCCAAATTTATTAAAGACAAATACAAAACTGATTTAGCAAAAATAATAGACGCCTATAAAGAAAAAGGGTTTCGAGATGCGAGAATAGTTTCTGATAGTGTTTATTTTAATAAAGAAAAAAATAGTCTTTCCGTAAATATTAAGGTTGAGGAAGGAAATAAATATTACTTTGGAAATATTAAGTTTTTAGGAAATACTGTTTATTCTGATCAAGGCTTAAGAAGCATCTTAGGTATAAATAAAGGGGATATTTATAATGGTGTTTTACTAGAAAAAAGAATTGCTGATAAAACAAAACCTGACGGAGAAGACATCACTAATTTATACCAAAATAATGGCTACCTTTTTTCAAACATTAATGCTGTTGAGGTAAAAACCGCAAACGATACCATTGATTTTGAAGTAAGAGTAGTTGAAGGACCTGTAGCCTATTTTAATAAAATTACAGTAGTTGGAAATGACAAAACCCATGACGAAGTAATTTACCGCGAACTTAGAACTAAACCAGGAGAAAAATACAGTAAAGATGACTTGGTTAGAACAATTAGAGAAATTGGTCAATTAGGATTTTTTGATCCAGAAGCAATTGATCCCAAATTTAAAAATGTAGATTCTGGAGCAGGAACTGTGGACATTGAATATAATTTAGTTGAAAAAGGATCTAGCCAAATTGAACTTCAAGGTGGATATGGCGGAGGCGGTTTTATTGGAACTTTAGGATTATCATTTAATAATTTTTCATTGCGAAATGTATTCAATAAAGAGGCTTATAGACCTTTACCAATGGGGGATGGTCAAAAAGTATCATTAAGATTACAAGGAAGTATGTTTTTTCAAACCTATAGTATGTCCTTCTCAGAACCATGGTTAGGTGGAAAGAAGCCTGTTCAATTTAGCACTTCCTTATCCTATAGCAAACAATTTTTAAATGACTTTACCACAGGTTCAGTGGATAAAAGCAAAAGTTTTAATATCCTATCAGCCTCTATTGGTTTGGCAAAAAGATTGACTGTTCCAGATGATTCTTTTGTGCTTTCAAATGCTCTAAGTTTCCAATATTATGATTTAAATAATTATAATACAGGATTATTTACCTTTGGAAATGGGGCTTCTAGAAACTTTGCCTACACAATTGGATTAAGTAGAAATAATAAAGGGGTAAATCCAATATTCCCTACGTATGGCTCTGAATTTAGCGTTTCAGCAAAATTCACTCCTCCATTTTCTTTATTCAACAAAATAGATTATGCCAATTTGGGAAATCTAGCTGAATATAAATTAACCAATTCTGGTACAGGATATTTTGATGTGAATAACAATTGGGTGGCTCCAGGTGATTATGTAGCTACTCAAGAAATTAACGGAGCGAGCTATCAAGTTAAAGCAGATAGCTATGTAAACGCAGATACGGATCAAGGTAAAGTAGACCAGAAAAAATTTGATTGGTTAGAATATTATAAAGTCAAATTTAAAGCAGATTGGTTTACCAAAATTTATGGTAAATTGGTACTTCGATCCCTTGGCGAATTTGGATTCCTTGGTTCTTATAATCAAGATCGCGGAATGATTCCATTCGAAAGATTTTTTGTTGGTGGTGATGGTTTGGCCAACTTTGCATTAGATGGTCGTGAAATTATTGGTTTAAGAGGATACCCTAACCAATCTTTAACACCTACTGATTCTCGTGGAGCACAAAATGGAGCAACAGTTTATAACAAATTTTCATTAGAATTAAGATATCCACTTACTTTGAAATCTTCTGCTTCCATTTACGCACTTACCTTTGCTGAAGGTGGCGCAGCCTATGATTCATTTAAAAACTACAATCCTTTTATTCTTCAGAGATCAGCAGGATTTGGATTAAGAGTATTTATGCCCGCATTTGGTTTATTAGGTATTGATTTTGGTTATGGTTTTGATGCACTGCCAATTCAAGGTTTAACAAAACCTAATGGTTGGGAAACACACTTTATTATTGGTCAACAATTTTAATGAAAGTATTAATTTTCTAATAAAATTAAGTTATGAGAAAACAATTTTTACTATTTTTGACAATTCTATTTACAAGCTTACTTTTTGGTCAAACCAAAGGGGTGAAAATTGGTTATATAGATATGGAATACATTTTACAAAATGTGCCTAGCTATACTGAAGCAAAAAATCAATTAGAGCTGAAAGCACAAAAATGGAAACAAGAAATTGAGGTTAGAAATAATGAAATTACAAGACTTAAAGACGCTTTAAAAACGGAACAAGTATTGTTAACAAAAGAACTTATTGCTGAAAAACAAGAAGAGATTGCTTTTCAGGAAAAAGAGTTATTAGATTACAACCAAAAAAGGTTTGGTCCCAATGGTGATTTATTAATACAAAAATCTGTTTTAGTAAAACCCCTCCAAGATCAAATTTTTACAATAGTTCAAGATATTGCGGATTCTAAAAAATATGATTTTATTTTTGACAAATCTTCTGATTTAACGATGCTTTTCGCATCCAAAAGATACGATATAAGCGAGCAAGTACTGAGAACTTTAAATAGAGCAGAACAAAAAGAGCAGCTAACAAAAAAGCAGCTTAAATTACAGCAAGAAAAAGATGCTAAAGAGGATGCGATAAGAGAGAATCCTGAAATGCTGGAAAGACAAAAAATTCTTGACGATAAAAAATTAGCAAGAGAAAAAGCACTTGCAGAGAAAAAGGCGGAGGCGGAAGAAAAGAAAAAGTTAGCCGATGATGCTAAAAAGAAAGAATTGGAAGAAAAAGCCGCAAAAGTAAAAGCTGCTAATGATGCTGCCGCTCAAGTTAGAGCCAAAGCTGCAGAAGATAGAAAGAAAGAATTAGATGAAAAAGCTGCTGCTTTAAAGGCACAAAATCAAGCAGCTGCAGAGGCAAAAAAGAAAGAGCTTGAAGAAAAAGCTGCCGCTTTAAAAGCACAAAATCAAGCTGCTGCTGAAGCTAGAGCCAAAGCGATAGAAGATAGAAAGAAAGAATTTGAACAAAAAGCTGCCGCTTTAAAAGCACAAAATCAAGCTGCTGCAGAAGCCAGAGCTAAAGCTATAGAAGATAGAAAAAAAGAACTAGAAGAAAGAAATAAAAAAATTCTAGAGGAAAGAGAAGCCGCTAAAAAAGCAAAAGAAGTTAAATAAAAGAAAAACCAATAAATTAATAATTAATACTAAAAACGATGAAACAATTAAAATGTTTACTAATAGCTACCATTTTTTTTCTAGGTGCTAACCCAATTTTTGCACAATCGAAAACTGCTCATGTAGAAGTAAATGAAATCATGTCTAAAATGCCCGCTATTTTGGAAGCTCAAAAACAATTAGAAAAATTAAGAGCTGAATATGGAGTCGTATACAAAACAATGGGCGAAGAATTCCAGACAAAAATTAAAAAATACGAAGGGGAAGTAAAAGTAGTATCTGAAAAAATGAATGTTGAGCGTCAAAAAGAAGTTCAAGATATGGAAAAAAGAATTCAAGAATATGGTCAAACTGCTGATAATGAATTACAGACCAAAAGAGAAGAATTGATGAAACCTATTCAGGAAAAAATTATTGCAGCAATTCAAAAAGTGGGTAAAGCCAAAGGTTACCAATACGTTTTGAATTCTGAAGGGCTATTATTAGCGGACGGTCCTAACTTAACTGCTGACGTAAAGAAAGAATTAGGTTTCTAATACTTACAAATTAAAATATTTTAAAACTGCTCCTACTATGAGCAGTTTTTTTTTACATTTGTTTCTATGATTAATACTAATCCCATCGGTTTGTTTGACTCAGGAATTGGAGGCACTTCCATTTGGAAAGCCATCCATCAGTTAATGCCGAATGAGAATACCATTTACCTTGCCGATAGCAAAAATGCCCCCTACGGAGAAAAATCTAAAGAAGAAATTATTGCGCTAAGTAAAAAAAATACCGAATTATTATTAGAAAATAATTGCAAAATAATTGTCGTAGCTTGTAATACCGCAACTACAAATGCAATTAAAGAACTACGTGCATGCTATGATGTCCCTTTTATTGGAATTGAACCTGCCATTAAACCGGCTGCTACCCATTCTAAAACTCAAACTATTGGCATATTAGCTACAAAAGGAACCTTAAGTAGTGAACTATTTAATAAAGCCGTTTCGCTTTACCAGGATGTTAATATTGTTGAGCAAATAGGTTATGGATTAGTTGAATTAATAGAAAATGGTGAAATCAATTCCCCAAAAATGGAAGACCTATTACAATCGTATTTAAATCCTATGATTGAAAAAAACATTGATTACTTAGTATTAGGCTGTAGCCATTACCCCTATTTGATACCGAAAATTAAAGCCATTTTACCTAAATCCATTCAAATCATAGATTCTGGGGAAGCGGTTGCAAAACAAACGTTAGCAGTATTGCAAGCCCAAAAAGGTTTAAACAATATAGAAAAAGGGAAATGCGAGTTTTATTCTAATATCAATCCGAAAGTGCTGAACGACATTCTGGAAAATAAATTTAGTGTTGCAAAAAAAGCCTTTTAATTGTCTTCTTTAAACCAACTAGAATACATAATATAATTATTGGAAATTCTTTCAATTTCACCGGCAAAATCGGATTGATCAATATCTTTTACCTTCTTGGCAGGAACCCCAGCCCAAATTGTCCCTGATGGAACTACCGTGTTTTGAGTAATAACCGCACCAGCAGCAACAATAGAATTACTTTCAACAACACAATTATCCATTACTATGGCACCCATACCAATTAACACGTTATCGTGTATTGTACAACCATGAACAATAGCGTTATGCCCTATTGAAACATTATTGCCAATAATTGTTGGATGCTTTTGGTAAGTACAATGAACTACTGCCCCATCTTGAATATTCACTTTATTACCAATTGTAATGAAATTGACATCTCCTCGGATTACGGCATTGAACCAAACACTACAAGAGCTTCCAAATGAAACATCACCAATAATAGTAGCGCTTTCCGCTACATAACAATCTTCAGGCATAGAAGGTGTTTTTCCGTGTACGGTTTTTATCAACATAGTTTAAAAAAAAATAGTCCCGAAGAATCGGGACTGTAGGTTTAAAATAATTTAATTATTTGCAGGACAATTACAGTGGTATCTTTCTGGTTCACAGAATAAATTTAACCCAATGGTAATTTGATGAAATCCTGGGTTATCAAACTTTACATCCCCAAACAATTGAGAGTAAGTGTAAGCCACCATGAAATTTTTATAATTTATTCCTAAAATTGGAGTTAAATATTGCAATTTTTGCTCTGCTATTCCATTACCCTTAATATATTGAGCCCCGTCAAAACTTCTTCTGTAAGAAAGACCTCCCCATATTTTTCCATCTTCGAAATTTTTGTAGGCTTTAATATTAAAGTCTATAGAACTCTCTTTGGTTTTTTCTACGGATTGAAACATGATGGAAGGTTCCCATAATAATAAATCAGCATCCCCAAAAGTATATCCAGCACTTAATATTACTTTTCTTAGATTGTCACTTTCATAGGCAGTGTAAATATTTCTTCTCGTTTCAACCGCATTTTTTATGGTTAAGTGAGAGAAAAATTCTAAATAATTATAGGATGCTCCGATGTCGAAATTTACATAAGACTCTTTTTGAACAATTGTCCCATCAACTATTGGATCGTAGTTTCCTGAATTTCTAAACTGTGTTTCGTCTAATTGACTTTGAATCAAAACACCACTTATACCAAAAGAAAGCTGATTCAAATCAGATTCATCTCTTGAAAACATCAAATGATGCGCATAGGTAAATTTTAATCCTTTTTGAGAATGATATCCATTAACATCATTGAAAACAACCATTCCAACTCCAGATTTTTCATTTAAACGACCGTTAATACTCAATGTTTGTAATTGAGGGGCGTCTTGTTGTTCAAACCACTGCTTACGAGCTGTTAATCTTATTTTTGTACAGGTTGAAGCACCAGCCATTGAAGGGTGAATCAAATAATAATTGTCTGATAAATAATCTGAATAGACTGCAACTCCTTCTTGCGAAAAGGTAACTTGCGCAATAAAAATCAAGACAAAAAGGTATAAATTTCTAATATTCATTTCTTATAATTCTTTTATGAATTGGAATATAGTTATGACAATAAAACAAAATAAATTCTTCAAAGTTTATAGTTCAAGAAAGAAATATTAAAATCGAAAAATAATTCCTTAGATCAAATTAAAATCCAAGTTTCTCTTTTTATTCTGGTCAAATATATAAATTTTTAAGTTACATATCAAATACAACCTAATATATTTATGGGAATTCGAAATAATATAACGCTTTTGTTTCCAATTTTATTGTTAGTGCGCTATTTCAAAAACCATGACAATCATTTTCTAAATTAACCCTAAAATTTAATGAAATTATTTACCTTTACCACTCCAAATTTTAATGAAAATAAAACGCATACAAATGACAAAAATAGCAATAAAAAATACTCAAAATCCTACCATATTAAAATTTGAATTCCCTGATTTTATTACTCAAAACGAGAGTTTTGAATTTAAAAATATAGACGAAGCCAAAGATTCTCAATTGGCTCAGCAATTATTTTATTTGCCTTTTGTTAAAACAATTTATATTTCTGGGAATTTTATTGCTATTGAAAGATATTCAATTGTAGAATGGGAAGAGGTTCAAGAAGCTGTTGCCGAACAAATTGAGGAATATGTAAATAACGGCGGAATAATCATTAAAGTGGATGAGAATAAACTTAAAAAACAACCCATAACCGTTTATGGCGAAACCACTCCAAATCCTGCAACTCTAAAATTTGTAGTTAGTAGAATGCTAACCAAAAATGGAGTGGAGTTTAAAAATATCGACGATACAAAAGCATCGCCCTTAGCTAAAGAGTTATTTAATTTTCCTTACGTTAAGGAAGTTTATATCGATGAAAATTATATCTCCGTAACCAAATACGAAGTCAACGATTGGAACCAAATTACGCTTGAATTAAGAAGCTTTATTAAACTTTTCATTGAAAATGGGGGTACCGTTTTGGACGAATCTTTAATTGAAAATACCGAGAAATTAGAAAAACAACAAATTAGCAATTTTGACCAATTAGATACTACGTCCCAACAAATAATCAATATTTTAGAGGAATACGTTAAACCCGCAGTTGCCGCAGATGGAGGAAATATACTATTTGATTCCTATGATGAAAAAGAAAAAAGAGTAAAAGTGGTTCTTCAAGGCGCGTGTAACGGTTGTCCTTCTTCTACTTTTACCCTAAAAAGCGGAATAGAAAACATGTTGAAAGACATGCTAAAGGATGAGAACATCAAAGTGGAAGCTATCAACGGATAACTTCATCAATAATAAAAGTACCATTTAAAAACCTTTTTTATTTTTAGAAGCTAATTCCAGCTGTACGCTACAATCCACGCAAAAGCGTGGGATTTTCACTGCCATCTGGGCTAAAAAAGTTACCATGAACCAACTAATTTCTGAAACCAGCCCCTACCTTTTGCAACATGCAAATAATCCTGTGCATTGGAAAGCATGGAACAAAGAGTCATTAGCACTAGCCCAAAAAAACAATAAATTAATCATCATTAGCATTGGTTATTCCGCTTGCCATTGGTGTCATGTAATGGAACACGAGAGTTTTGAAAACAATGAAGTGGCCGAAACAATGAATCAATATTTCATCAATATAAAAGTAGATCGGGAGGAACGCCCCGATGTGGATGCTATATACATGAAAGCGATTCAAATAATGACTGGCCGCGGTGGATGGCCATTAAATGTGGTAGCACTTCCCGATGGAAGACCGGTATGGGGGGGCACATATTTTCGTAAAGATGAATGGATTTCTACACTTGAAAAGTTACAACATATTTATCAGTCAAGTCCTGAAAAAATGATTGAGTATGCCGAGAAATTACAACTTGGAATTAATAGTTTGAATTTTTCTAACACAGAAATAACTTCCGATTTATTAAACCAAAATTGTATTGAGCCGCTAATTGAAAAATGGAAAAAAAGTTTCGACTGGGACTTTGGAGGAATGGCGCGTGCACCAAAATTTATGATGCCAAATAATTATAAATTTCTATTGCGTTACGGCCATCAAGAAAACAAACAAGACCTTCTAGACTTTGTGAATTTAACGTTGACTAAAATGGCATTTGGCGGTTTATTTGACACGGTGGATGGCGGTTTTTCAAGGTATTCTGTGGATATGAAATGGCATGTTCCCCATTTTGAAAAAATGCTTTACGACAATGGTCAACTGATATCTTTATATGCTGATGCTTATAAATTAACCCAAAATCCATTATACAAAGAGGTAATTGAAAAAACACTTCAGTTCGTTTCTAGAGAATTAATAAATAATGAAAACGGATTTTATTGCGCTCTGGATGCTGATAGTTTAGACCAAAATGGGCATTTAGAAGAAGGTGCATTTTATGTGTGGAATCAATCAAATTTAGAAAAAATAATAAACGAAGATTTCCACTTATTTAGTCAAGTTTTTAATGTCAACGAATTTGGCTATTGGGAAAATAACAATTATGTACTGATTCAAAATCAAGACCTAGAAACTATTGCAAAAAGTAATAAAATAAAACTCTCCGCCTTACAAAACAAGAAAAAAAATTGGGAAAAATTACTTTTTAACGAAAGAGAAAAAAGAAGCAAACCAAGATTGGACGACAAGTCTTTGACCTCTTGGAATGCCTTAATGCTTAAAGGATATATTGATGCATTTAAAGCATTGGGTGATGAAAAATATTTGGAAATCGCTACAAAAAACGCTCATTTTATTATTGATAAATTGTTATTACCTGAGGGCAATTTGTTACACAATTACAAAAATGGAAATGCCAATATTAATGGCTATTTAGAAGATTATTGTTTTGTAATTGAAGCCTTTATATCTCTTTATGAAGTTACTATTGACGAAGAATGGCTTCGTATTTCTAAGCAATTGACAGATTATTGCTTTGATCATTTTTATGATGAAACAGTACAGTTTTTTTCCTTTACTTCAAAAAATGATGAACCATTAATTGCCAATCATTTTGAAACCGAAGACAATGTAATTCCGGCTTCAAATTCAGTTATGGCTAATAATTTGTTTCAATTGAGTGTCTATTTCCAAAATCAATATTACGAGTCCATTTGCATGAAAATGCTGAAAAAAATAATCCCCAATATTGATTACTCATCGGCCTATTCTAATTGGTTAAATGTTCTGTTGAACTATTCCGAACAACAAAAAGAATTGGGTGTTTGTGGCGAAATGGCATTGGAATATTTATCCAAAATTAATCGGGAATACCGCCCAAATTTACTTGTTGCTGGAGCAAAGAAAATTTCGGAATTGCCATTTCTAAAAGATCGATATGTAGAAAATGAAATGCTGTTTTATGTTTGTCAAAACCAAACTTGTCAGCTTCCAACCTCAAATTTCAATGAAGTACTAAATAAAATTTGATTATTTTTTAGCTACCGTAACCATGAAATCTTTAAGGTAATACGGTTCAAAATAAGCTACATCTTCCAACATATTTTGCAGAAATTTCTGATAACTGAGCGCGCCCATTTCATTTGCAGATGGATAAATGATTTCCTCATGAAAAATGAAATTGGAATTGGTTAAAACCGTTTTTGCTTTTTCAGCACAATCCCCAACAAAGTGAATCGTTTCAGAAATACCTTCAAATGAATTTTCGGAAAGAATTTCAGCTTGAACTTCTCTGATTTTATCCAACTTAGAGGAGAAAATTGCTGAATAAACCTCCATTCTTCGGGCATCAATCATAGGGATAATTATTCCTTCGGTAATTGATAATTGAGACGCTAAAACTTGTAATGTGTCAACAGCAATTAGTGGCAAATCCAAAGCAAAACAAAGTCCTTTGGCGGCTGAAACACCAATTCTTAAGCCTGTATATGACCCTGGCCCTTGACTAACAGCAATTGCGGATAAATCGTTAAAGGTTAACTTGGATTCTTTGAGACATTCTTCAATAAACACATGCAACTTTTCTGCGTGCGAATAGCCCAATTCTGCCATTTCTTTACACAAAATAGTTTTTCCATCTTGTGAAATTGATACAGAACAGTTTTTGGTTGCGGTTTCTAAATTAAGAATATAAGTCACAGGACAATTTGGATATTATTTCTTCTCTGGCTTTTCAACTCCAGAACTCACAATAATTTTATCACCAGAATTCAAGTCTTTTGCTACCGTGGTGTAAGGGCCAACAATAACGACATCCCCTCTTTTAAGTCCAGAAAGAACTTCTATATTGGTATCGTCTTGAATTCCCGTTTTGATAATTCTAATTTTAGCTTTGTCACCTACTTTTACAAATACGCATTCAAATTTCTTATCACTTTTTGGAGCAACTTTACTTTCTTTATCTTTTGAATCTTCAACCACAATTTTTGATGTTGCTGTAGTATCTGATTTAACAACAACTGAGCTAATTGGAACTCCAATAACATTTACTTTTCTAGTGGTAATTATATCAACTGTGGCTGTCATTCCTGGTCTAAAAGGCGAATAAGTTAAAGGTTTTCCTTCTAATAAATCCAAATAAGATTCCTTTAAAATTCTAACTTTAACTTTAAAATTAGTTACTTGATCAGCGGTTAATGCCGTACTAGCAGAATTTGAAATACTAGTAACCACTCCCTTAAATTCTTTTTTCAAATAGGCATCTACTTCCACTTTTGCAGTGTCACCAACATTAATTTTTACGATGTCATTTTCATTAACATCTACTTCAACTTCCAT
Source organism: Bacteroidota bacterium (assembly GCA_947460615.1). Taxonomy (GTDB): domain Bacteria; phylum Bacteroidota; class Bacteroidia; order Flavobacteriales; family Flavobacteriaceae; genus Flavobacterium. The sequence goes on from CANHHG010000024.1 coordinate 20,280, forward strand.
ATTATTTAAATTGGCAACTCGAAGAATTTCAGTTCCAGTCATTTGTTGTGTTCCTAAAACGCGTTCTCCTAACTCAACATTCAACATTGAAATCGTTCCGTCTGCAGGAGCATATATTGTAGTTCTGCCCAAGTTATCTTTGGCTTCGCTCACAGTTGCAGAAGCGCTTTGTACGTTATAATAAGCTGATTCTTTTGATGCTTTTGCTACTTCAAAAGAGGCAATTGCTTTGTCCCACTCTGATTTTGAAATTATTCCTTTATCAAATAAGGTTTTACTTCTTTCATAATTTGATTTCGCTTCCTTGAAAGAGGCGTCAGCTTGACTCAAACCTGCTTTTGTGCCTGATAAATTAGAGATCGTACGTTGATAACCAGAAGTGTATAAATCAGGGTTTATTTTTACTAATAAATCTCCTTTTTTTACCACTTGTCCTTCTTTAACAGGCAAAGCTATAATTTCACCTGATACTTCTGATGAAATTTTTACTTCAATTTCTGGTTGTATTTTACCCGTTGCCGAAACGGTTTCTACCACAGTAATTTCATTTACAGTAGCTATTTCAACTTCTGTCCCTTTTTCTTTTTTACCAATAACACCCGTTTTAGAGAGTATTAATAAAATGGCAATAAGTGCAACTGAAGAACCTAATAAAATATAAATTGTTTTCTTTGACATGATAGTACTATTATTTAATTATTGGAATCCCAAAATAGAATTCAATTACTTTAACTCTAAAAATATAATCGTATTTAGTGCGAACTACTTCAGATTGCGCATTTACAAATAAAGATTGCGACTGGTTTAAATCGAAGGCGTTTAACATTCCAACAGCAAATTTTTCTTTCGCATAATTGTACGCCTCTTGTCTCGCTTCTAATGTAATTATGGCAGATTCATAGGCTTTCATAGCCCCTTTTGCATCAGTAAAAGCGGTGTAAATATTTCTCTCTAAATCTAATTCTTGTTGACTAAATGCAATTTTAGAACGATCCAAAGCTATTTTAGATCTCGCTACATTATTTTTAGTTGCAAAACCATTTAGCACCGGAATATTCATTTGAAATCCAAAAGAATGCCCTTTATTTAAATCAAATTGTTTCAATACAGAAAAGGGTGGTTGGAAACTCGGATTTCCAGCGGCATCAAAAACAAGTCGATCGGAATAGGCTGCTCTTGTGCTAAAACTATAAAACCCTTGAATAGAAGGTTGATAAGCACCTTTTGCGATTTTCACATCGCGTTCGGCAATTTCTAAATTGGTTTTTGCAATTTTTAATTCAACGCGTTCTTCCTTTGCTTTAGCAAATATTGCAGCGGGAGTTTGAAGTAAAGTAGCACTTTCAGTAACTGGATAATTAACATCTACAATATCAAAATCTTGAAAATTCTCCAATTGTAATAATTGAGCTAAACTTAATTTTGAAATTAACAATGCATTTTGAGCAATTACAATCGCTTGATTATTGGAAGCAACTGTCGCTTTAATATCTAGCAAATCTCCTCGAGGAACGACTCCGGCATTCACTAATTCTTGCGAACGTTGCAATTGTTTTTCATTATTGGATAGTTGTTCTTTTTGAACTTTTAAATTCTCTTTATTGAATAATATTTGCAAAAAAGCATTGGCAATATTTAAAGAAACGTCATCCTGCATTTTTGAAAGCTGGTAGGAAGAAGCTAAAAGTGTTAGATTGGCTCTGCGTAAACGGTTTTGATTTTGCATCCCGTTGTAAACATCAATATTAGAATTTATTCCCGCAGCCGTAAATTGAGTGGTTTGGTTTTCTAATAAACCAGTGGTTATGTTTTGGTTTAAACCAATATTCCATGAATGGGAGCCATTGATATTAAATGAAGGCAGGAAACCACCAATCGCCGAAGATTTTTCTATTGCAGCAGATTTCGCATCTAATTCAGATTGTTTAATTGAAATGTTGTTCTTAATGGCGTAGTCAACACATTCTTCCAAGGTCCATTTTTTTGATTGTGCTTGAGAAAGTACACTTAACAAAAGTAGCGTTAGAAATGCGATTTTATTAATATAAGTTTGTTTCATTGGATACCAATTTCTAAATCGATGGATACAACTGCAAAATTAACTTTTTTTAGCAATTTATACTAAATTTAACTTAATCTTATTAAACGAATTATTAGAATTTATGTTACGTGGATTTTAGTTTTTGAGGAAAATTAAAATTATTTTTGTAGTTTAATTTTATAATGAAAACCTTTTGAAAACAATTTCCAAAATCAGTCTTCTTTTTGTGCTAACTCTTTTTTACAGTTGCGCCACTACTTCAAAAATTACTGCATTAAAACCGGAGCCAGATGATGCTTCGCCTTTAGTGTATGAAAATACTCCTTCTTTTATTAGTATTCCAATTGATATTAAACTAAAAGATATTGAAAATCAGACGAATAAATTAATGAATGGGCTGATTTATGAAGACAATACTATTGAAGATGACGATATTCAAATATCAATTTGGAAGTTGGCCCCTATTTCAATTACCAATTTAGATGGAAAAATTAAAACCGTTTTACCTTTAAAAGCGGCCATTAAATATAGAATTGGAACCGATAAATTAGGAATGGCTTTATACACCACTCGAGAATTTAATTTGAATGGAAATATCACTCTATTAAGCGATGTGAAATTATCCAATTGGAAGTTAAGCACAAAAACAGAGTTTAAATCCTTAGATTGGAACGAAAGCCCAACAACTGTAGTGATGGGAAAATCGATTCCAATTACCTATCTTATTAATCCAACCATAAAATTATTTAAATCTAAAATTGAGCGCACTATTGATGAAGCAATTGAAAGTTCAATGGATTTTAAACCTAATGTTCTTGAGGCATTAGAAAAAATTTGTACCCCTTTTCAAATGAATGAAACCTTTGAAAGCTGGTTGCGAATTGTGCCAATAGAATTGTACGCAACAGACGCCCGATTTATAAAAGACAATATTTCGTTGGCAATGGGATTAAAGTGCAATATGGAAACATTAATTGGGCAAAAACCGATAACTAAATATGATAAAAACAAAATAGTTTTAAAATCGGTGACTCAAATGCCGGATGTTATTTCTGCCAATATTGTTGCCGTTTCTAGTTATCAAGATGCTTCAAAAATTATCACTAAAAATTTTGCTGGTCAAGAATACGGTTCTGGAAGTAAAAAAGTAACGGTTCAAAATGTAGCTGTTTGGCACAAAAACGGTAAAATGGTTATCGCATTAGATATGTTGGGTTCTATTAATGGAACTGTTTATTTAGCTGGAGTTCCAAAATATAATGAAACAACGAAAGAAATTTATTTTGATGAATTGGATTACGTTTTAGATACAAAAAGCAAATTGATGAAAACCGCCAATTGGTTGGCCCAAGGATTGATATTGAAAAAAATTCAAGCGAGTTGTCGTTACTCCATCCAATCTAATTTAGAAGACGGAAAGAAAAGCATGATGAATTATTTAAAGAATTATTCGCCAATGCCTGGAATAGTAATTAATGGAAAAATTGATGCTGTTGACTTTCAAAAAATCCAATTGACCAACAAAGCGATTATTGCTTTTGTTAAAGTAAATGGTAGTGTAAAAGTTGCTGTTGACGGTTTAAAGTAACTAGGCTTTGATTTTCTTTTGGTACATTTTATAAACTGCAAAGCACACCAATCCAACGAGAACATAAGGAATCACCATGAGGTACACAATGCCGTCGTTAATTCCTTTGGCTTTAGCAGTATTCCCTTCACTTTCAAGGGCTGCTCTACACATAGCGCATTGCGCATTTGTGGCAATAGTGTAGAAAAAAGACAATAGAAAAAGGAGAGCAGAAGAATTGAAATTCCTGCGACTTTTGACATTCAACTTTTGACTTTCGCCTTTAATTTGCATAATAAGGAGAGATCATTAGGTAAACCAAAACTCCTGTTACTGCAACGTAAAGCCAAATAGGAAAAGTAATTTTTGCAATTTTTTTATGCTTATCGAATTTTTCAGCTAAAGCGCGAACATACGTTATTAAAACTAGTGGAATTGTTGCAATTGAAAGCGTTATGTGAGAAATTAATATGAAAAAATAAACAAATTTTAAAGCTCCTGTTCCGCCGTATGGAGTTGAATCAGTGGTCATGTGATATACAATATATAATACTAAGAATACTAGAGAACAACCTATTGCAACTTTCATTAGCAGTTCATGTAGCTTGCGATTACCATTTTTAATTGCCATTACTGCAGTAACTAACAAAACCGCAGTAATTCCATTTATGGTCGCATAAATAGGAGGCAAAATTGGCATTGGGTCAACGTTAAAACCTAAATCTTTAAGTTTTATTTTGAATAGAACTGCAACGGCAACGGGAATTATTACAGATAAAGCAATAATCCAATTGTTGTATTTTTTTTCAATGTTATTCGTTTCCATAATTATTCTTTTAATAAAATTGCTATGTCTTGTTGTAGGGTTCTAACGCCTTCTTTTTCTAATCCATCATAGTAAAGAATTGGATTTCCGAAGTTGTCTTTTCGACAACGAATATCGCCATTTTTATCTATTAATGCAAATAATCCTGAATGTTCAAAACCGCCATTTACTTTTGAATTTTGACCAACATAAACGTTAAACCCTTTGTTGGCTAAATCGAAAATCTTGGACTTGTCACCCGTAAGAAAATGCCAATTCGATGATTTTACTCCTAATTTTTGGGCGTGTTCTTTTAATACTTTTGGAGTATCATTCTCCGGATTGATGGTGATTGATGCAATTCCAAAATTAGGATTTCCAAAAAAAGTATTTTGAATAATCATCATATTCAAATTCATTTTCGGGCAAATAGTTGGGCAGGTAGTAAAGAAAAATTCTAATACATAAACTTTTCCTGCATATTCTTTATTAGAAATAACTTTATTATTTTGATCCGTAAGTACAAATTTAGGTGCAGGGCCAATGGTCAATAGTTTGGAGTTTTCTTCTGAAGAATGATTGGAAACGTTATCCAAACGATCGCCTTTAACTACTTCGCCATTTTTAATTCTATCGATGATTTTAGGTACTGCAAAGATTCCAAAAACTAAAATAACAAAGAAGATTCCTATATATGATTTATTTTTTATCATTATGAATTAGATTTTTCTTGTCGCATTTTTATTTTTTTTCAATGCGGCTCTGTATTCGTACAAAATAATTTTGAAGTCGTCCAACATAACATTCCCTAATTCAGCTGGCGAGGAAGTATCGTAACCTTCTTTATATTCACTCTTTTTCTTACGACCACGGAGGTTTCTATTTTTATCTACAATAAAAACATTCGAAGTCCCAAAGTCTGAATTTAGTTTGTTTTGCAATTTCATTTGATTGTAAAATTGTTGGATTTGATCTGTCGATGCAAACACAAATTGCCATTGCGTCACATCGGTAAACTTAGAAAATTGCTCTACAATATATTGGGCATCTTTTTCTGTTCCTAATGGACATACTACTACAAATTGTAGGTCTTTAAAAGCATGGTATTGCTGATAAATTTTCTGATTTAGATTGAAGTAATTTCCTCTATTTTTTAATAAATCGGTTCCTGAAAAACTCAGAATCGTAATTTTATTGTTGAGAGTTACTTTATTGCGATTTAAGGAATTCCAATTTCCTAAATCGGATATTTTAGGAGTTACCGTTGGAAGTGTAGTAAAACTATTGACTCCTGACGCGAAAAATAGATAGGCGACAATAGGCAGTATAAACAAGACAAATAGAACTATATTTTTTTTCATTCTTTCTTAATGATAATTTATACAAAAATAAAAAAAGGTACGCAGTGCGTACCCTTTTTATGAATTAATATGTAGTTAAAAATTCCATTTTATGGTAGAATTTTTGAAAACTTCAAAAATATAATCTGCTTCAGTTAATAAAATAAACAAAAGATAGATTACTAAGAAAATCACTGGAACTACCACTACTTTTCTAAGTATTGATTTTTCACCTTCCATGTGCATAAATGCCCATACAATATAGTAGGCTTTAAAAATAGTTAGGATATAGAAAATCCAGTTTAACAAATTCATTCCTAGAAAATTGGTCAAGTGTAATGATTCTGGTTTTATAATACCTAAGAATACTTCCACTGTGGTTACCACTGATAACAATCCGAAAACAAACCAAATTCTTTTTGTGTTAGAAACGTGAACGTCTGACATAATATAACTTTTGAAAAATTAAACGAGATAGAAAACTGTAAATACGAATACCCATACTAAATCGACAAAGTGCCAATATAGTCCAACTTTTTCTACCATTTCATAGCTTCTTCTTTTCTCATAAGTTCCCAGAAGAACGTTAAAGAAAATAATGATATTAATAATTACACCTGAAAATACGTGGAAACCGTGGAAGCCTGTAATAAAGAAAAAGAAATCTGCAAATAATTTACTTCCGTATTCGTTTCTTATTAGGTTAGCACCTTCAACTACAATGGTAGCATTCTCTAATCTATGTTCAGATTCTGCTCTAGTAAGTATCGTTTTTTGTTTTACTTTGTTTAAAGTAGCATTGTTTTTTGGATCCGCTTTAGAAGCAGCGTTGTCTTCATAAATAACCTCTGTTCTGATTAACAATTCAGGATGCGCTTTGAAACCTGCTTGAACCTCAGCAACTGTATAGGTTGGCAATGAACCTTCCTCCATAAACCATTTCCCTTTATTTTTGGTTAATTGTTCTCTTTCTTTTGGAAGTGAAACAGCGAAATCAGATAATTTTACTCTGTGACCTGTATTGTCAACAAATTGAAGTAAACTTCCTCCTTTAGTTTCTATAGCTCCATATTCACCACGAATAAAGTTAGACCATTCCCAAGCTTGTGAGCCTACGAATATTAAACCTCCAATAATGGTTAAGAACATGTAAAAAGTAACTTTTGCTTTATTTAGATGGTGACCAGCATCAACAGCTAAAACCATTGTTACAGACGAAAAAATCAAAATAAATGTCATTAATGCTACGTAATACATTGGTGCTGAAACACCATGTAAAAACGGAAAGTGGGTGAACACTTCATCGGCTAAAGGCCAAGTTTCTATAAATTTAAATCTTGAAAAACCATAAGCTGCTAGAAATCCAGAGAATGTTAAAGCATCTGATACGATGAAAAACCACATCATTAATTTACCATAACTTGCTCCCATTGGCTCATTTCCGCCACCCCAAGTATTTTCTTCACTATTTGCAGTAGTAACTGTCGATCCCATATTAGTTATTCATTAAAAAGTTCCCAAATTTAAGCATTTTTCTTATTTAAAGAAATATAAAAACAAAAACAAATATACCCAAAGGAAATC
>CANHHG010000025.1 GCA_947460615.1 Bacteroidota bacterium
TGCTTCAGAAAGAAATTTTAAAAAATGTACTTTAATAATTTTGTATAATAGGTTTATTTTTTGTTTCTTTGCACCCTGATTTTGAATAACGATAAAAGATAAGCATAATGTCAAGAGTTTGTGACCTTACTGGTAAAAAAGCAATGGTAGGAAATAATGTTTCCCACGCCATGAATAAAACTAAAAGAAAGTTTTCTGTAAACTTACTAAAAAAACGTTTTTATCTTCCTGAAGAAGACAGATGGATTACTCTTAGAGTAGCTGCATCTACTATTAAAACGATCAATAAAAATGGAATCGCTGCAGTTTTGAAAAAAGCACAGTCAGAAGGATTTATTAAGTAATCCTCTCGTTACGAGAAGAATAATCATACAAAATGGCAAAAAAAGGTAATAGAATTCAGGTAATTTTAGAATGTACTGAGCACAAAACAACAGGTGTTCCAGGAACTTCTAGATATATAACTACAAAGAACAAAAAAAATACTCCAGATAGATTAGAGATCAAAAAATTCAATCCTATCTTGAAACGTGTAACTGTTCACAAAGAAATTAAATAATTAGAGATTTTAATGTCAATCTCAAATGGTTCCATTTGAAGTTTTATTAAAATACACAAATAAAAAAATATAAGTCATGGCAAAGAAAACCGTAGCAACATTACAGACCGCTTCTAAAAGATTGTCAAAAGCGATCAAAATGGTAAAATCTCCTAAAACTGGAGCTTATACTTTCGTAGAATCAATTATGGCTCCTGAATTAGTAGACGAATTCTTGAAAAATAAATAATTTTCATTAGCATTATATAGAAAAGCTACTTTCATTCGGAAGTAGCTTTTTTATTTTTTATATTTACCACATAATTTTATGGTTTTAAAATCACACCCCATTACCGGGCGATAAAATATAGTATAATGAGTTTTTTTAAAAAATTATTCTCTTCTGAAAAAAAGGAAACTAGTCTTCCCGAGGAAGTAAAAGTATCTTTAGATAAAGGATTAGAAAAATCCAAGACCACTTTTTTTTCAAAGCTTACTAAAGCAGTTGCGGGAAAGACTAAAGTAGATGCAGATGTTCTAGATAATTTAGAGGAAATTCTTATCTCTTCAGACGTTGGAGTGAATACGACTCTTAAAATTATTGAGCGCATTGAAAACTATGTTTCTGAAAATAAATATTTAGGAACAGAAGAGCTTAATGAAATCCTTAGAAATGAAATTGCGAGTCTTTTATCAGAAACTAATTCTGGTGAGGAAACAAAATTTGAAATTCCAACTAACACAAAACCATATGTATTAATGGTAGTTGGTGTTAATGGAGTTGGAAAAACGACTACAATTGGTAAATTAGCGTATCAATTTAAGAAACAAGGTTTTAATGTGGTTTTAGGGGCTGCGGATACTTTTAGAGCGGCTGCAATTGACCAATTACAAGTTTGGGCGGATAGGGTAGGAGTGCCGTTGGTAAAACAACAAATGGGAAGTGATCCTGCTTCGGTAGCTTTTGATACTTTGCAATCGGCTGTTTCTCAAAATGCAGATATTGTGATTATTGATACCGCAGGACGTTTGCATAATAAAGTAAACTTAATGGCCGAATTAACTAAAGTAAAACGAGTAATGCAAAAAGTGGTTGGCGATGCCCCACACGATGTAATGTTAGTTTTAGATGGTTCAACGGGTCAAAATGCCTTCGAACAAGCAAAACAATTTACCGCTGCAACAGAAGTGACTTCTTTAGCGGTTACCAAATTAGATGGAACTGCAAAAGGTGGTGTGGTTATTGGAATCTCAGATCAGTTTCAAATACCAGTAAAATATATTGGTGTGGGAGAAGGAATTGAAGACTTACAAGTTTTCAATAAATATGAATTTGTGGATAGTTTCTTTAAATAATTAATTGATGAATTTCCCCTCAATAAAAAACATACCTCCTATTTATTTGTACTTAATAAGTATTTTGTCATTTGTAATTTCCAATTTAATTAGAGAAAAAAGTCCGCTTTTCTATGGAATATTTTTGGCTTCTGGATTAATTTTCTTTCTTTTAGGACTTTACAATCGTATTTCAAATAAGTAATTACTGGTACAGTGCGTTGATTTTTTGCCAAAGGACTTCATCAAATGTTGAAAGGGCTAAATTAGCTGAATCTGCAGCATCTCCCATTCGGATCACTACCATTTTTTTACTTGGAATAACGTAAATTTTCTGGTCGTCCTTACCTAAAGCCATGTACATATCGTTTGCTCCAGAAGCAATTAAACTTCCATTAAATTGCAATTGAGTTTGAGGTAAGTGATAACTCGCTTTTCCATTGATCCACCATAAATAGCCATAAGCCAAATTGATATTTTGAGAAGTTGTTGTGGCTTGATTTAAATAGGCTGAATTAATAACTTGATTACCATTCCAATTTCCATTGTTTAGAGCGAGTAATCCAAATCTTGCCATGCTTCTAGTATTACTAAAGTAGATTCGTAACCCTAAATTTGCACCCGTACCATTGTACCAAACTCCTGTTGAACTCATTCCTATTTTATCTCTAAGTTTGGTATTGAAATAGTTGTTCCATGTTTGTCCTGTAGCTTGTTCAACCACATCTTGAAGTTTCACATAAACATTATGATACGCCCATCGAGTTCCTGCATCAGCTACATATCGTAGATTGCTTGGAGCAACATCATCACCTAAAGTATCATCCAGGCCAGAGTTCATTCTCAATAAATTTTTGCAAGTAATCAGGTTTTCTTTTGCTAATGGAGCACTGGTCCAACCGGTTCCTATATAGTCAGAAACTTTATTATTGGTATTTATAAAACCTTCCTGTTCGGCAATTCCTGTCACCGTAGAGGTAAGTGTTTTTCCTGCACTATTCCATCTCCAAAGAGTTGTTGGAGTATGACCATTGAAATAATTTTCCATCACAATTCGACCATTGACAAGGATCATAAATGATTTGGTGTTCTTTAATATTAAATAATCCAGTAGAGGTTGAACGGCATTTTGATTCCAACCTAAAGAAGAAATTGATTGCGTTTCCCATGTATCAGATCCATTGGTAGGTGGAAAATACATTATATTGTAATTAACATCAGAACCACTATTATTGTTGTCTGAACAATTAGTAAATACCAATACTATAAGTAAAAAGTAAATAATTTTTTTCATAACCAAAATTTGTATTAAGACTTTAAAAGTAAGAAATAGTTTATTTATAAGTATTATTTTACAGATTAAATTGGAATTCAAAAATTTAAAAAAGTAAATTTGTATAAATTACAAAAACATGAAGAAATTAATTTCAATTGCTTTTTTACTATTACTTTCTGCCTGTCAACAAAAAGTAACTCCCAATGATATTACTAATTTAAATGGCTATTGGGAAATAGAAAGGGTTGTTTTTTCAAATGGTTCTAAAAAAGAGTATACTTACAATGAATCGTATGATTATTTTCAAATAAAAGAAAATTTAGGCTTTAGAAAAAAAGTAATGCCGCAGTTGGACGGTCGGTTTTTAGTTAATAATCAATTAGAGAAAATTAAAATAACTTTTGAAGAAGAAGCGGCTTATATCAATTATAGTACTCCTTTTGCAAAATGGAAAGAAAAAATTAAAGCCATTTCTAAAGATAACTTAATTATAATAAACGCATCCAAAGCGGAATATCATTATAAAAAAGCAGCACCAATTAATATTTTAGAAGATGGCAAAACGACTAAATAATGAAAGTTCCATTGGCGATGTTTTAAAAGAGATCATCCAGAACAACAAACTACAACCTGGAATTGATCAAATTTCTGTAAAAGAAGCTTGGGTTTCATTGATGGGAAATGGAGTCAATAGTTATACTAAAAATGTAACTTTAAAAGGCGAAACCTTGTATGTTGAGTTGTCTTCCTCTGTTTTGAGGGAAGAATTGAGTCATGGGAAATCTAAAATTATAACCATGATTAATGAAGAATTGAATCGGGAAATAGTAAAAAATATAATTCTCAGATAATTTAGCTTTTTAGCAAAAAAAAATCCCGTTTCATTGAAACGGGATTTTGTATTTTAAAGCGTTGGATTAGAATTGCTCTCTTCCAGCAAAGTGGAATGCACTTTCTATAGCAGCATTTTCGTCGCTATCAGAACCGTGAACTGCATTTTCACCAATAGATGTTGCATAAGCTTTTCTAATAGTTCCTTCAGCAGCTTCAGCAGGATTGGTAGCACCAATTAATACTCTAAAATCCTCAACTGCATTTTCTTTTTCTAAAATTGCAGCAACAATTGGTCCTCTTGACATGAATTCTACTAATTCTCCGTAAAAAGGTCTTGCAGAGTGAACAGCATAAAATGCTTGTGCATCAGCAACTGTTAATTGAGTTAATTTCAAAGAAACGATTTTGAAACCTCCGTTAGTAATCATTGCTAAAATGTTCCCGATGTGTCCGTTTTCAACAGCATCTGGTTTAATCATTGTAAAAGTTCTATTTGTAGCCATTTTGTTTTTTATAAATTTTTTGCAAAAGTAAGATATTTTAATCGAATTCCAATTATTATCTCTTTATAATGTTAGAATCGTAAAATTAGTATCCAAAGGATCTAATTCATTAAATAATTTTCGAATTAGTAACTCTCCACTATCTAAATAAAATTCAGAAAAATTGGCATACCGCTCTTGTAGACTTTGATTGGGGAATAGTTCATTTTGTAAGTTGGTGATTCGCTCTAATTCCGAATGGTATTTCTTTTTTTGAGCTTTCAAAAAGCGTTTTTCTAAATTTTCTAATCCCTTTATTTGCTTTGCTTCTTGTGCTTTCACAGCTCCTAAAAAGGAACTATCTGTTTGATTTGCAATAGTAAGTAAATCTGAAAATTGCTTTTGCAATGCCAATTTCTGTACTGAAAAATCAATTGGAATTTCAGTTATTTGTTTTACTTTACGATTTATAAGTTCCTCTTGTTTTGCGAACAAATGCTCCCAACTTAGTTGTAGTTTTTCCATTTTCTCCTTTTGTTTTTTGGAAACTAAAAGAGCTGAATTTCTTAATAATAAAATGGGGAATGTACATTTAAAAGCCTCAAAAGTTGATTTTAATTCCAGCCAATAGGCTATTTCACCACCTCCACCAATGTAACATAAATTGGGTAAAATGACTTCTTGATATAAAGGTCTTAGAATTACATTGGGACTAAATTTCTCTGGATTGGTTTCTAATAATTCTAATAATCCATTTTGAGAAAAGGTTGTTTTAGTATTGTTTATTTTGAATATACCCTCGTCAAAAACAATTCTTTCCCTTAAATTGTCTTCTATATAAAATAGATTAATCTCTCTTGGATTTACTTGAGTTGGATATTTTTTTAGTTTTTCTACTGTTTCACTAACGCATTTAAACGAGGTGTTTTCTAATAGATCGTTTTTAATATAGGGAATAAATAGACTTTTTAATTCGGAATTATCTGCATCAACAATAACTAATCCGTAGGATCCAAATAGGTCATTAGCTAATTTACGGGTAGCATTTGCTAAAGTTTCAGTAGTTGCGTAAGCACTTTCAAATAGTTTTTTTAATTCAATGGCATTTAGTCCAGAACCTAATTCAATTTCAAATATTGATATTAACTCCTGAAGTCCTTCTATGGATAATCTTCCAACAGGTCCTGTACTTTCTTTATTCCATTTAAATTTTTTGCCTTTGAAATTAAAGTAATTTATTTCTTCAAAATCGTGGTCTTCCGTTGCCATCCAATAGATCGGAACAAAATTACAGTTAGAATATTTCTTTTTTAATTCCGCAGTTAATTTAATGGTTGATATTATTTTATATAAGAAATATAATGGGCCAGTGAATAAATTAAGCTGATGACCAGTAGTTATTGTGAATGTATTTTCTTTCGAAAGTAAGGTAATGTTATTCTTAGTTAATTCTGAAATTGAAAGGGTTTCATATTGTTTCTTCAAAACAGAAACCAAAACTTCTCTATGGTTTGAATTGTAATTTTGCTGTTTTTCCTTAATCTGATTTTCGAAATTTTCAATAGTTGGAAATCGATTGTAAAATGATTGTAAGCTTGATTCCTGATTTAAATAATCATTCATCATCGGAGAGAAATATCCTGAATTTTGATAGCTTATACAATCCTTTGGCATAGGAAATTTAATTTTCGCTAAATTACAAAAAAAGCAATACAATTCCTTGTTTAGTAACATTACTAATTAGATATTTGCCTTACTTTTAAAATAAATAAACAGGAATACTAATTGTAAATGGTGAAATATCAATTGTATTTTGCAGTTAGTTTTTTACTGAAAATCTATTTTTTTATTAGTATTACTAAATAATTTCAATTGTTTCTTTTTTCATTTTCATTGTATTTGAAATTCAAAATAGCAATCTATATATTTTACTCTAAATTAAATTATTCATGAAAAAAATCATCACTTTTATCTTTATTTTCGGTGCTATTTCAGCAGTATTTAGTCAAGAGGTTAGAGGAACTTGGAACGGAATATTAAAAGTTCAAGGAATGCAATTGGGTTTGGTTTTTCATATCAATAAAACGGACAATGGATTTTCATCCACCATGGATAGTCCTGATCAAAAAGCATTTGGAATACCTGTTACGAAAACTAATTTTGAGAATTCGAAGTTAACTATTGCTATTGCAAATGCAGGAATTGAATACGAAGGGGTTATAGGAACTGATGGAATTATCATCGGAACATTTAAACAATCTGGGCAAAGCTTTCCAATGAATTTATCGAAAGAAAAAGTGGAGAAAGAAATCATAAAACGTCCACAGGAACCCCAAAAACCCTATTCTTATTATACCGAAGAGGTTATTTTTTCGAACAAATTGGCTAAAATAAATCTTGCTGGTACTTTGTCTTTACCAGCGAAAGAGGGCGTTTTTCCAGCAGTAATATTAATAACAGGAAGTGGTGCTCAAAATAGAGACGAAGAATTATTAGGTCACAAACCATTCTTAGTAATTGCAGATTATTTAACTAAAAATGGAATTGCAGTTTTACGATTTGATGATAGAGGAATAGCGATGTCAAAAGGAGAATTTACACTAGCAACCACTTTGGATTTTGCTACAGACGTTGAAGCGGCATTACAATATTTGCAAAAGAGAAAGGAAATTGACCAAAAGAAAATTGGTTTAATTGGTCATAGCGAAGGGGGAATAATAGCGCCAATGGTAGCTAATAAATCAAAAAACATTTCGTTTATTATATTACTAGCAGGAACTGGAATTCCAGGTGATGAACTGTTATTGTTACAACAAGAGTTAATTGGAAGGGCATCAGGAATTTCTGAAGACGATTTGAAGAAATCAAAAATCACCAATACAGAAGTTTTTGAAATAGTAAAAAATGCGACTAATTCTGATCAAATGAAGAAGGATATAACGAATTATATCACCAAATCTATTAAGTCAGATCCAGAATCAAAAATTCCTGATGGAATTAGCGAATCGGAATTTATTAATATGCAGGTAAGTCAAATAACCAACCCGTGGATGCAATTTTTTATTAAATACAATCCAGCATTAGCATTAGAAAAAGTGAACTGCCCCGTATTAGCACTTAATGGAGATAAAGACCTGCAAGTTCCTTCTAAAGTTAATTTAGAGGCTATAAATAAAACGCTTATAAAAGGGGGGAATAAGAAGGTAACTATTAAAGAATTACCAAATTTGAATCATTTATTTCAAGAATGTAAAACCGGTTTACCAGAAGAATATTCAGAAATCGAACAAACAATTTCGCCTTTAGCATTAACAGAAATCTTAAATTGGATTCAAATTCAAACCAAGAAATAAGTTTAACTGGTTGTTGTAATTTAAGTTATAAAAATATTGCCACGAATTTTCGAATTTTTGAATAATGAATTTACAATTTTATTCGAATTTCATCAAAGATGAACTAATTTTTACCTTTTTTTAGCTATTTGAGAATTCGTGGCAAATAGAAAAAAAACTACAAATAATTTTATCACAACCTTGATCAACCATAATAATATATAGACTAATGGGTTTTGAAATTTGATTATTCAGTTCGTTTTATTTTAGTTATTTTTGTCAAAAACAAATTAATTGGAAACCAACGTTTTTATTATTACCCCACCGTTCACTCAACTGAACACTCCTTATCCAGCTTCTGCCTACATCAAAGGTTTTCTGAATACGTTGAATGTCCCAACTGCTCAGGCTGATTTGGGAATTGAGGTAATTTTAGAAATTTTTTCTAAACAAGGGTTGACAAATTTGTTCTGTCTTGGAAAGACTAATTGCCAAAACTACACCCCCAACAGCCAACGAATTTTAGCGCTACAAGACGAGTACATCAAAACGATCGACAGTGTCATTTCTTTCCTACAAGGAAAAAATCCAACACTAGCATTACCAATTTGCCAGGGTGATTATTTACCTGAAGCTTCTCGGTTCAATCAATTAGAAGAAATGGATTGGGCTTTTGGAACCATGGGAACCCAAGATAAAGCGAAGCATTTGGCCACTTTGTACTTAGAAGATATTTCAGATTTTATTGTTGAATGTGTCGATGAAAATTTTGGTTTTAGTCGTTATGCGGAACGATTAGGTAGGAGTGCCAATTCCTTTGATGAATTGTACGATACTTTAAATCAAGAAACGACTTATATAGATGGTCTTTTGATTTCGATTTTAAAATTGAAAATTGAAACCATCCAACCGACATTATTTCTTATTTCTGTTCCCTTTCCAGGAAATTTATACGCTGCATTTCGGTGTGCACAATGGGTTAAAAAATATCATCCTACGATTAAAATTGCAATGGGCGGTGGTTTCCCAAATACAGAATTACGTTCGCTATCCGATAAAAGAGTTTTTGAATTTTTCGATTTTATTACACTCGACGATGGCGAATTGCCACTCCAATTATTAATTGAGAATTTAAATTCAAAAACCACTGTTGACTATAAAAGAACTTTTCTTCTTGAAAGTGGCGAAGTGGTTTACAAGAACAATACTACAAAATCTGATTACAAACAAGCAGAGGTAGGAACGCCTGATTATTCCGATTTACTTTTAGATAAATACATTTCAGTAATTGAAATTGTAAATCCGATGCACCGAATGTGGAGTGACGGGCGTTGGAATAAGCTTACCATGGCACATGGTTGTTATTGGGGAAAATGTACTTTTTGTGATATTTCATTGGATTATATAAAATTATATGAGCCTGTTGCAGCCAATATATTGTGCGATAGGATGGAACAATTAATTGCTCAAACGGGTCAAAACGGATTTCACTTTGTTGACGAGGCTGCGCCTCCGGCATTAATGAAAGCGCTAGCCTTAGAAATAATACGTCGAAAAATGGATGTTTCGTGGTGGACGAACATTCGATTTGAAAAGAGTTTTTCAAAAGACCTTTGTCATTTATTGAAAGCCTCAGGTTGTATTGCTGTTTCTGGTGGATTGGAAGTTGCCTCGGATCGATTATTGGAACTTATTGATAAAGGCGTTACGGTAGAACAAGTTGCAAAAGTGACTCGTAATTTCACCGAAGCTGGAGTGATGGTCCATGCCTATTTAATGTATGGGTATCCAACACAAACGGTTCAAGAAACGGTTGATAGTTTGGAAATGGTGCGTCAGCTATTTGAAGTTGGGGTTTTACAATCTGGATTTTGGCATCAATTTGCGATGACGGCTCATAGTCCTATTGGATTAAATCCAGAAAAATATGGGGTTTTTAAAGAAACCGAAGAAATAGGAACCTTTGCCAATAACGATATTAATTTTAAAGATTCGACCGGAATTGACCACAATCAATTTAGTTTTGGATTAAAGAAATCACTATATAATTTCATGCACGGAATTTGTTTCGATTATCCATTACAAGACTGGTTTGAGTTTAAAATACCAAGTACTACGATTCCAGATGACTTTATTTTTAATGCCCTCACAGAAGATGCCGATTTGTCGATTAAGCCCAATTTAAAAGTAGTTTGGATAGGAGGAGAGCCCCAAGTTTCTGATTTTGTTAAAACTAAAAAAGGAAATTCTTGGGAGATGAAGGAATTTAAATTTCATGATAAAAAGGAAACTTATTCTATTCAAATGAATCGAGAAGAAGGAGATTGGTTACTTGAAACACTCAATAAAGTTTCTATTTCTAACTCAAAAATTTACACTTTACAAGAGTTAAAATCTGACTTTGAATTGAATTTTGAAAACTTTGAATTGTTTTGGTTTTCTAAACCCATGATGACTTTGAGGAACTACGGATTGCTAATGATCTAAATATTAGTTATTTGTTTTTTTTGTCAAAATATTATTATATTTTTGATACTTTCAATAGACAAAAATGAAAAACCTTTTTCAATTACTTCTTTTACTCCTTTTTTGTGCTTCTTTGAAAGCGCAAGATAAAAATGTTTTTGATGTTGCTCGTAAAGGAACCTTGTCAGAAATAGAAGGGATCTATCAAAAAAATCCAGAGTTTGTTAATGCAATTAACGATAATAAAGCCACACCTTTAATTTTGGCTTGTTACAGAAATAATGAAGCAGTAGCTTTGTATTTATCCGATAAAGTTTCTAATATCAATTACAATTCTGGAATGGGAACTGCATTGATGGCAGCAATTATGTCGGGGAATAAAACAATTATTGAAAAATTAATCTCCAAAAAAGCAGATTTAGATCAAAAAGATACTCAAGGAAAAACAGCATTAATCTATGCTGCTTTTAATAATAACGTTGAAATTACTCAGATGTTAATTAAAGCGGGTGCAAATTCTAAACTTGCCGATAATGAAAAAAGAACGGCATTAGATTATGCTAAATTGAATAAGAACACACCATTAATCATTTTATTAGACCATTAAAATAACCAACATTAAAAATTAACATCATGAAAAAACTTTACATTGTAATTGCCTTATTATTTGGACTTAATGTTTCAATGGCACAAACAAAATCAACCGGAGTGGTTAGTTTAAATAGTTTAATGACTCTGAAAATTGATTTGAATTCAACAACATCTATTACAACACTAACACTTACAGGCCCCTCTGATAAATGGTTTGGAATAGGATTTAATGCTACCTCTATGGGTAACGGAACAGATTGTTTGTATTATTCAACCTCTTTAGTGGATTCAGTTATAACTGGACAAGGTGCTCCAACTACTGATGCATCAAATGAGTGGACTGTTTCTAGTAACACCGTTTCTGGCACAACTAGGACTTTGGTTCTAACTAGAAATTTTGCGGGTGGTGCGGGTGATTATACATTTGCCTATAATAACAGTTCTTTAAATATTATTTGGGCATATGGTTCAGGGCTAACAATGGCACAACATGCTGGTACAGCGAGAGGTTCAAGTACTTTAGGATTTACTCTTGATGTAGATGATTTTTCTTCATTAAATACTATTTCAATTGCGCCGAATCCGTCTAAAGGATTATTTACAATAACTAAAAATATTCAAACTTCTATTTCTAAAGTTACTGTATTTGATATTAATGGAAAGGTTTTAAAAGTGATTGATTCAGAATTAAGTTTAGAGGCAATTCAAATAAATTTATCAGATTTTTCTAAAGGGGTATATTTCATAGAAATCAGTAATGATATAGATAAAGTAGTTCGTAAAATTATAATTGAATAATTTTCTATTCCTATTTATAAAAACTCTATTTGAATAAAATAGAGTTTTTGTGTTTATATACCATCCCTTTTGTTAACTATTTTTTAGACTCCAAATTATTTATTTAATTAAGAAAATCTTAAGGTTTTTAAACTGTTTTCGGAATTTAATTTAGTAAATTTGATCATTATAATAATTCAAACTATGCCTAAGAAAGTTAATATTATTGGAATACTGGTTGTAGTTATTTTACTAGTTGTAATTTCTATTAATTATGTTTTTCATGGTGGCGCCAGAGATTTAGACACAGAAGAAGCAGTATTTACAGTAAGTTCAAATGATATTATTATAGAGTTTTCTTCTGATGTCACTTCAGCGACAAATAAATATTCTGATAAAGCAATTTCCATTTCCGGCAAAGTAACGGCTGTTTCAGATAGTATTGTAACCATCGATCAAACGATAATTTGTAATTTTCAATCCCCAAAAAACAGTATTAAAAACGGACAATTAATTTCTGTTAAAGGAAGATTAGTAGGCTTTGACGATTTAATGGGAGAATTGAAATTAGATCAATGTTCGATTAATAAAAATAATTAAAAATGAAAATAAAAAACTTATTATCGATTGTACTTGTATTTAGTGCAATAAGCTTTGCATCTGCACAAGATGATTTATTAAATCAATTGGATGCAGGCGCTCCAAAGCAAGTAAATATTGAAATAGCAGCATTCAAAGGCCTTCAAATTTGTAATATGCAATCTACCAAACTTCCTGCAAAAGGGGAGTTTTATTTTGTGGTTTCTCATCGATTTGGTGATTTAGCTCAGGGAATGGACAATTTTTTTGGATTGGATAATGCTTATACCAAATTGGGAGGTATTTATGGTATTTCTAATTGGTTGGCTATTAGCGCCTCACGCCATACCTATCAAAAAACTTATGAATTGGCTGCTAAATATAAAATGTCAAATCAGGAAGTGGATGGATTTCCAGTTACTATCGTTGGATACAATACTATGGACATCAATAGTGAATTGAAAAAGAATGAATTAATGCCTGGGTTGCAGTTCAATCATCGATTGGCATTTACAACCCAATTATTGATTTCTAGGAAATTCAATGATTCTTTCTCATTTGAAATAGCACCTATTTATGTTCATAAAAATTTATATGATGGAATTTTAGATCAAAAATCAACTTTATTATTGGGAACAGGAGCAAGATATAAAATTGCAAAGCGATTAAGTTTGAATTTAGAATATGCGGCACGATTAAATCTTCCTGAAGGATTTGAATCCAGTTATCATAATCCATTAACTTTAGGCTTAGATATTGAAACTGGTGGACACGTATTTCAGCTAGTAATTTCAAATAGCCAAGCGATGAATGACGCTGCAGTATTTACCAATGCACCAGGGCGTTGGGATGGCACCAAGAAATTGTATTTTGGATTTAATATGTATAGAGTATTTTAAAAAATGACATTATGAAAAATTTAAAATTAGTTTTATTAGCATTTAGTGGTTTGTTCCTTATTTCATGTGAATCTACCACCGTTCAAGATATTTCAGGGGTGGTAACTAATCCAACCTACAATGCCAATATCAAACAAGTAATGACCTCAAAATGCACAGGATGTCATTCGGGTGGAGGACAATATCCAAATTTGGAGACGTATTCTCAAGTAAAAGCGTCATCACAAAATGGAACCTTACTTTGTAGATTAGATGCCTCTTGTGGTAACATAATGCCACAGTCTGGTAGTTTACCTCAAGCAACTATTACTATGATCAATACATGGGCTTCTAACAATTTCCCCGAAAATTAAAATGAAAAAAATAATTTTACTTACGATATTATTATTGGCAAATTCAACTTTTGCTCAAAGATTATTAACTCGTTCTGGGGAGATTAAATTTGATGCTTCAATGCCAAACTCAGTTGAAATAGTTGGAAAAAGCAATACTGCTTCTGCGATTTTAGACCAGCCAACCGGTCAATTTGCAACTAGTGTGATTGTCAAGTCTATCCGATTTAAAGTGCCATTAATGGAAGAACATTTTAATGAAAATTATATGGAATCTTCTAAATATGCCAACTCTACTTTTAAAGGTAAAATTGCTGGTTTTGATGCTAAGAAATTAGTTGCAAGCAAAGTAGCTTTTGATATTGAAGGAGATTTGACAATTCATGGGATTACTAAGAAAGTAAAAACTAAAATATATTTGTCTTCAAACGGAACTAAAGTTGCTGCTTCGGGTAATTTTTTGGTTCATGCTCAAGATTACGGCATTGAAATTCCAAATTTAGTGAAAGAAAAATTTGCTGATCAAATTAAAGTGAGTTTCAACTTCGATCTTGATTCTAAATAATTAAAAAAAAACGCGAGATCCTCGCGTTTTTTTTTATTTTTTCATTTATCGATTTCTCCTTGAATAAGCTTCTTGTTGTTTCTTAGCATCTTCAGCAATTATTTTGTATTTTTCTTTTTGATCTTTACTAAGTAAGATCATGATATCAAGGTTCATTTTTTCTGAAATTGCTTTAAGTTCATTAACTTTTTCCTCATTTCCCCCTTCTTCTTTTTTTAATATCGCATTTTGCTTTTTTATATTTTCTGTGATAATATTTGAAATTGCAATAATCTGTAGTTCATCAAGTTTTAATTGCTGGTTGAGTTGATCTGTTACTTTTTTTACCGTTTCTTCAATTGCCGGTTCTTTAGGTTTATATCTTTGTTGGTTTTGCATGTTAGGATTTCCTCCCATTCCATTGCCCATACCATTACCCATTCCCATTCCATTCCCCATTCCACCTTGGCCAAATTGAGCGACCATAGATTGTATTGAAAATAATAAAATTAAATTGCAAATAATTTTTATTGATTTCATTATAAAAAGTTAATTAGATTATTATTAAACGGGTTCACCGTATAAATCAAATTCAGTGGCTTCTATTATTTTGATCATTACAAATTCACCGGTTTTAACGTAATGTTTTGATGCGTCTATTAATACTTCATTATCCACGTCTGGACTATCAAATTCTGTCCTTCCTACAAAGTGAACACCTTCTTTTCTATCAATAATACATTTAAATATTTGGCCCACTTTTTCTTGATTTAAATCCCAAGAAATTTGCGATTGTAGTTCCATAATTTCTTCCGCTCTAGCTTGTTTTACTTCACTAGGAACATTATCTTCTAGTAAATAGGCATGTGTATTTTCTTCATGGGAATAAGCAAAGCAACCCATTCTATCAAACTTCATTTCTTGAACAAACTCTTTTAAAATTTCAAAATCTTCTTGCGTTTCTCCGGGATAACCTACAATTAATGTTGTTCTAATTGCCATTCCAGGTACAGTTGCTCTAAAATCTTTTAATAATTGGGTGGTTTTTTCTTTTGTTGTCCCCCGGCGCATCGATTTCAATATTGAATCTGAAATGTGCTGAAGCGGAATATCAATATAGTTACAAATTTTAGGTTCTCGTTTCATGATTTCCAATACGTCCATTGGGAAACCTGTTGGAAAAGCATAATGCAAACGAATCCATTCTATTCCTTCCACTTTAACTAAAGCTTCTAATAATTCCCCTAAATTTCTTTTTTTGTATATATCAAGTCCATAGTAAGTTAAATCTTGGGCAATTAATATCAATTCTTTTACTCCATTTTTAGCCAAACCTTCCGTTTCTTTTACTAATTTCTCAATAGTTTGAGATACGTGTTTGCCCCGCATAATTGGAATAGCACAAAAACTACAAGGTCTATCGCAACCTTCAGCAATTTTCAAATAGGCATAGTTTTTTGGGGTAGTTGTTAATCGTTCTCCCAATAATTCATGTTTGTAGTCCGCTCCTAAGGCTTTCAATAAGCCTGGTAATTCTGTGGTTCCGAAATACTGGTCTACATTAGGTATTTCTTTCTCTAAATCTGGTCTATATCTTTCAGATAAGCAACCGGTAACGAAGACTTTGTCGACAATTCCACGGGATTTTTTATCAGCATATTCTAGGATAGTATTTACAGATTCTGCTTTCGCATTATCAATAAAACCACAAGTATTTATTACTACTATGTTTCCCTCTTCCTCATGCACAACTTCTTTTCCATTCGCACGCAATTGCCCCATTAAAACCTCACTGTCGTAAACATTTTTGGAACACCCAAGGGTAATCACATTTATTTTATTCTTTTTTAACGATTTCGTTCTCATATATTGTAAATCCTCTAATAATTAGGAGCCAGCAAAATTACACTATTTATTATTAGAAGCATTAAAAGGACTGCAATTTATAACTTCATTTTCCGTGATATAAAAGAACCACCAATTTGTAATAAATGTCGCTACTATTATGGCTAATAAATTAGTTAAATTAAATATTGATTCATTTATCGCTTAAGTGTGAAATGTCCTTTTGAAGTTCTTCCGTCTTCAAAATAAATGGTATACCAATAGTCATCCGTTGGTAAGGGTTCACCATTAAAAGTTCCGTCCCATCCTTTACTAATTGGACTTAACTCTTTCAATAATTTACCATAGCGATCAAAAATGTAAATTGTGGTATTGTAATTTTTTGTTGTAGTTAAACCTTGAACATTCCAAGTATCATTAAATCCATCATCATTTGGTGTGAAAAATTTTGGGATTCCTATTACCTCAATAATTTGTGATGAAGTACCACAACCGTCTAAATCTTTAACATATACTGTATGTACACCAGGGGGAACATCTGTAAAAATATTTATTGTTTGGTAAGCATTGGGATAATCTAAACTGAAAACATAATTCCCTAGTCCGGTTACGTTTATAATTACAGTATTATTATCACTCAAATCCATAATTGTTGGCATGTTGAAATGGGCAGCATCTGAGGCAATTACTGTAATGGTTCTTACTCTAAAACATCCTAAATTATTTACAACTTTAGCAGTATATATTCCTTCCGCATTTACATTTAGAGTGTAGGATGTGGCGGTAGGAATTACTACACCATCTTTAGACCAAATATAAGTGTAATTGCTTGTAGCAGTTCCGTTTGTAATTCCAGCATCTAAAAGAGTAAAGAATGTAGGATCATTACTGCAAACTAATGTTGATGTTTGCAATTCAATCACCGGTACAGGATTTACAATAAATGGTAGTGTTTTAGTTATCTTACAAGTAGGATTTATTGGGTTGTAAACTATTACGGTTATGTTTTTTGTTAAGTTTACTGGCAACGGATTTGGAAGGGGCGTTGATAAAAGCACATTATTTTCATCATAATATTCAAATACCATTCCTGTGGGTTGATTCAAAGTTACAATATCATGAATAGCTTGAGAACTGGTGAAATTATACTGTCCATTTTGGGTAGCCGGATCTGCTTCATCATCACAAATAGAAGTTAATGTAGTTGGTATTGTAAAATCAATAGGAGATTTATCTACAATAAATTGAATGGTTGTGTCGAACCAACAAGCTTGAGGAGTAGTATTTGTAACCAACGCTCTTATTGTTTGTGAGGTTGAGGAGAATGTAGCAGGAAATGGACTCGTGATTAAATTATTATTGGAGTCTCTTAAAGGATTACCCGAAGAATCGAAATAAGTTACTGCTACTCCAGTTTGTCCTAATAGCAAATCTCTTTCTAAGTTATCGGTATTAAAATTGAAAATTCCATCGGTGTTATCATCACATTGTCTTGGAATTGTAACGGTATGAGCAAAAGGTTTTGCCTGAACATTTAAAGTTACCCATGGACCCAAACCATAACAAGTATTAGAAATATCACTATCAATTCTAACCCAAATATTTTGAGTTGTAGGATATCCTATATTTCTATAATTGGTAAGGTTTGTTATTTCATTTTGTTGCGCTAAGGCATCTGCTCTATTTCTAAAATATTTTATGAAATAGGTTCCTGTAGTTGGTAATAAAGCTCTGATTGTTGGTTCAGTCGAGCTAAAATTAAAAGTGGCAATCCCATCACGATCGTTATTATTAGCATTATTATTACCATTGATATCTAAAAAGTCATCACATACCGCTGGCATTGTGATATTATAGGTGCTCGGGATGTTTGGCGCTGCAACTCTTAATGTTATTCTTGCCACTCTATAACAACCATTTACGGTAGTCACCCTGGTCCAAATATACATTAGGGTAGGGGTTGTATTGGTGAAAGCTAAAGGATTAGTAATCTCATCAAAGGTCGGATTTGCGCTTGCACCAGCTAAAGAGGTGAAATAAGTGAAGGTTTCATTTGATGCATTACTAGAAATTTGTGCATTATTTATTGTTAAGTTGAATGCTGTGATTGCATCCAAATCATCATCGCATTGAACAATAGTTATATCGTTAATTACAGGTAATGGATTCACAATAACTTCAGCAATATTGGTCGATACAGTACCACATCCACCATTAGCATAAGTTGCTATGCAATAATAATATAGAGTTCCAACTACAGTAGTTATTGGGGTATAACTAAGGGTTGTTGCTCCAGAAATGGCAGTACCCCCAGTATTAGCATTAACCGTGTTAGTATACCATTGATAGGTTGGTGTCCCAGTTCCATCAATAAAAGCGGTGGTTAATGTTATTGGAGTATTGTTAATACAAATAGGCTGACTCGCCAATGGCTGTATGCTTACCGAAGGGTTGTTTACTACTTGAACACTTACAAGCGAACTTGTTACTGAACATGCCAATCCTGATTGAGTGATTATACAATAATAAGATAGGGTACCCACTGAAGCTGTAGAAGGAGTATAACTTGCATTTGTTGCTCCTGCTATTGCTGTATTGGTCAGAGAATCATACCATTGGTAACTGTAAGTTCCAACTCCTCCTGATGGGGTTACTACCAAATCAGTTGGGGTAGTTCCCTGACAAATTATTTGAGTGTTTGGAATAATGGTTACTGTAGGATCTGGTACCACGTGAACAAGTGCAGTATTGCTGGCGACACTTCCACAATCTAATCCTGAATAAGTCACTAATGCATAATAGTAATAGTCTCCCGCAGTAGTAAATGTTGGTGGGGCATAAGTTGTTGTGGTCGCACCAGAAATAATGGTTCCATTAGAATTGCTATTGGTGTTGTTACTATACCATTGAACAGTCGGAGTCCCTAAGCCTCCTGAATTGGCAATGGTAAATGGAGTAATAGTACCACCAATACATATATCTTGAGTTACTAAAGGTTGTGTAGTTATTGTTTGAACTGGGTTTACAACTAAATTAAATGTGGTTGTTAAATGACATCCAGAGGCCGCCATTGTTAGCCGTACATAAATTATTCTGTTACCTGTGTTTATTGAAGTAATTCCATTTTGACCCAAATTGGCATCACTTTGAGAGGTGTGGTAGGTTACGTTTACCCCAGTTTGAGTCCCTAAAGCTTCATTATTTTTTAGAGTTAAATTAAAAGTTGCAGTTCCATTAGTGGCACTTCCATCAACAGCATCGTCACATTTTGCAAAATCACTAATTGAATTAATCACAGGAACTACTGAGTTATTTACATTTACAGTAGATGAAGCAATCGGACAAGCACCTGTTGCAGGAAAACTATAGGTGTAAATTCCACCCGTATCAACCGCTGGATTAAAAACGCCCGTCCCAGAAGTTAATGCTGGACTCCATGTGCCCCCAACCTCTGCAGTACTCCCTAATAAACTAAATAAATTATAGGAAGGTGTAGTTACGCAGGAGGAAGTATTTGTGCTAACACCTGGATTTTTAATTTGTTGAATACTAACAATTACTTTAACGCTAATTGTTGTAAGCGCCGTATTACATGATTTTGTAAAAGTATATATGTATTCACCGGGTAAATTGATAGCGGGATCAAAAATATTTCCATTTAATGGGCTACCACCTGTTGGAACTGTCCATGTACCACCAGTTCCTGGATTTCCATTAATTACAGTGAACAAATCTCTGGTACTATTGGAACAAATACTCACATTGGTATCTTGTGGTGTACTACCAAAACCAGAATAGTAACCAGCAAATCCAACTGCTGTTCCTTGAAATCCGAATACTCCAACCGCTAATGGTCCGGTAGAAGTAACATTAAGATTTCCGGATTGATTTGCAACTCGATACGATACCCAGTCGGTATTTCCCAATACTGTCTGTGCTTGAGATGTAGGAACAGCAACGCCATTAATTGATATTGTAGCGTTGGAGTAGGTTAGCATCATTAAATCAGTTGTGTAAGAATTACTTCCTATTTGATTTACGTTCGGTAGATTAACAGAATTTTGAAAAAAGCAACTCAAAGGTGGAATAAAATTAAGCCCAGAGGTAGCGGCACTGGATCCTCCACCAATTAATTGATAAGCGAAGACTGGCTTGCTTGCTCGAACATATATATTACTATTATTTGTTCCTTGATAATAAGAGTTGGGTACTAAATAATACTGACCTGCATTTAGAGTTGTAACCGGAGTAGCACTTCCGTTTACAAAAATAGCCGTATTGTCTTCATGAGCAACGATTAAGGGATTCTCCATTGCAGCAGTACCGTTTCCTTCTATGAAGATATAATCGGTGCCAATTTGTGTTGAAGATACTATTTGGTCTAAAGTTATATCACCTTGTCCATTTAAAATTCCTCCAAGAGCATTACCTGTATTCACTGCGACGGGTTTGTCTGCAGTAATTAAGCCTCCAATAATTCCATCTAAATTTGCAGTTACATTACTGTACCCACTAAAAACAATACATTGACCTGCATTTAATATATAATTTTGGGTATCTGCAGTGATATTTCCTGTACCACTCGAAAAAATAACTCCTGTATTATAATTTGATAATGTTACACTAGTGTTATTTTCAGTTGCCATAACACTGGCTACAAAGTTTTTTCTATTGTCTTGGATCTCATTTATGGTACAACCCAATCTAAAACTAGTACCAATTCCTGGTTTACCTTTAGAAATAATAGTTTCAGCATGACTTGCATGTCGCATTCTAAAGCTCACATAAAAATCTTTAGTTCCTTGAAGCATTACCCCTTTACCTGTAACAACAGTATTTACATCACTTAAACTAAGAAACATTTTTGTTGGTTGCCCTGTTCCTATAGTGAAAAATGCGGGAGTTGAAGCCGAGATTGTAAAAGGGGAACCAGCATAAGGTGTGCCATTTCCATCAGTTGCGGTTACTTGAAACGGAACAGTTTCATTAGTGGACATGTAGATATATTGGTCAGAAATAGCCGTATTATCTCTAGAATGCAAAGGTGGTATCCAGTGTTTATTACTCAACTGAGAAAAAGATATCAAAGAAGATAATAGTAAAAAAAGTAATGCTAATTTTTTCATAGTAGTATTCACAAAGTGTAAAAATAGTATAATTATCTTAATAGAGCAAAGTGACCTTTAATTATTCGATCGTTATTTATAAGTATTGAAAACCAATAATCGTCGGCTGGTAAAGGTTGTCCGTTATAAGTACCGTCCCAACCATTTGCTTTAGTATTTACCTGGGTAATTAGTTTACCATATTTATCATAAACGTAAATCATCATATTTGGATATTTGGCACTATTTTTTATAGTCCAAAAATCATTATAACTATCCCCATTTGGAGTAAAAAATCTAGGATAATCCAATACAAAAACTTTAGTTGGAGTTGGAAATCCACACCCATTTATATCCCTAATATAAATTAAATAGTTTCCTTCAACTAGGTTATTAAATTGTGGATTATTTTGAAAGTGTACCCCGTCAATTGAAAATTCATAATTTCCAATTCCAGTGTAATTAATATTAATTGAATTCTCACTACCTGAAAAATCTACGATATCCACTGAGGTAATTATTGCAGTACCAGAATTTAACGCAATAAATTTTTTAGTTGCTTGACATCCTAAGGCATTTGTTACGGTTACAGTATAATTTCCGGCAGTTGCAATGCTTGTGTAATTAGTCCTGTCACCATTACTCCATACAAAACTTGAAAAGATATTGGATACAGAAATTCGCTTCGAGTTTCCATTGCAGATATAAACGGTTTCATCATCAAAATTTGTAGGAGAAAAAGCGGTAATTTTTAATTTTACAGGTGTAATTCCAAAGCAATCAGGGCCGTTAACAATCCTTGCATATATAATTTGCTCGTTTACCATGCTATTAGTGTAATTATTTGTCAGCAGATTTTGTTGGGATAACGCATCATTATTGGTTAAATAATATTCAACTACTAATCCAGTTGGAAATCCTGATAAAATTTGTGGGGTGGCATCATTATTTAAATTAAATATTGTAAATCCATCTAAATTTCCATCACCGTCACATTTTAAAATTGGATTTTGTGGCCCTATAACTTGATTTGATATTTGAAGGTTTACTGTTGCGAAAGACACACAGCCAAAGGAATTAGAAACCCGTCCGTAAACAGTATTTGTGTTTGTATTTCTATAACTTCTGGGGTTTGAAATCGGGTTTGTATCATTTATATTCTCAAAGTATACCACACTACTCAATTGGGTATTATTCCCCGTTATTATTGAATTGACTTTCGTTAAATCAAATGTTGCAACACCATCATTATCATCGTCACATTGGATAAGGCGGGTACTCGTTAAAGAGGGTTTTGAACTGTATTCAATAATCACTTCATCTGTTGCTATACAGGTTGATCCTATTAATGTAATTTCTACTTTATAAACGCCAGAATCCCTTACGGTGTAAATTGGATTTGTTTGACCTAAAATTTCAGAATTATTTTTAAACCATTTATAAGAATAGTTGCCCGTTTGAGTGGCATTTAAATCATAAGTGTCGCCTTCGCAAATAGGATTATTAGTGGCAATTAATTTATCTGATCCTAAATTGGCGCCAACATTAAAGCTATTTGCCCCGAGAAAAATGGCAGAATCGTAAAGATTGTTTCCTTGGTCTGCAATTACTAATTTTATGTGATAGGGTGTTCCTGGAATTACATTTGCTTCCGCTTTCATAATTACTGTTTGCCCATTAAAATTGGTAGGGTGATTTGTTCCATTGAATGCATCAAAAAAAGATTGATTTGCTGGAGGACAAATACTTCCAGCACCTCTTACCGTGTTTATTTTTACTGGAATAGTAGTCCCTGGAACTACAGCTAAATTTTGATAAGGGGTCGAATTGTCTACCGGCTTAAGTAAGAAAGCAAAACCATCGGTATAATTACATTGATTGCTTGAAGCATTTAATAAATATTGCTCAGAGGAAAAAATGTAATCAAAACTTATTTTATTGGTTATCGGAATAAAGTCAAATTCCAAAGAAGTTGCGTTAATTGAATTGGTAATTCCAAGTGCCGTTTCTAGATCTGAATCACCTAGCCAAGAGGTGCCACCTTGACTCAAAATGAAATTATTTGGGCCTACTGCCGAGGTTGCTTTTCCAGTGCTTAATACAATTCCGTCAGAAAAAGGAAAATTACTTGTTCCAGCACTGAAATAACCATAGCTATTTTGAAACCCACTAAAAGCATCTCCACTAACTGAAAAATTACTGACATTAGCACAAGGACTATTGCTAACTAACACGTTTTGAATTAGCTGTTGAGCGGTATAGGTATCATTAACTTGGATGTACTGCCCATTTATTGCCCATGAAAAGCAAATTGACAAAATTAAATAGAGGGATTTTTGTGTAATTTTCATAACTACACAAATATACTACAAATCTCTTTTCTTCAGTAATTTATAAGAAAGAAAAACGAAAATTACAGTCCATGCTAAAACTATTAAAATAGAACTAAAATGAACGCTGTAATCTTTTCCATTTCCCGCACCTCCAATGGCGGTTTGAATATTTTTAATTACTGATAATCTTGAAAACGGCTCCACAATTAAATTCCCCATCGACTCTAATGGAAAAAATTGCATAATGTGATCAGCAGTTTTTCCCTCTGGAAATATTTTAAAATTCAAAATACCTTTTGCAATTCCCTCCAGAATATTCCAAACAAACAGGAAACCTATCGCAAAAGCAGATCTTTTTACCAATATCCCTAAAAAAAGACAAAAAGAA
Source organism: Bacteroidota bacterium (assembly GCA_947460615.1). Classification (GTDB taxonomy): domain Bacteria; phylum Bacteroidota; class Bacteroidia; order Flavobacteriales; family Flavobacteriaceae; genus Flavobacterium. The sequence continues at coordinate 23,657 of CANHHG010000025.1, forward strand.
AAGAAACCTAGTAATTTTACAAAATACGCTAAAAGGTACTCAAGGTCAGTAAAAACAATACTAATCTCGGTGTAGGAGGAAAAGCTATAGCCAAGAATTAGAGACATAGCAAAAACAAAAAGGGTTGATGCTGCGGCAAATACAACCACAGTTAAGAATTTTGAAAGTACAAATTCTTGTTTACTCATTCCGTCAATCAAGTTCTGCTTTAAGGTACCATAACTGTATTCATTAGCCATCATTGATACAATTACTATGGCTAAAAAGAATTTTAAAATGGCGGCAATATAGGTGTTAAAATGCCAGATATATGGAAAATTGAATATCCCTTGCTCAGCGATATGAAGTTGGAAACTGCCAATATTAAATTTTATTGAAGCAATTAGAGCGATAAAAGAAAGTATAAAAAAATAAGCAATTGACAATATTCTGCTTGACCTACTGAGCCAAATTTTTTGTAATTCTATAGAGAGTAATCTTTTCATTTTTACTAATGATTTTGATTGCTGTTGCAATCGTTATTTGTTTTTTGTTAACTCTAAAAATTGGTCTTCCAAACTTGATTTACGTTTAACCAAATGATTCAAATAAATATTATTTTGAAATAAATATTTGTTTAACTCGGCGGCTTCCAAAGGTTTTTTAAGATACACCAATACTTTTCCTTCTTCAGCAACTACTTTCTCAATTGCTGGATGCGCTTGAATTACATTAATTAAAGTGTCGTTATTTTCAGATTGCAATTCGAAATAACCTTCATTAGAGGACATTCCGTCAACCGTCCCAGTATATAAAATTTTACCTTTTTGTAAAACCAATACATGGGAACACACTTTTTCCACTTCATCGAGTAGGTGAGAAGCCAATAAAATGGTGGTGCCTTGGGAGGCAATTAACCGAATAATATCACGTATTTGATGAATACCTTGAGGGTCTAATCCGTTGGTAGGTTCATCTAAAATAAGAATTTCAGGATCATTTAATAATGCGGAAGCTATGGCTAAGCGCTGTTTCATCCCTAATGAAAAGGTATTAAATTTACTGTTTTCGCGATCTAATAAACCTACTAAAGTTAGTTTTTCTTGAACTTTAGAATAATCGATATTTTTGATTTTACAAACCAACTCCAAGTTTTGTTTGGCTGTCATGTAGGGGTAAAAATTGGGGCGTTCAATTATTGCGCCTACTTTTTTAAGAGCTTCATGGGTTTCTAGTTTACCTTCAAACCAACTGTAAGTGCCAGAAGTTTTATTTACTACATTTAAAACAATTCCTAAAGTGGTAGATTTACCACTTCCATTAGGACCTAGAATTCCGTAAACATTGCCCTTTTTTATTTCAAGTGATACATTGTTTACGGCGTGAACATATTTATTGTAAATTTTGTTCAGATTGTTAATCGATAGTATAGTTTCCAAATCTTATTTTTTTATAAATGTAAGACGTTTTATGTTTTTAAATGTTACAAAAACAATTATTTTTAAAAAAAATCCCTTTAAAAAAAATAAGGGATTGAGTATTGATTATTAAATCTAGCTTTTTTGTTCTTTGTTGAAATAAACCAAGTAATAATACATTTGTTTTTCTTCATCCCAGCCTTTTTCAACAAATTTTTCCGCACTTTCAGGATTAATAAAATCCATTTTTATTTGAATGTGAGTGTCTAAATTTATTACATTTTTTATTGATTTTCGAGCGTCAGAAACGGCTGAATTTGCTATTGGAAAAGTGGTAACATCTTCAATGCTATATTTCTCCCCTTTATCTACTTTATAGCTTCTAAATTCAGGAATTAAATCAGGATTGTCCATTACTTCATTTAGGAAATTACTTTCCTCAAATTGGTCGTTTTTCGCAAAATAATTCACTGAACGATTCATAAACATTACTTCTTGTTTTTTATCTTCAGCAGGAAAAACAACATCTTTTGCAAATCCTTGACAGAATTTCAAGTATTTCTTGGTGATAAAATTCTCATCTTGAAAAGCATCAACAGATAGGAAATGTTCTAGCCAATATCTGGCATCATAGCGATTGCTGTCTACCGATAATATCTTGTATCCTTCCTCTTTTTTGTAATTAAAAATCAAACAACCTTTATCTAATTTGCTGAGGTTGATTCCTTGTTGCAAAATCATTTCTAAAGTAGTTCCTTTTTCTTCAAATTGTAAAAAATCTGTTTGCACTTCGCTTTTGAAAACGCCAATAGCATCCACTACATTATTATCAATGTTTACATTAGTTAAGTAGGTTACGTAAACTTCCCCATTTTTAATGTGCGGATGATTCGATTGCTCAAATAAATGATTGGTAATTTTCTTAGAAACGTCGTGAAGACTACTTGGGTTTGCAAAAATTTCCGAAGCAAATTGGAACATTTCATTGTAATCCAAATCTACCTCATGAGCAAACTGGAAATAATTCTCTTCTTTTTCTCTGAAAGGGCGGAAGAAATATTCTTTCATCAGCGGTACAATTTCGTCGGTAAGATTAAAAGGTTGACCGGATAAAAATTGAGTTTCATTTCTGCTTTTATTGCCAACTCTGTGAATGGACAACGTTTCAATGTGTGTATTGTATAGGTTTAACATTTATTTATTTTTTCATAAAAAAGAACCAAGAAAAAGAAGCTTCTTTGCCTTTCTTCTTGGCGCTATGTAATTATATTTTTTGTCCTTGAGCCTTTGTTCCTTAATTTTAACTTTGTACTTATTTTGAGACTACCAATTCTCCTCCGATCCATAATCCTCAAAACTATCGTCTCCGCTGAATAGGTCCAAATCGTCTTCGTCTATATCATCTTCAAATTCGCCATAAATATCATCGTTCATATCGGCTTCAAAGTTTTTTTCAATCGCTTCATCCGGCATCTCACCATGAGAAAAAATAGTTTCAGGATAAATGCTGCCTGGAATCTGGTCTTCAATAGCAGCCAATTCCACTAGGAAGGTCCACATATTAATAAAATCGTAAACATATATTATTTTGGTGTTTTGCTTATCTAACAAATCTTCCAACTGATAATCGCTCATCGTTTTCTGCTCGCCAGGAACATCTCCAGCATCAAACATTGGAATTTCATCCTCTTGATTCCAAGTATCATCACA
>CANHHG010000026.1 GCA_947460615.1 Bacteroidota bacterium
GAGAACATAATACTGAGATTCACGCTATTTTAGCAGAATATGGTTTACCAGCAGAATTTCCATTAGAAGTAGAATTATATGCCCAAAAAATAGATACTTCAATTCAAGAAAGTGAAATTAAAAAACGCAGAGATATGCGCGATACACTAACTTTTACTATTGATCCAAAAGATGCTAAAGATTTTGACGATGCTTTATCGTTTAAAAAATTAGAAAATGGAAATTACGAAGTTGGAATTCATATTGCCGATGTTTCCTACTATTTACAAGAAGGAACTATTTTAGATGATGAAGCATACCAACGCGCTACTTCTGTATATTTAGTAGATCGTGTGGTTCCAATGTTACCGGAAGTATTATCTAATTTTACTTGCTCTTTACGACCAAATGAAGAAAAATATACCTTCTCTGCTATTTTTGAAATAACTGAAAAAGCGGAAGTGGTAAATAATTGGTTTGGAAGAACGGTAATTTATTCCGATCAACGATTTGCTTATGAAGAAGCACAATATATTATTGAAACCAAAGATAATACAATTCCAATAGAAACTTCTATTACTGGAGCAGCTTATAAAGTTTCAGATGAGATTGTAAACGCTACTTTAAAATTAGATGAATTAGCTAAAATTTTCCGAAGAAAAAGAATGGCTCAAGGGGCTATTTCATTTGATAAAGTAGAAGTAAAATTCAATCTAAATGCCAATCATGAACCTGTTGGAGTTTTCTTTAAAATGTCGAAAGACGCCAATCATTTAATTGAAGAATTCATGCTTTTAGCTAATAAAAAAGTGGCTGAATTTATTGGAAAACAAAAGAAAACCTTTATTTACAGAATTCACGATGAGCCTAATGAAGATAAATTAATTGCGCTTCAAAATGTGATTTCAAAATTTGGTTACAGTATCAATTTCAAATCAAAAGGCGATATTTCAATGTCTTTAAATAAATTATTAAACGATGTTCAAGGTCAAAAAGAGCAGAATTTAATAGACACTTTAGCGATTCGAAGTATGAGTAAAGCTAAATATTCAACCGATAATATCGGTCATTACGGATTAGCATTTGATTATTATTCTCATTTTACCTCACCAATTCGTCGTTATCCTGATGTTATGGTGCATCGATTATTACAATTTTATTTAGATGGAGGAAAATCGGTGGACGAAGAAACCTATGAAACCAAGTGTTTACATTCGTCTAATATGGAAAATCTAGCTACACATGCGGAGCGTGACAGTATAAAATAAATGCAAGTTCGTTACATGCAAGACCATAAAGATCAAGAATTTTTAGGCGTAATTTCAGGAGTTACTGAGTGGGGAATTTTCGTAGAAATTATCGAAAATAAATGCGAGGGAATGGTTAGAATTCGAGAAATTAAAGACGATTATTACACTTTTGATGAAAAACAATATGCTTTAGTTGGCGCTACAACTCATAATTTACTTCAACTAGGAGATGAAATTTATGTAAAAGTTAAAAACGCAGATTTAGTGAAAAAGCAATTGGATTTTCATTTTATAAGAGAAAAGGAATAATTGAAAATTCATTTTTTTAATTATATTTGAATATAAAACAGCAATAAATAAAGATGATTCAAGATATATTAACCGCCATTCCGCTTGGAATATTTTTAAGTTTTTTAATTGGACCCGTTTTCTTTGTATTATTAGAAACAAGCGCAGTTAAAGGATTTAGAGCTGCTTTAGTATTTGACTTAGGAGTTGTTTTTGCAGATATCGTTTTTATATTAATTGCTTATTTCAGTAGTTATAAATTAATTGAGAGTTTAAAAAACGATCCAGCGATATTTATTTTTGGAGGTATTTTAATGCTCACCTACGGAATTATCTCTTTTATAAAACTAAAAAAATTAAAAAACGAAGTTTCTGAAGAAGAAATAGAATTTGTATTCCAAAAGAAAGATTATCGCGCTTTATTCATTAAAGGATTTTTATTGAATTTTATTAATGTTGGTGTTTTACTTTTTTGGTTTTTAATATTAATTACGGTAGGACCAAAACTAGAATTAGAAACTTCCAGAATGATTACTTTTTTTGGAACTTTGATACTTACTTATTTAATTGTTGATATGGGTAAAATTTTATTAGCCAAACAATTAAAACATAAAATGACTCCTAAAAATACACTAACCATAAAGAAAGTAATTAGTGTTTTATTAATTGTTTTTGGAATAGCTATAATGCTTCAAGGATGGTTTCCTAGCGACCAAAAAATTGTAAAAAAGGCGTTGGAGAAGATCGAGTAGAATTATTAATTTACTATTAATGTGTTACATTTGGAATAAATAAGTAAGTGACTCCAATCCCTCAATATTGGAGTGATAGGCGCAAAAAAGTAACGCCTATATACAAGTTAGTGGCAATGTACCAACAGAAATGGATAAATTTGAATTAATTATGAAAATTACATTTGCCTTATTTTTTACTCTTTTTTCACTTTGTGCTTATTCGCAAAATGAAATATCGGCAGAAGAATATATCCTTTCTGAAATAACAAAAATTGAAAATTATTTGTTGGGGAAAAATAACAATTTAAACCTTAAAACTCCAAATGAAATTGTATGCTTGACAGGGATTTCTCCAAAAAAACTGGATGGAACTTACATAGGAATAATTTATTACCCGACTTTAGGAGATGTAAAACTATGGCGAGAATGGATAAATAAATATCACGGAAAATTTTACTATGACCCAAATGAAATAAATAATCAATATTACAAGAAAGTAGTAATCGAATACGAAAAAGGTAAATTCCGAAGTAATTATTGTAAATAATAAACACAGCCACTAACAGCTACTACAACGGATTTGGGCAATTGGCTTAATTGGAAAATGGTCTTATATTTGGCAGTTTCGCGATAACCGAAAAATAAGTCTAAATTAAGAACCCAAACCCGCTGTAGTACCAGAACGTTATATTAACCAAACCAATTAATACTTCAAATCAATTTTCTTAAAAATTTAAATTAAAAAACCCTCAAGTTTCCTTGAAGGTTTTAGAGGCATCGTCCGGATTCGAACCGGAGTAGGAGCTTTTGCAGAGCCCAGCCTAGCCGCTCGGCCACGACGCCATTATTTAACGGATTGCAAATATAGAAATTATTTTGAATTTTAAATTTTATATCTTCAATTATTTCAATCGGTAGTAAATCCTAATTTCTATATTCTTCCAACTCAATGGTAACCGCCTCAACATCACCACCAATAGGCGGATTTAATTTAGAAACCCGCAATAGAATTCTCGATACCGAAGGGATTTCGGCAAAAACCCTTACAATTATTCGGTGTCCCACATGCTCTAATAAATTCGACCGGATTGCCATTTCCTCCACTGTAATTCGGTTCAACAACACATAATCTACCGTGTCTTTCAACTCATCCGAAAGGCACGATTTTCTTAAATCGGTTTTAATTTCTAGATCCACCGAGTAATTGGAACCTATTTTACTTTCTTCAATCAAACAACCGTGAAAAGAGAACGTTCTTATATTTTGTAATTTTATAGTGCCCATTTTGTTTTTTGTTTAAATGTTTAAGGTTTTAAAGTTAAGCGTTTAAGAATTGAAGTTCTTTTACATTCCTTAGTTTTTTTATCGGTTTATTGATAAACATTAAACATTAAACCTTAAACTTTTTTACCTTTGCTAAAATTAAATAAAAATTATGTCAACCGAAGATAAATCGCTTCATTTTATTGAACAAATTATAGAAGACAGCTTAACTAGCGGTTTTCCTCAAGATAAATTACGCTTTCGTTTTCCGCCAGAACCTAACGGATATCTGCATATTGGCCACGCCAAATCGATTTGTTTGAATTTTGGACTAGGATTACGTTATAATGCGCCGGTAAATCTTCGTTTTGACGATACCAATCCTGCGAAAGAAGAGCAAGAATATGTTGATGCAATAAAAGAAGATTTGCAATGGCTTGGTTTTCAATGGGCTGAAGAAAGATATGCTTCGGATTATTTTCAACAATTATACGATTGGGCAGTTGAAATGATCAAAAATGGGAAAGCCTATGTGGACAGTCAATCTTCTGAAGAAATGGCCGCTCAAAAAGGAACACCTACACAACCTGGAGTTGACGGACCTTACAGAAATCGTTCGATTGAAGAAAATTTATCTTTATTTGAAGCGATGAAAAAAGGAGATTTTCCAGAAGGAAGTCACGTTTTAAGAGCTAAAATTGATATGAAATCTACCAATATGTTGATGCGCGATCCTTTGATGTATCGCATATTACACCGCCATCACCATAGAACAGGAAACGATTGGAAAATTTATCCAATGTACGATTATGCTCATGGCGAAAGCGATTATATTGAGCAAATTTCACATTCTATTTGTACACTCGAATTTGTAATGCACCGCGAATTGTACAATTGGTTTTTAGATCAGATTTACGACGATAAAAAAGTAAGACCTAACCAATACGAATTTGCAAGATTGAACTTAAATTATACTGTAATGAGCAAAAGAAAACTCCTACAATTAGTTCAAGAAAATATTGTAAACGGTTGGGACGATCCCAGAATGCCAACCATTTCAGGATTAAGAAGACGGGGATATACCGCTAATGCTATTCGTAAATTTTGTGAAATAATTGGGGTTGCAAAACGAGAAAATGTTATAGATGTTTCACTTTTAGAATTTTGCCTGCGCGAAGATTTAAACAAAAAAGCGCCTCGTGTTATGGCGGTTTTAGACCCTGTGAAAGTTGTAATTACTAATTATCCTGAAGGAAAAGAAGAATTATTAGACGCTGAGAACAATCAAGAAGATGAAAGTGCGGGTTATAGAAAAGTCCCATTTTCAAGAGAAATATATATTGAAAGAGAAGACTTTTTAGAAGAAGCGCCCGCTAAATTTTTCCGTTTGTCAATAGGCAGAGAAGTGCGTTTGAAAAATGCGTATATCATCAAAGGGGAAGGCGTTGTAAAAGATGTTGCAGGAAATATCACCGAAATTCACGTCACATACGACAGTGATAGTCGAAGCGGAAGTGGAAGCGAAGCAAGTCAGAGAAAAGTTGCCGGAACGCTGCATTGGGTTTCTATTGAACACGCTATTCCAGCCGAAGTGAGAAAGTACGATCGTTTGTTTATTGATGAAGCGCCAGACAGCCATAAAGAGAAAAATTTCTTAGAATTTATGAATTCGAATTCTTTACAAATCGTGAAAGGTTTTGTAGAGCCGAGTTTGGCAAACGTGAAATCGGGAGACCAATTCCAATTTCAACGCATGGGTTATTTCAATGTTGATAAGGATTCAACTCCTGAAAAATTGGTATTTAATCGAACTGTTGGATTGAAAGATGCTTGGGAAGAAAAGGGTAAAAAGGAAGAAAATTTATTGATGTCGATGCAAAAAGAGATTAATAAATATGTAAAAGAAAAAGACGATGCTGTTGCGAATGTTACTCTGGACGCCATTATTGAAACCATTAAAAGCATCGATAATTTCAGTTTGATTTGTCAAACGATTATTAAAAACGTGAAAAACGATAATAATGCGTTACTGTTTTCAAATTTGATTTTACATTTTTCTGATAAAGTAAGTTTTAAAGATATCGATTCAGAGGTTTTGACGAAATTATATTCCATGTCGTTAAAAAGTCAAATGCCGGCGGTTCGAATTTTTGCGATTCGTAATTTGAAAAAAGACGGGGAAAATTTAAATGATTTTAATTCGCAACTTTCAGAATTAAGCCAATCTGAAAAAAATGAAAAAGTGTTAGAAGAATTGAAATAATATTTTTAACTGAACAAAAAAGCGCCCAATTGAGGCGCTTTTTCTATTATTGATTTTAACTATCGAATCAATTTGAGTTATCAATTTGAATGATTAAAAACGGCTTTAATAACTGGCTTTTAAAGCAATTTTTTAATTTTTAAGACAAATCCTTCGGTTTTTTGAAAACGATTAAATCAGGGCTTTTATTTTAAGTTTTCACTAAAATTTTCTTTAGTTTTCTAAAACAGACTTATAAAACGGAAATTGCTTTTTGAATTCGATTGATCGTTTCTTCTTTTCCGATAAAATCGGCAATATCAAAAAGATGTGGGCCTTTTAGCGCGCCAACCAAACTCAATCGAAACGGTTGCATAATTTTTCCCATTCCAATTTCATTTTCGGTCATCCAATCTTTTACGATGGTTTCAATTTTGTCTGAAGAAAAAGTATCAATACTTTCCAAAACAACAATTAATTGTTTCATCAAATCGCCAGTATCTTCTTTCCAGTTTTTCGTTGCTTTTTCATCGTAGGAGGTTGGTGTTTCGAAAAAATAATCCGAGAGCGACCAAAATTCCGAAACGAAATTAGCACGTTCTTTTATTAAGGAAACCAATTTTGTCAATCGCTCTTCCGAAATAGAAATTCCTTTTGATTCCAATAACGGGGCATACGATTTTGCTAAATCAGAATCGCTTTGCATTTGTAAATAATGATGATTAAACCATTTGTTTTTTTCTGGGTCGAATTTTGCTCCCGCTTTATGAACTCGATTCAAATCGAATTGATGAACTAATTCTTCCAACGAAAACAACTCCTTTTCGGTTCCGTCATTCCATCCTAATAATGCTAAAAAGTTGATTACTGCCTCAGGATAAAATCCCGATTCTCTATAACCAGATGAAACTCCCTCTTCGGTTTTCCATTCTAAAGGAAATACCGGAAACCCTAATTTGTCCCCATCACGCTTGGATAATTTTCCATTTCCAACAGGTTTTAAAATAAGCGGCAAGTGAGCAAATTCCGGAGCTTCCCAACCTAAAGCACGGTACAATAAAACGTGTAACGGCATTGATGGCAACCATTCTTCTCCACGAATCACATGGGAAGTTTCCATTAAATGATCATCCACAATATTCGCCAAATGGTAAGTTGGCATTCCATCGCTTTTAAATAAAACTTTATCGTCTAATAAATTGGTTTCAAATTTTACTTCTCCACGAATGATGTCATGCAAATGCAAAGTCTCATCAACTGGAGTTTTAAAGCGGATGACATATTCTTCGCTATTAGCAATTCTCTTTTCCGTTTCTTCTTTTGAAATAACCAAAGAAGTATCTAATTTTTCTCGATTATGGTGGTTGTAAATAAACGTTTTTCCCTGTTCTTCGTGTTGTTTTCTGTGAGAATCTAAAGCTTCAGCAGTATCAAAAGCATAATACGCCCAACCTGAATTTATCAATTGATCGGCATATTGTTTGTACAATTGTTTTCTTTCACTTTGGCGATAAGGTCCAAATTTCTCGTTTTTTCCTATCGTTTCATCAGGTGAAATACCTAGCCATTCTAATGCTTCCAAAATGTAACTTTCTGCACCAGGAACAAACCTATTTTGATCAGTATCTTCAACTCTTAAAAAGAAAATACCACCTTTTTTTTTGGCGAATAAATAATTAAATAACGCGGTGCGAACTCCACCAATATGTAATGGTCCTGTAGGGCTTGGCGCAAAACGAACACGAACTTGCTTTGACATTTTTATAAATTTTTAGCAAAGATACAATTTCAATTTATGTCTATAAAATTTACTTTTTTAATTGATTTAAAATCGTAATTTTATCCGTTAATAAATCTTGATTGTAGTTGGAAGATTCAAAATCTATTTTTCTAAAATTAGAAGCTTTTATAAAAAAGTATTATACGAATGAACTAATTCGAGGCTCGCTATTTTTTATCGGCTTAGGGTTAATTTATTTCTTATTTACTCTTTTTATTGAATATTTTCTTTGGTTGAAACCAATAGGCAGAACGATATTGTTTGTGTTCTTTGTTGTTGTTGAAGCATTCTTGCTTATTCGATTTGTAGCGTTTCCAATATTTAAATTATTCAAACTTCAAAAAGGAATAAATTTCGAAGAAGCCTCCGAAATCATTGGCACTCATTTTACAGAAGTGAGCGATAAATTGACCAATTTCCTTCAGCTTTCCGATACCGTCAATCAGGAAAAATCCGAATTACTTTTGGCATCCATCGAACAAAAAGCGAAATTACTTAGCCCAATTCCGTTTAGCAATGCAATCAATTTTAATGTCAATAAAAGATATTTACCTTTAGCAATTTTACCGATTTTGTTGTTCTTATTTTTCTATGTTTCAGGTAATAGTTATGTAATTTCCCAAAGTTTTGAAAGAGTAGTTAATTTTAAAAAGCAATTTTTGCCGCCAGCACCTTTCCAGCTTGTATTGCTAAATAAGGAGTTGGAAACCGAACAAAATAAGGATTTTGTTATCAAAGTTAAATCAGAAGGGAAAATAATTCCTGAAACCGTAAAGATAAATATTGGTTCTGAAAGTTACTTTATGGAGAGCAATGGAAACGGAGAATTCCAATATAAAATTGAAAAGCCAAATTCCAATGTTTCTTTTTTTATGGAAGCCAATTCTGTTTCCTCGTTGGATTATGAATTAAATGTGGTTGCCGTTCCCGCAATCACCAATTTAGAAATGACTTTAAACTTTCCGTCCTATTTAAATAAGAAATCGGAGACGATTAAAGGAACGGGTAACGCTATTATTCCTGAAGGCACATTGGTAACTTGGAAAATGAATACCGTGGCAACTCAAAGAGTCAATTGGAACGATATCAAGTCTAATTTTTCATTTATTAAAGCAGAAAATCAATTTAGATTTTCTAAAAATATTTCTCAAAGCACGGAGTACAATATCATAACTTCAAATAACAAGGTTAAAGATTATGAACGTTTAAGCTATCAGATTTCGGTTATTAAAGATCAATTTCCAACAATTAATGTAAACAATGCGCCAGATAGTTTAAAGATTTCTAAAAATTATGTTTTAGGACAGGTTTCTGATGATTACGGGCTTAGTAAGCTGCAAATTGTATATTACGAAAAGGACAAGCCTCAATCTCCAAAAAAGGCTTTTATTTTGGTTAAAAAAGACATTTACGACCAATTTGTGTTTGCGTTTCCAAGTAATCTTCCGGTAGAGCAAGGAATTGCTTATGAATATTATTTTGAGGTATTTGACAATGATGCTATTCATAATTTTAAAAGTTCTAAATCGGCTGTTTTTTATAACAGAATCGCAACAGATCAAGAAAAGGAAGAGCAGATTTTACAAGAGCAAAACAATACCATTAATAGCTTAGAAAAGTCGTTAAAAAACCAAGACAAGCAAATTTCAGAAATTGAAAAGCTTCAAAAAAACGGCAAGGAAAAAGAAAGTTTAGAGTTCAAAGACCAACAAAAAGTCAATGATTTTATTAAGCGTCAAAAGCAACAAGACGAAATCATGAAAGAGTATTCCAAAAAAATGGAAGAAAACTTGGAAAAATTTAAATCGGAGAAAAAAGACGAATTCAAAGAAGAACTACAAAAAAGACTAGAAAACGCCGAAAAAGAATTAGAAAAAAACAAGAAACTTTTAGACGAGCTTAAAGAGTTAAATGACAAATTAAAAAACGAAGAACTTTTTGATAAACTAGAAAAATTCAAACAAATCACTAAGAATCAAACCAAAACGCTGGAGCAGCTAGTTGAGCTGACTAAAAAATATTATGTTGAAAAGAAAGCAGAACAAATTGCCGACCAATTGGATAAACTAGCTGATAAACAGGACAAATTAGCCGACAACGAAAAAGAAAATAAGGCAGAAAAGCAAGAAGCTATCAACAAAGATTTTGATAAAATTCAAGAGGAATTGAAAGAGCTGCAGAAGGAAAACAAGGAGTTAAAATCTCCTATAGATCTTCCTAAAGAAGCTGAAAAAGAAAAAAGTATTGAGGAGGATTTAAAAAAAGCAACTGATGAATTGCAAAAACAAAATCAGTCTAAGGCGAAACCAAAACAAAAAAGCGCCTCTAAGAAAATGAAAGAAATGAGTGGCGATATGAAGGAAGGAATGGCAGATGCAGAAATGGATCAGCTAGAAGAAGATGTGAAAATGCTTCGCCAAATCTTAGATAATTTACTTGCTTATTCTTTTTCTCAAGAAGATTTAATGAAGCATTTTAAGGGATTAAAACGAGGTTCACCAGCCTTTAATAAAGATTTAAAAATCCAGCAAAACTTAAAGCAACAGTTCAAGCATGTAGACGACAGCTTGTTTGCAATGTCTTTAAGAAACCCAAAAATCGCAGAAAACGTCACCAAAGAAATTGGCAACGTTCATTATAACATTGACAAATCGCTTGGTAGTTTCGTGGATTCTCAAATTTCAAAAGGCCTTTCTCACCAGCAATACGCTATTTCAGCCTCAAATAAACTGGCTGACTTTCTAAGCGATGCTTTAAACAACATGCAATCTGAAATGAAGATGTCGGGCTCTGGCAAAGGTGGAAAACCTAAACCAGGAAAGGGACAAGGGTCGGGAATGCAACTTCCAGACATTATCAAAAAGCAAGAAGGGCTGGGCGAAAAGATGAAGGAAGGAATGAAAAAAGGGAATAAACCAGGGGAAGGAAACAAGACCGGACAAGGAGAAAAAGGCAAGTCTAAAGGGGAAGGAAAATCAGGAAAAGGAGATACCCCAAACGGAGAGAGCGGTGATGACGGCGAAGGAAATGCCGGCGAAATCATGAAAATTTATCAGGAGCAAAAACAACTTCGTGAAGCATTACAAAACGCTCTAAATAAAGAAGGCGTGGGCGGGAATGGCCAAAATGCGATGGAGCAAATGAAGCAAATAGAAAAGCAATTGTTGAACAAGGGTTTCAATAACGAAACACTACAGAAAATGTTGAATTTACAATACGAGCTCTTAAAATTAGAGAAAGCGGCCCAACAGCAAGGGGAAGAAAAGAAACGTCAATCGCAAACCAACCAAAAAGAATTCAACAATCAAAGCAAGCCCCTTCCGGTAAATTTGCAAGAATATCTCAATAGCATTGAAATTTTAAACAGACAAACCTTACCTTTGCGTTCCAATTTTAACCAGAAGGTTCAAGAATATTTTAAAAACAATGATTAGTTTTAATTACGAAACCGATTTTGAATTACACCACGAGTCTGATTTTTCCAATTGGATTTCGGAGGTCATTCTTTCTGAAAACAAAAAAGAAGGGGAGATCAATTATATTTTCTGTGACGACGACTATTTGTTGGGAATTAACCAGCAATATTTGGATCACGACACATTAACCGACATCATAAGTTTCGACTATTCTGTTGGTAATGAGATAAATGGAGATATTTTTGTTTCGGTTGAAAGGGTAAAAGAGAACGCAACCGACTATAAAGTTACTTTTCATGAAGAAATTCAACGCGTTTTGGTTCATGGGGTTTTGCATTATTGCGGCTATAAAGATAAAACCGAATCTGACGAGCTGGTTATGAGAGCTAAAGAAGAAGAGAAAATGAAAATGTTTCACGTGGAACAATAAATATAAGAAGCGAAATTTTAGGTTTCTCGAGAATTTATTTTCCCGCTTTCATTCCAAATCTCTCGAAAAATTTCGCGAGGATTTTCCCTTTAATCGGGGCTAATTATTTTTTGTATTTTTGCATTTGAATTTTCAAAAAATGTTTCACGTGGAACATAGTTATAACGATTATTAAATAAAAAGAAATTGTTTCAAGACACTTACGATGTTATTGTTGTTGGCGCAGGACATGCCGGTTCAGAGGCTGCAGCTGCAGCTGCAAACTTAGGGGCCAAAACTTTATTGGTCACCATGAGCTTGCAAAACATTGCGCAAATGTCTTGTAATCCCGCCATGGGAGGCATTGCCAAAGGGCAAATTGTAAGAGAAATTGATGCGCTAGGAGGTTATTCAGGAATTGTATCGGATAAAACTGCTATCCAATTCAAAATGTTGAATAAATCGAAAGGTCCTGCAATGTGGTCGCCAAGAGTTCAAAGCGACCGAATGAGATTTGCTGAAGAATGGAGATTGATGTTGGAGCAAACCCCAAATCTTGATTTCTATCAAGAAATGGTTTCGGGATTAATTATCGAAAATGGACAAATTAAAGGAATTAAAACCTCTTTAGGAATTCATATAAAAGCGAAAACAGTAGTGCTTACCAACGGGACTTTTCTTAATGGTTTAATTCATATTGGAGAAAAACAATTTGGAGGTGGAAGGGCCGGAGAAAGTGCTGCTTATGGAGTTACGGAAGATTTAGTAAAAGCAGGATTCGAATCGGGCAGAATGAAAACAGGGACGCCGCCAAGAGTAGATGGAAGATCGTTGGATTACACCAAAATGAATGAGGAAAAAGGGGATATAAAACCTGATAAATTTTCTTATTCCGACATTACTAAACCACTAACTCTTCAAAAATCGTGTTACATGACCTATACGTCTTTGGATGTTCACGACATTTTAAGAGAAGGCTTTGATAGGTCTCCGATGTTTAACGGAAGAATAAAAAGCCTTGGCCCAAGATATTGTCCCTCTATTGAAGACAAAATAAATCGATTTGCTGATAAAGAAAGACATCAGTTGTTTGTAGAGCCTGAAGGCTGGAATACTGTTGAGGTTTATGTAAATGGGTTTTCAACTTCTTTGCCTGAAGACATTCAATTTAAAGCATTAAGCTCTGTTGTAGGTTTTGAAAAAGTTAAGTTTTTCAGACCGGGTTATGCTATCGAATACGACTATTTCCCCCCTACACAATTGAAGCATACCTTAGAAACTAAGTTGGTAGAAGGCTTATATTTTGCTGGTCAAATTAATGGGACAACTGGATATGAAGAAGCGGCATCTCAAGGATTAATGGCGGGTATTAATGCGGCATTAAAAGTTCAAGAAAGAGCGCCATTAATATTAAAAAGAGACGAAGCCTATATAGGAGTATTAATAGACGATTTGATTACTAAAGGAACAGAAGAGCCTTATAGAATGTTTACCTCAAGGGCAGAATTTAGAACATTATTGCGTCAAGATAATGCCGATTTCCGATTGACACCACTTTCGTTTGAAATTGGTTTGGCTTCGGAAAAACGTCTTCGAAGAATGGAACATAAGCTAAATGAATCCGAGAAAATGGTTGCTTTTTTCAAAGAAACAAGTATCAATCCAGCAGAAGCCAATCCAATCTTAGAATCAAAAGAAACCGCTTTAATTGATCAATCTGATAAGATGTTTAAAATGTTTTCACGTCCTCAAATTGATCTTGAGGACATGATGAAATTAGACAAAGTTAATGAGTATATTGCAGCCAATGAAATCGATTTGGAGATTTTAGAACAAGCAGAAATCCAAGTTAAATATTCGGGTTACATTGAAAAGGAAAGAAACAACGCTAATAAATTATTGCGCTTGGAGGATCTAAAAATACCAGATGATTTTGATTACAATAACATCAAGTCGATGTCGATTGAAGCAAAGCAAAAACTTTCAAAAATTAGACCCGTTACTATTTCACAAGCCTCTCGGATTAGTGGCGTTTCCCCAAGCGACATATCAGTTTTGTTAATTTATATGGGGCGATAATGATTTTAGATTTCCGATTTTAGATTTCACATTGCTAATGTTCCACGTGAAACTACTTTGTTAAAGCTTGCTATTATTGAGTTGTTCAGGTTTTAAGTTTATTACACCAATATTAAATATGAATATTTCTAATAAAAAACACTTTCTTACCGTAATTGACCATTCCGTTTCAAAAGAGACTTTCGACTTGTATTACGATCAAGATCTAGACCTATTAATCACCTCCCCGCAACCCTCGCCAAAAGATTTAGGGAGGTATTACGAAAGCAACGATTATATTTCCCATACCGATTCAAAGCGTTCTTTATTTGAAAAAGCATACCATTTTGTCAAAGGAATTGCATTAAAAAACAAATTAAATTTGATTAACAGTTGCGGCCCTACAAAAGGAAATTTATTAGATATCGGTGCGGGAACGGGGGACTTTTTATTAACCGCAAAACAAAATGGCTGGAAGACCATTGGGGTGGAGCCAAGTCAAAAAGCAAAAGGGATTGCAATTAGTAAAGGGATTACTTTTTCGGAGTCTACCCAAGACTTAGAAAGCAAGTCATTTGATGTAATTACCATGTGGCACGTTCTAGAACATGTTCCTGATCTCGAAATTCAAATCCAAGAATTAAAAAGATTGGTTAAGCCAAATGGAACAATAATTATTGCAGTACCCAATTTTAAATCATACGACGCCAATTATTATGGAAAGTTCTGGGCTGCTTATGATGTGCCCATTCATTTCTGGCATTTTTCTAAAACGGCGATCCAAATTCTTTTTGAAAAAGAAAACATAAAATTAGAAAAAGTACTTCCCATGAAGTTTGATTCCTTTTATGTGAGCTTGCTTTCTGAAAAATACAAAAATGGCAAAATGAATTATTTAAAAGCATTTTGGATTGGCTTATTGTCCAATTGGAAAGCTAAATCGAGTTTAGAGAGCTCTTCTCACATTTATGTATTAAAAAACACCTAAAAAGCGATTTAATGCGATTTAAAAGACTTTTTCTGGTTTGATATAAATGTAGTAGGAGGTTTTATTTTAATCGCGGAAACAAACTTAATTAAACCCGTTTTTTATAGCTTATCATTATAGTAAACTCAAAATCGATTAGAAAAACTTATAGTTTCTTCAACAGACAATTTTGAAACATTTATTTATTTAATTTAAAATTTATACTTTTACAAACAATTAAAAAATCAATAATAAAAAGAATGAAAAAATCATTAGTAATTATCGCAATCGCATTTTCAATTATCTCTTGTAATAAAAAAGCAGAAGTTGCAACAACAAAAACTGCCTATGTAGATACCTCAAAATTAATGATGGAGTCTACCGAAGCCAAGGACATTGAAGCAAAATACAAAGCTAAATCGGAAGAAATGGGAAAAGAGCTGGAACTTGAAATTGCAAAATTTAAAGCAGAGGCTGGAAGTTTTCAAAAAAACGCCCAAATGAACGGACAAGCTTGGGCACAACAAAAAGGGGCTGAACTACAAAAAAGAGAACAACAACTTCAATATGCGCAACAATCTATCGCGCAACAATTACAACAAGAAAGTGGTGTGGAAATTGATTCTGTTGTGAGCAGCGTTAAAAAGTTTATCAAATCTTACGGTAAAGAAAAAGGGTATGCTTATATATACGGAACAGGTGATGCGGCTTCAGTGTTATATGCTGAAGACAAATACGATATCACCAATGAAATTATCAAGCTTTTAAACGACAAGTATAAATCTTCTAAATCAGAAGTTAAAACAGAGACAAAAGCAATTGAAAAAAAGAAATAATAATTCTTTTAAAATAGTTAAATGCCTTCAATTGAAGGCATTTTTTATTTTTAGTAGTAAAATATTAATTGTACTTTCAACGTCTAATTTGTAACAATGCAAACGATATCCGAAGCCGCAGAATTTACTTTGAAATTTATTAATCAAACCAACCGCTCTCTATTTTTAACAGGAAAAGCAGGAACTGGTAAAACTACACTTTTAAAAGAAATTATTAAAACTACACATAAAAATACTGTGGTGGTTGCGCCAACAGGAATTGCAGCTTTAAACGCTGGAGGGGTTACCATTCACTCCATGTTCCAACTGCCTTTTGGAGGATTTATTCCCGACAACTCTGTACCACATTTTTCAGATAGCGTCAAATTTGAAACCAAAAATACTTTAGTTAGACACTTCAAAATGAGTGGTTTAAAAAAATCGGTTATTCGAAATATGGAGTTGATGATTATTGATGAAGTCAGCATGTTGCGCGCCGATTTACTAGACGCCATTGATTTTATGATGCAATCTGTACGAAAAAAGAAAGCCCCTTTTGGAGGCGTTCAAGTTCTTTTTATCGGGGATTTATTGCAATTGCCACCCGTAATTCGAGACGAAGAATGGAGCACATTAAGAAAATATTACAACGGGAAATTTTTTTTCCATTCGCATGTAATTCAACAAAACCCGCCACTATATATTGAATTATCAAAGATTTTCCGACAGTCAGACGATGCTTTTATTTCGATATTAAACAACCTTAGAAACAATCAAATTTCAAACGATGACCTTGCTGTTTTAAATCAATATGTAAAACCCAACTTCGATTTGAATAATAATAAAGGGTATATTATTCTTACTACTCATAATGCTAAAGCTGACGCTATAAATGCCAAAGCGCTGGAAGATTTGGAGGGAAAATTGATGACTTTTAATCCAGAAATTGTGGACGATTTTCCAGATAAAATATATCCAATTGAATACAATTTACAATTGAAAGTTGGCGCTCAAATTATGTTTGTTAAAAATGATCCTTCCTTTGAAAAAAAATACTACAATGGCAAAATGGGGTTCATAAAATCGCTTTCAAGCAATGAAATCTTGGTTCATTTTCCAGATGAAAATTTAACCATTGAAGTTGAAAAATTTGAGTGGCAAAACATCCGATATAAAATCAATGAAACAACCAAGGAAATTGAGGACGATATATTAGGAACCTTTGTTCATTATCCAATAAAATTAGCCTGGGCAATTACCGTTCACAAAAGCCAAGGACTTACTTTTGACAAAGCCGTGCTTGATGTTTCGCAAGTTTTTGTTCCCGGTCAGGCCTATGTTGCATTATCAAGACTGCGGTCTTTAAATGGGCTGATTTTACTTTCTCCATTACAAATGAATGGCATTTCAAACGATCAAGATGTCATGGACTATTCCTTGAATAAAGCTTCAGAAGAGGCGCTTGCCCAATCGTTGCAACAAGACACCAAAAAATACCTTCATAATTATCTAAAAGGCACTTTTGACTGGGCTGATTTAACCCAAGAATGGAGAAATCACCAGTTCAGTTATAACGAAAAATCGGAAGTTTCTGAGAAGTCGAAACATGCCGTTTGGGCTAAAAAACAAGCCGAAAGTATCGGAGAAATATTGGATCCATCCAGAAAATTTTTATCTCAATTGGACAAACTGTTTGCAGCTGAGAATTTCGATATTAACCAAATAGTAGAACGGATTCATGCGGCTTACAATTATTTCTTTATTACCATGGACCGCGTTGTTTACGATATTTTATGGAAAATGGAAGAGGTAAAACGCGCTAAAAAAGCAAAAGCCTATTTCGATGAATTAGTACTTTTGGAAGAAATGCAAATTAAAGCCGTTTTCCAATTAATGAAAGCAAAATTACTAATCAATACCGTTGCCGCAGGGGCTGAAATATCAAAAGAAAATTTGACCTCCAGTGAAATTAAATCGTACCGAAGCAATAAAATTTCTGAAATACAAACGAAGTTTAAAGAGCTGAATATAACCATTATAGAAGATGATGTCGATGTAAATCGATACACCAAAAAGAAAAGCTCCAAAACCGCAGTGCCCAAAAAATCCACCGCCCAGGAAACCTATGAGCTATGGCTTCAAAGTAATTCAATAAATGAAATTGCAGCCATTAGAAAATTAACGACACAAACCATTTACGGCCATTTTTCCAAGTTAATTGAAGCGGGGCAAGTGCAACTTCAGGATGTGATGCCAGAAGACAAAATAGAAGCGCTAACCCTTATTTTCAAAGGATTTAAAGGAGAATCTTTAAACGAATTAATGGAAGTTCACGGGGATAAATTCACGTGGAACGACATGCGATTGTTCAAAGCGGCAATAGGAAAATAGGTTTAGTTCAACCAATAAACCACCATTACGGCAGGAATAAAATAGATTACAATAGTGCGAGCGCCATCATAGTCTTTCGCTAATCGTTGTCCAAAAAGCAACATTAAAAGCGTAACGCAAGAAAATATTCCCGCATAAAAACCAAAAGTTTGGTCTTCATTTATATACAATTGAATTGCGCCAACACTACTTAAAATACCAGAAATTAATTCCAAAACTAGCACGTGAAATAAGGCAAAAGGAACTGCTTTTTTCAAAATGGTATTGGCAAAATGACCGGTTAACCAACCTACATTATCTTTCCAATGGAACAATTTATCGTAACCAGATTGTAAAAAAGTTAACGCTAAAAAAATCAAAACTAAAATAGGAGCTACATTATTCATAATGGTTTATTTTTTGTGAATTAAACGAGTTAGTTTTATGGATAAATCGGTTAAAATTATTTTCGCATTTCCGTTTCGTTCAATGTGATACATCGCGTCGGAAAGTTCCTTAAAAATATCATTTATATTGTTTCCGTTTACAAATGGCGCAAAATTTTCCAATTGGAATTTAGGTACTTTCGTTTCCATGTAAACCAGTTTTTTTGTTTCATAATTCAGCATTAAAGCTTGCCGAAACATATCGATGCAAAAGTTCAAAAATTTCTTCTGTGTTTCCCTTCCTAATCCTGCAATTTGTTCACTCCAAAGAATCAAATCCTGAATGGCTTCGGCATTTCCTTTGGCTCTAAAAGCGGCACGAACCCAGGAAACAAACCATTCTTCAAACGGCAGTTCTTCACTTTCTTCGTCTAGTAATAGCAATGCTTTGTTATAATTACCTTGTGATTGGTGCGCAATTTTGTCGGCCAAACTCGCTTCAATATTCTCTTTAAGAATCAAGTTATCGGCGATTACTTTTTCACTTAAACCGCCAAAATGCAACACTTGGCAACGCGACAAAATAGTTTGAATTATATCTTCTTCATTTTCTGCAATCAAAATAAAAACCGTTTTTTCAGGGGGTTCTTCTAGTAGTTTTAAAAGCTTGTTGGAAGCAGTTACATTCATTTTTTCGGCCATCCAAACAATCACCATTTTATATCCGCCTTCGTAGGATTTTAAAGAAAGTGATTTTAATATTTCCTGCGCATCGTCTACACGAATTTCCCCTTGCTTGTTTTGAACCCCTAGAATTTTGTACCAATCAAAAAGTCCGCCATAAGGATTTTCAGCAACAAACTGGCGCCAATCGGCCATAAAATCAACACTCTTGGGTTTTGTTTTTATGTCTTCGGTGGTTACCGTTGGAAAAATAAAATGCAAATCTGGGTGAGAAATCGAATTGAATTTTAGGTTACAAGATTCGTTTCCGTTAGTGTTTTCGCCGTCAATATTCTGACACAAAACATATTGAGCATAGGCAATTGCCATTGCTAAAGTCCCACAACCTTCTGGCCCTACAAACAATTGCGCATGAGGAATCCTGCCCAAAGACGCACTTTTTGTCAAATGATTTTTAAGGTATTCTTGTCCTAAGATTTGGGAAAACAGCATAAAGCAAAGATAATAGAAAGTTCTTAGAAAAGGTAATTTGGGGATTCGGTTATTCGATAATTTGTTTAACCGCTAAGCGCGGAAGGGTTTATAGCTTTTGTGGCGAAAAAAAGGATAATCGTTTATTTGTTTAACCGCAATGAGCGCAAAATTTTTATGAAAGGTTTGCAAAAAATGGGTAAAGTCGCTTTTTATTAACCAAGGTGTTTAATAGTTTCTTTACAAATCGCCTCTAAAGCACTTAGATCAAGATCGGATAATTTTTTAAAGTAGATACACGCTTTTCCCATTTTGTATTTTCCAAGATCTGATAGAAGAGGACTGTAGTCTTTTTCTGGCGCTACCACATAAAGTGAGAATTCGTTTTTTCGTGGGGAAAACCCAATTATCATGGAGTCGCCTTCGTGGCCGCTGGCATATTTATAGTGGTAACTGCCAAAACCAACTATTGTTGGCCCCCACATTTTAGGTTCAAAGCCCGACCATTTTTTCATTAATTCAATTAATGTTAAGCTATCTTCCTTCTTTTGTTCATTGTCTACAAAAGAATGGATAAAGTCAATAACAGCGATTTCAGTTTCGGTAGTTTTATTTTTTGTTGCCACTTTATTTAATTTAAAATTTGATTGACAGATTTGTAGTTAGCGAATAATTTTGGTTCTCATTGGCAAATATTTTATCCTTGGAGTGATACATTTTTCCTTCAATTCTGAATTTAATTTTGCTATTGAGATCATAGTCAAGGTTAGAAGACAAACCCAAAGTTTGAAAACCATTGTTGGTTCCTGTTGTAATAATTATTTGTTTTTGGTCGCTATAATATTCACCTCTCACCGCAATTTTAGTCTTATCGTTTACGCTTTGTTTGACAATTAAAACAGGGGAATACCAAGTTCCATAGCTTGTGGGGCCCAATTGGTCCATTCCAATATCAAATCCCGCAACAATTCCAAACGTATTTGAGGGTTCGTAGATTGCATAAAGATTGTGAAACAATCGCCACGAGTCAATCCCATCCGGTCTATCGTTACCTATAAAATTACTGTAATTCAGTATTAATTTTGGGCTTGGTTTGTAATTAAGCTGTAAACCAAATGAAGGTTGTTTGAAGTAATCGGGGGTTTTAATTTTTTGCCAACCATTTAAAACGATAAAGGAAGCGTTAAATTTTTCTGATTTATTGGAATAAGAAAGTTTAACACCAGTTTCATAATAGGGAGAGTTTTCAGCAAGAATACTTCTGGATAAAGTCCAACAATCGGCACTAATAGCGGTTTCAAAACCAATATGAGAAGGCATAATTCCCGCGTCCAACCAAATGTTTTGTTTTTTTGAAACTTTTAAACCAACATTGGCCTCAAAAATAAATTGTGCCCAATTAGGCTCTGAAGAGAGATTGTATTGGCTATAATTCCCAATCATGAAAGCGGCATTTGCTCGAACATTATTTTGGTTGAATGACGCTTTTCCAAAAGCTAAATTTATATTTATTTCGTTGTTGCGTTTGTGATTATAAAGGAAATTGGACTTTTCATTATAGGTTGGATGGGAAGAATCGTAGCTGTAATATATTTCGCCATAACCTTGAAATGTAAACGCTTTTATGGAGTCGTTAGTATTCTGAGAAAACACAGAAAAACTATTTAACAATAAGAGGCATAAGGTATTTTTTTTCATAAACAGATATTATTCTTCAGGGGCTTTCCAATTTATTTTTTTTTGTATTTCTTCAAATGTGGCATAACCCGATTCAATAATTTCTCCCAATTCATTGATATACCCATATTTTTTACAAACGATTGAATAGTGCTGGCAATCATTTTCTTTAGCATGTTTGTCCCACGGAATTTTATCACAAATTTCACCAATTATTGCTTTTCCATTATGAAAAGAAGTCACAATTTCAAATTGAGGAGGTATAATTATTTTCCCTTTTTCATTTGCAAATCCAATTTTGTTGTTGCTATCAATTATTCTAATTTTATTTTCAATTAAATAATCGGGATTTGGCTCTCCAAAACTAGTATTATAAACCTGAAACAATATATTTTCATCGGAGTCAATTGCCGACCAACCGGGACTTCCTTTCTTTGAGAAAATGGCAAAATAGCCATAATTATCAGTATTGAATGTTAGGTAATATTTTGAAGAATCCAATACTTTAATCAAGTTGTTTTTTTCATCAATCAAAGAGTAAAGACTTCTCCAAGTTTCCGTTTCTTTTTGTTCAACTTTGAATTTATTTTGTGCGCTCAAATGGGTAAAAAAAACAAACAATGTAATTATGAATATTATTTTCATGGATCAATTATTATTTTATCTATTTATAATTGTTCGGTTTGAAATATTCTCATCATAATTCTTTATAAACAAGTCAATTTTAGTTTCATCAATTGTCCCATCAGCTTTTAAAACGTCATTTTTCAATAATAGTTTAATTGCCTGTCTTAAATCTCCACCACTAATTTCGGCTTTAACGCCGGTTGTAATAAATTTTATTTGAGTATAATCATCGGATAACTCCATGTGTGTTCCTCCGTTATTATAAACCAAAGTAAGTATTTTTTTTTTAGAGACAAGCTCATACAAATCATAACTAACAGCTCCAAAAGCGCCTCCTTTTTCAAAGGATAAAAATTCATTTTTGTCCACTAGAATGATATCTTTTTTAAATTTTACTTCTTGTGAAAAACACAACAATGCTGTTAAAGATAAAAAGGTTGTTAAAATTGTTTTTTTCATAACTATTACTATTTGAATTGTCAGTATTCAATCACCTCTGCTGCTTTCGGTTTCTCAAAACGGGCCCTTATTTTAATCGGCATACTGTTTTAAAGAACTTTTAAATAAGGCGTATTTTTTTTTATATTTTTCTAAAGCGGAAGAGTTTTTATACTTTATACCAATAATCCATTTCGTGTTTTGAGAGTCATTGAATTTCTGTTGATAACTCCTCGAATAAGATCCATTGGAGGAAGTAATTGTCCACCATTTTGTTTCTTCATAACCATTAATTTGAGATTTTGAACTACTTAATTTTTCTTTATTATTAAGTAAAATATCTGTTGCTTCTCCATTCCATTGAGGTGAAAAAATATAAAATTCAACAAGATTATCTGGTGATTTAAAAATTGCGCTATCAAAGCCATCAGAAGTTGTTGATTTTAAAGAGCCGATTGCCAAGAAATTAGAAGGATAATTAATATCAAACCATGCGCCCTTAAAGGTTTTTGTTTGGGCCATTATAACAGGGCCAACTAAAAGCAGAGTAAAAAAAAATAGTTTTCTCATTGGGAATGTTTTGTTTAAAATTAGAGTTAAGGGTTTTTGTTTTCGATTGGATAGTTTTTTGCGCCAAATTTTCAGTTATCAAAAACAGCATTAAATGTATTTAACTAAGCGGCAATCACAATTTTTTCACGAAGTTTAACTTTGAAAAAGCATTTGAAATTTCACAAGCTTAATCATATTCAAAAGGCCTTGCTGGTTTTATTTTTATAATTAATTTAATTAATTTTATTATTGTCATCATCAAAAATTGATATATCTATTATGGCTCCCTCCTTATAAACTATTTGTTGAAGAAGCCTTCCGTCATCCCGGAAAATTGTCCAAATTCCATCTTTAACGCTTGGCACACCTCTATAGTCGAGCACAACGTAGTTTCCGGTTAAAATAACGACACCAAACTTATTATAATATTTCCATAATTTTGTTTTTCTCAAAGTTAAACCCATTAAACATTCCACACAACCTTCATGATCATCAAATTCAATTTGAAGGCCACTTCCTCTACTTGAACAGTCAATGAGTTCTAATACTTCCCCTTCGCATTTTAATTCACCGGTTTTATAGTATTCTTTATCTTTCATTAGCATTTTTCCTATATTATTAAAGGTTTTTGGCATTATGTTCAGCTGAGTTTCGTATCAAAAAACTAAATTTTACGGACGATTTTTTTAATGAGTACTGAACTATATTTTTTTGACGAAATATGGCCTTAAGCAAAATGGACTAGTATATAGGCGCTACCAAAATTCGATTATCAACACAAAAGAAGGTTTGTTTTCGCTTTTTTTTATCAAATATAATAATTATTTGATTTTAATTTGAAAAATCTAAAATCACAACTCTGAAATCCGATGCCCGTGCCCAAAAAAATAAAATTACTATCTTA
>CANHHG010000027.1 GCA_947460615.1 Bacteroidota bacterium
AATTGGTAACTAATAACCCTTGGTTTTATATATCATTAACCACTATGATAATTGGAACCCAATTATTTTTAGCAGGATTTTTAGGTGAAATCATTTTAAGAACAAAGAACAACGAAGAACGATATAAAATTTCAAAAGAATTGAGTTAAACTCATAAATTAATGGAACTACCTACCAAAATACTAACTGCCGTAAACGAATGGTTAACACCTATTTTCGATAAAGAAACTCACGATGAAATTAAGGAAATGATGATCTCATCTCCAAAAAATTTAGAAGAGAGTTTCTATAAAAATTTAGAATTTGGAACTGGAGGAATGCGCGGAATTATGGGCGTTGGAACCAACAGAATCAATAAATACACCCTGGGGAAAAACACGCAAGGACTTTCAAATTACATGCGAAAAGTGTTCCCAAACAAAGATTTAAAAGTGGCGATTGCATTCGATTGCCGTCATAACAGCCAAACTTTAGCAAAAGTAGTCGCTGATGTTTTCTCCGCCAATGGAATAAAAGTTTATTTATTCTCCGACTTACGACCAACACCAGAGTTGAGTTTTGCCCTAAAATATCTAGGTTGTCAAGCAGGAATTGTTTTAACTGCATCGCACAATCCGCCTGAATACAACGGTTACAAAGTGTATTGGGAAGATGGCGGTCAACTAGTTCCCCCTCAAGATGCTGAAATAATTAATGTAATTGAAGAACTGAAATACGATGAAATTAAATTTGAGGCAAACGAAGATTTAATAGAATACATCGATTCAGAAATTGATGCCGCTTTCATAAAATCATCTATAGAAAACGCAAGTTTCAATACTCCAGCAGCTGCAAAAAAAGATTTTAATATTGTTTTTACTTCTTTACATGGAACTTCAATAATGTCGGTTCCTGATACATTAGCTCAAGCTGGATATTCCAATGTGAATTTGGTAGCCGAACAGTCAGAGCCAAATGGTGATTTTCCAACCGTAAAATCTCCAAACCCTGAAGAGCCTGAAGCTTTAAAAATGGCATTGGAATTAGCCGATAATATCCAAGCCGATATTGTCATTGGAACAGATCCAGACTGCGATAGACTGGGTGTTGCGGTAAGAAACAATGAAGGAGAAATGATGCTTTTAAACGGAAATCAAACCATGGTTTTGATGACTGGATTTTTATTAGAAAAATGGCAAAAAGCAGGCAAAATAACTGGAAAACAATTTGTTGGAACTACAATTGTTTCTACTCCAATGATGATGGAATTAGCAACTGCTTACCAGGTAGAATGCAAAGTGGGATTAACGGGCTTTAAATGGATTGCAAAAATGATCAATGATTTTCCTGAACTAGAATTCATCGGCGGTGGTGAAGAGAGTTTTGGGTTTATGGTTGGAGATGCCGTACGCGATAAAGATGCCGTTGCTTCTACCCTACTGATCTGTGAAATTGCAGCTATCGCAAAAGCAAATGGAAGTTCGGTATATCAAGAATTATTAAATTTATACGTAGATTTTGGCTTTTATAAGGAATTTTTGGTGTCAATTACTAAGAAAGGAATTGAAGGATTAGAAGAAATTAAGCAAATGATGGTTGACATGCGGACCAATCCACTAAAGGAAATTAATGGTGAACGCATAATTATGATGGAAGATTATCAAACGTCTGTTGCGACCAATTTATTGACTGGTGAAAAAGAAATGATGTCCATTCCAAAATCGGATGTATTGATTTATTATACCGATGAAGGATCTAAAATTGCCGCCAGACCAAGTGGAACAGAACCTAAAATAAAATTTTATGTAAGTGTTAATACTACTTTGGATTCAGTTGATGATTTTAAAGAAGTAAATGCACAATTAGATACTAAAATCAAGAGGATTTTAGCAGATTTAAAAATTGATTAATGAGTAATTTTAAAAAAATATTTCCCTTTGTACTTCCCTATAAAAAGTACGCCTATTTAAACATTTTTTTTAATGTATTATATGCACTTTTTGGAACATTATCCTTTGTTTCCTTACAGCCAATGATGGATGTATTGTTTGGGCAAGCAAAGCAAAATTATATTGAGCCAACGTATTCTGGAATTTGGGATTTAAAAATTTATCTTTCTAATTTATCAAGTTACTATATTACAAACATAACTGATACTTATGGAATTGGTTATACTTTAGGAGTATTGGTAACGGGAATTATTACCATATTTTTATTAAAAAATCTTTCTGATTATTTAGCCTTATTTTTTATCACTTTTCTTAGAAATGGTGTTCTAAAAGACATTCGAAATGCCATGTACAAGAAAACATTAGATTTGCCTTTGGCCTTCTTTTCAGAAAAACGAAAAGGAGATACCATATCAAGAATTGCTGGTGATGTAAATGAAGTCCAAAGCTCCTTTTTATCGATATTAGAATTAATTGTAAAAGAACCTTTAACTATCATTTTTACGATAATTGCCATGTTTACCATCAGTGTAAAACTGACGGTTTTCGTATTTATTTTTATTCCAATTTCAGGAACAGTTATATCTCTTATTGGTAAAAAATTAAAGAAACAATCTACAAAAGCACAAGAAGAACAAGGGATATTTCTATCCATTATTGAAGAAACCCTTGGCGGATTGAAAGTAGTAAAAGGCTATAATTCAGAAAAATACTTCGGTAAAATATTTCAAAATTCAACTGATAAATTTTTTGGATTGTCCAATACAATTGGTAATCGACAAAATCTAGCTTCCCCTCTAAGTGAGTTCATGGGAATCATGGTAATTGCGGTATTATTATGGTTTGGAGGTCACATGGTTTTAATTGAACACACTTTAAATGGAGCTGCATTTATAACTTATATGGGATTGGCCTACAATATTTTAACACCTGCAAAATCAATTTCAAAGGCTTCTTATAACATCAAACGAGGAAATGCGGCAGCAGAACGAATTTTAGAAATATTAGAACAAGAAAATCCAATTGTAAATAAAGAAAATGCAATTGAAAAAGATATCTTTGAATCTGAAATAAGCATCAAAAACATCAATTTTAAATACGAAGACGAATACGTTTTAAAAGACTTTTCGTTAGAAGTAAAAAAGGGGCAAACGGTTGCCTTAGTTGGGCAATCAGGAAGTGGAAAAAGTACTATTGCCAATTTACTGACACGCTTTTATGATGTAAATGAGGGTCAAATAGAAATTGATTCTGTTGCAATTAAAGACATGAATTTGCAATCTTTACGTGGTTTGATGGGATTGGTCACTCAAGATAGCATTTTGTTTAATGATACTATAAAGGCAAATATTTCATTAGGTAAATTGGACGCTACAGATGACGAAATTATCGAAGCTTTGAAAATTGCAAATGCTTACGAATTTGTAAAAGAGTTACCAAATGGTATTTATACTAATATTGGCGACAGCGGAAACAAACTTTCAGGCGGACAAAAACAACGATTATCAATTGCTAGGGCGGTTTTAAAAAATCCTCCAATTATGATTTTGGATGAAGCAACCTCAGCATTGGATACCGAAAGCGAAAAATTTGTTCAAGTTGCTTTAGAAAATATGATGCAAAACAGAACGTCGATTGTAATTGCACACCGACTTTCAACGATTCAAAAAGCAGACAAAATAGTGGTTTTACAAAAAGGAAAAATTGTAGAACAAGGCACACATGACGAATTAATTGCCTTGAATGGAACTTACAACAAACTAGTCTCTATGCAAAGTTTTGAATAAATGAACCTATTAAATTCTTTAAATGTTTATCACCGACAAAAATATCAAGCTTCCTGAAGACCCAGACACTATTGTTTGGAAGTACTTGGACTTGTCAAAGTTTGTTGATTTATTACTTTATAGAAAATTATTTCTCTCTCGTTCGGATAAATTTGAAGATCAATATGAAGGCACCTTTAGTGAACCAACCTTTGAAGAAATTCGAAAATTATCTATCAACAACCCTGCTTTTTTAGATTATTACAAATCACATCGCGAAAATGTAGTGATTAGTAGTTGGCATATTAATGAATATGAATCCTTTGCTATGTGGCAAATTTTCACTCAAAAAAGCGAAGGTTTGGCAATTCAATCTACTGTTGGGAGAATTCAAGAGGCCTTACATTTGGATAAAACCTATGAACAGCATATTGGTGAAGTAAATTATATCGACTATAAAAAAGAGTATATTCCATTTGACAATGCCTTTTTTCCATTTTTATTTAAGCGTAAGAGTTTCCAATACGAAAGAGAAATTCGTATTATTACCGATGTTACTTCCTTCGATTTAAAAATTGATAACGGGTTAAAAATTGATGTGGATATCAACCAATTGATTGAAAAAATTTACATTCATCCAAAATCGGAGAATTGGTATAAAAATCTAGTTATTGAATTGGTACAGCGATTGGGATTTGATTTTAAAATTGAAAAATCAGATCTTGAAAGTGATATTCTAATTTAGAATTTTGCCGTTAATTTAAAATTAAAAACCCTAGTAGTCATATAATTTGGGATCCCATATTGATTTTTTGTATACACGTCCCGAACCCAGGTATTGGTAATTGCATTTAAATTATTGAACAAATTAAATATTTCCAAACCGGCAGATAAGTCCTTGAATTTTTTTAGCCAATGCCCCGTAGGTAAACTTTTATTATTATCGGTAAATACTTTAAAAAAACCGACATCAACTCGACGGTAATCACGCATTTTATTTTGATACAGATACGGATCAGCATAAGAAGGTGATCCGCCTGGAAGTCCTGTGTTGTATACCAAGTTCAAATATAATTTAACACTTGGAAGATTAGGCATGTAATCTTGAAATAATATTCCAAATTTCAAAGTTTGGTCCGTAGGTCTTGGAATGTACCCTTTATTATCAATGTTCTCTTCTGTTTTTAAATACCCAAAACTAAACCAAGATTCCGTTCCTGGAACAAATTCACCATTCAATCTAAGATCCAAACCTTGTGCATAAGCAACAGCATTATTATCAGCAGCATATCGAATTCGGACATTATCCAAAGTATATGGGTTCACGTTATTTAATATTTTATAGTAGGCTTCTGAAACTAACTTGAATGGGCGATTCCACATTTTAAAACTGTAATCACTACTCAACACAAAATGTATGGACTTTTGGGCTTTAACATTAGGAAGTACCGTCCCTGAAGAGTCTCTTAGTTCTCTATACGAGGGAGGCTGAACGTATAAACCTGTTGAGAATCTAATAACAATATCCTTTTCCCAATCTGGTTTTATTGCAAATTGGGCTCTTGGACTAAATTCAAATTGACTTTTTCCAATTTGATTGGCTCCATTTACTTTCCATTGGTGCATTCTAGATCCGATATTAAACCAAACATCATGATTTCCTACCTTCGTTTTTCTATTTAATTGCACATAACCCGATAGCCTGTCTACTGTTGCAAAATTTAGAGCCCTAACGTTTTGAAAAGGCACTAACGGTCCTATGTAGGGATGATAGGGTTGGTCATTTATTGGTAAATTCAAATGCGGAGGATTAATTGAAAAACCGGCAGAATCAATAACTTCCCACTCCACCACTCGATCTCGTATGTCTTCTCGAGTATATTTGAAGCCCCATTCGACTTGGTTTTTTTTAAGGTCATGAAATCCCTTTACTTCAGCATTTACAATTAAGGCATCCAAATCATTTCGAGCATGGTTTAATTGGGTTCCAATGGCTCTACTGAAAGTAACCCCACCAAAGGTTTCCGAACCTATATTGGTATCCACTTCACCCAAATAATATCCAGCAAAAATGTCAAAATATTCTTGTTCCAAGGTATGATAAGCAGAAGTAATAAATTTAAGTGTGAAGCTATCTGAAGGTTTATAAATCGTTTTAAAAGCTCCAAAAAAGGTGTCGTATTTGTCTTTTTCTTGACCTTCATAATAGACTTGTAATGCTATTGGTTCATTTAAAGTGCCAAAATTTGTTTGTCTAGAAATGGGCTGATAGTTGTATTTATTTTGAGAGATATTCCCTAAAAAACTCCATTGCCATTTCGTTGAAGCATTATAAATGATATTGGTTTGAAGATCGGCAAAGGTAGGTTTGAAATTCGTTTCTGTTTGTTGGCTATTAACCAATAAACTATTATCTCTATAGCGAATACCCGTAATTGCTGACCATTTTTGATTTTTTGAAACGGCATCAATTGCTAAGCTTCCCCCTAAGAGACTCGCTTCAGCTGATACTCCAAATTTGGTTGGACGCCGATAGGTAATATCCAAAACGGAGGATAATTTGTCACCATATTTAGATTGGAAACCACCTGCAGAAAAATCAACGTTTTGTACCAAATCAGTATTAGTGAAACTCAACCCTTCTTGCTGGCCGGAACGAACTAAAAATGGGCGATAGACCTCAACTTCATTAACATAAACCAAGTTTTCATCATAATTTCCTCCGCGAACAGCATATTGAGTACTCAATTCATTATTAGAATAAACTCCCGGTAATGTTTTTAAAATATTTTCGACTCCTGGATTAGCACCTGGAATTTTTCGAATCATTTCGGGCTCAATAGTTGTGATACCTTGAACTCGTTTTCTATTTTTTGCAGTAACAATTACCTCCCCCATTTGCTCCGCATTGTCATTCATTGTAACATTAAATTCAAAGTCTTCATTGTTTTTTAATTCTAATGTGACGGAAGACTTTTTTAGCGATACATGAGTAAATAGAAGAGTGATTTTTTTATTAGAGGGAACGGTCAAAGAATAAAACCCATTGACATTGGTATTTGTAGATTTTGTTTGATAAGAGATATTTACATTTTCAACAGGTCTATTATTTTCATCTAAAATAATTCCTTTTATACGAGCAAATTGAGCAAAAACAAAATTTCCTATAAAGAATAAAATTAGAGTAAAAAGTAGATTTTTGAATTTCAAGAAAATTTATTTTTTTATTTGACTTCTGAGAAATTGTGTTTCAAAGATAGCAGAATTTCCAACATTATCCGCAACAACTACTTTTAAATTATTTACTCCTTCAGCAACAACTCCATCATCGAAATAGTGTACTATTTTTTTTGTTTTATAATCGTATTCGAATAAAATCCAACTTCCGTTTAAATATCCATCATATGATTTTATTCCAGATAATGCATCAGAAATTGTAAACTCAATTGATTTTTTATCACTGATCCATTTTCCTTCTATGCTTTTGGCTATTTTAATTGAAGGCGCAATGGTGTCTTTTATCAATGAGAATTTTCCCCAGTTTTTGGTATAGGTAGAAAACGTATTGTCTTTTAGTTTGGTATAATTAAAATTAATTTTTTTGTCTTCAATAGACCCAATAAACATTTTCTCTTTGTCTTCTTTTGAGGAAATAGAATCAATAACTGAAACTAAAAAATTGGTATGTACTGGAATATATTCATTATCAAGCCACAATGAATTTTGTTTTTCTTCAAAATTCAAATAAAAATCATCGTAAAAAGTACCTTTTGGAACAAAAAATGACCAATTCCCTTTTTCAAAATTATACTCTTTATCACTCTTTATTAAATACTTACTTTTATTAACTTTTAATGTATCGGTTGCTGCGTCGTTTGAATATTCAATTGGTATTGTAATTATGGTTTTATTTGAATTAAAATCGG
Organism: Bacteroidota bacterium; assembly: GCA_947460615.1. Taxonomy (GTDB): domain Bacteria; phylum Bacteroidota; class Bacteroidia; order Flavobacteriales; family Flavobacteriaceae; genus Flavobacterium. Next base: position 7,621 of record CANHHG010000027.1, read on the forward strand.
ACACTTCAATTCGATAAGTCAAATTGGTATTTTGAGAAACATCAATCTTTCCATTTTCAGCATATTTATTAATAATACTAAGGGGGAAGGGGGTTTTCATGAATAATTTTTGAACTCTTTGACCGGTTTTCTTGTATCTCTCATAGTCAATTAATGCATTTACATAACGCATTTGATCAAAAGCATAAGAATCAAACTGGTATCCGTAAATTGTCTTACCATTTAAAAAAGTCTCTACTTTATATACGCCATTTCTATCCCAAGATAAATCCGACAAATCATAGGTGTTTATTCCAAAGCCTATTAGACCTTTGGCTAAAATTTTATCAGTGTTATAATTTCCATCTTTTTGCAAAGACAAATTAATCATATAGGGATTTTTTGATTTATTGACCACTGAATTTTCATCAATAGGATAGACATAAAGATTAGTAATCGCGGGTTTTTGTGTGTCTTTAATATCCACATCAAATCCAAAAAGATTGGGGTTAATAATTTCTTCAGTTTTTGAATCTCGAAATTCAAAATGCAAATGAGGGCCATCAGATCCACCAGTATTACCAGACAAAGCAATAATTTCGCTTTTGGAAATTAAGATATCTGTAGGTTTTAAATACAAATCTACCTCATACGATTTCAATTTATATTGTTCTGCTTTTAAATAAGTATCAATTTTTGGACTTAACGAACTTAAGTGACCATATACAGTGGTATAGCCATTTGGATGAGAGATATAAATTGCTTTCCCATATCCGAAAGTTGAAATTTTAATTCTTGAAACATAGCCTTCGGCAGCAGAACGAACATTCAAACCTTCTTTTTTTTGAGTTTTATAATCAAATCCTGCATGAAAATGATTCGGCCTTAATTCACCGAAATTTCCTGATAATTGAGTTGGAATTTCTAGGGGAGATGAAAAATAATCTTTGGGATAATTATTTTGCGAAAAAACAGTAGCAGATAGTAGCAAAAATGTGAGAATATATTTCATTATAAAGGTTTTTGCTAAATTAAAAAACTTTCAATTGAAAAAAAAGAAAAAGGATATAAACTACTTAATTTCATAATATTAAAAAATATTACTAAAATAGGTGAAAAAAAATGGCAAAAATAGCAGATTAATTAAATAGGAATATTAACTTTGTAGATTAAGTAATGATTTAGTTTCATAATGAGTGAATTTGCAGAAATAATTAAAACTCTAGAAAGTAATATTGAAAAACTCTTTAGTAAAATAGATACTTTAGAGAAAAATAATACTATATTAAATAGAGAAATAAACGATTCTGCACAGACAATAAAAAATCAATCTTCAGAGATTGAACAATTAAAGTCGAAATACAATTCAATCAAAATGGCTAATTCTTTACTTGGCAGTGAAGAAAATAAAAGAGATACGAAGCTAAAAATAAATTCATTAATCCGTGAAATTGATTACTGTATAGCACAGTTATCCGATTAGAAAACTATGGATGAGAAGCTTAAAATTAAATTATCAATTGCAGACAGAGTCTATCCGTTAACGGTAGATATGTCTCAGGAAGAAGGACTTAGAAGTGCTTCTAAGAAAATTGATGTTATGATTAAGCAATTTGAAGAAAATTATGCAGTTCGAGATAAACAAGATGTATTGGCAATGTGCGCCTTACAATTTGCTTCTCAATTAGAACAAAAGCAAATTGACAAGTCAGTCGATAATGTAGAAACTAACGATCGACTAAAGAAAATCAATGAATTATTAGCCAATTATCTCGACAAATAAATACGTTCTTAACAATAACTAAGATACTGCCTACATTAGTTCCTATTTGGTAAACTCAACACTAACAATTTAGAATGAGCGAATCTTCATTACTATAGCATGTCACCTCTGCGTGAAAGCTTGAACAATGAGTTAGCTCAAAACTTGTATTTCCGAGTTTATTCAAGCAATCTAATGTAGGTTTTTTTTATATATAAATTTTACACAAACATGGACAGTACGTTAATTATAATTATTTCGGGAATAATTGGGGTTGCAGGAGGTTTTATTCTTGCAAAAGTGATGGAGAAAAACAGTGTTTCGAGTTTAGTTCAAAATGCTAAAAAAGAAGCAGCTTCAATTTTAAAAGACGCCAATTTAGAAGGAGAGAATATCAAAAAAGATAAAATTCTTCAAGCTAAAGAAAGGTTTATTGAATTAAAATCAGAACATGAAGAAGTGATTCTGGGAAGAGAAAGAAAGGTAGGCGAAGTTGAAAAAAGAGTTCGCGATAAAGAATCCCAAATTTCAAATGAATTGGCAAAAGCTAAAAAAATCAATGACGATTTTGAAGCAAAAACAGCTGAGTACACTTCAAAAATTGAAATTCTTGACAGAAAGCAAGTTGAAGTTGAAAAAATGCATAAAAGCCAGCTAAACCAGTTAGAGGTAATTTCAGGCTTATCAGCAGAAGAGGCAAGCAACCAGTTAATTGAAGGTTTAAAAGCAGAAGCCAAAACCAAAGCGATGGCTCAAATTCAAGATACTATTGAAGAAGCCAAGCTTACTGCGCAACAAGAAGCAAAGAAAATCATCATCAATACGATTCAAAGAGTAGGTACAGAAGAAGCGGTAGAAAATTGCGTTTCTGTTTTCAATATTGAATCGGATGATGTTAAAGGAAGAATCATTGGACGTGAAGGCCGAAATATTAGAGCTTTAGAAGCCGCAACAGGTGTAGAAATTATTGTTGACGATACTCCAGAAGCTATTATTTTGTCTTGCTTTGACCCTGTGAGAAGAGAGATTGCTCGTTTGGCCCTACATAAATTAGTTACTGACGGTAGAATTCACCCAGCAAGAATTGAGGAAGTAGTTGCAAAAACTGCAAAACAAATTGATGATGAAATTATTGAAGTTGGTAAACGAACGGTAATCGATTTAGGAATTCACGGATTGCACCCAGAATTGATTAAAGTGGTTGGTAGAATGAAATACCGTTCTTCTTATGGACAAAACTTATTGCAACACTCAAGAGAGGTTTCTAAGCTTTGTGGAATCATGGCGGCAGAATTAGGTTTGAATGTTAAACTAGCTAAAAGAGCCGGATTATTACATGATATCGGAAAAGTACCGGATGCTGAAAGCGATTTACCACACGCCTTATTAGGAATGCAATGGGCAGAGAAATATGGTGAAAAAGAAGAAGTTTGCAATGCCATTGGAGCTCACCACGACGAGATTGAGATGAAATCATTACTATCTCCAATTATACAAGTTTGTGATGCCATTTCTGGAGCACGTCCTGGAGCAAGAAGACAAGTATTGGATTCTTATATTCAGCGATTAAAAGATTTAGAGGAAGTTGCATTTGGATTCAATGGTGTTAAAAACGCCTATGCAATTCAAGCAGGTAGAGAACTACGTGTAATTGTAGAAAGCGAAAAAGTATCTGATGATAATGCTGCTACCCTATCATTTGAAATTTCACAAAAAATTCAAACAGAAATGACCTATCCTGGTCAAGTGAAAGTAACGGTAATTAGAGAAACTAGAGCAGTGAACATTGCGAAATAGTTAACTGAACAAATAATTAAAAGGCTTATTAATTTTATTAGTAAGCCTTTTTTATTAGTAATAAATCTTATATTATTTGGGCGTGCCCTCATTTAGATCATTTCGAAGTAAAATAGAAACTTTCGATAAACTCGGTCGGGTTTTTCTTTGCAAGTCCTCGTCAAGTTCCACTTTCGCTTCACTTGTCTGTGGGCTTTTCACTTCACCCCGTCACGCAATCCGCAAAAGATAATATAGTATTATCCAGATCATCAAATTAATCGATTAAACAAATAACCAAATCAACAAATAACCAAATTAACACATAATCATTATTTTCTAGGGTGAAAAGTATTCATGATTTCCGCTAAATGCTTTCTATCTAGATGCACATATATTTCAGTTGTGGTAATCGATTCATGACCGAGCATTAATTGGATGGATCGCAAATCGGCACCATTTTCAAGTAAATGGGTTGCAAAAGAATGTCGAAAGGTATGTGGACTAATGGTTTTATTTAAATCGATTTTTACCGCTAGATCTTTTATTATTGTAAATATCATTGCTCTTGTTAATTGACGCCCTCTCCTATTTAAAAATAAGGTATCTTCATGCCCTTTTTGGATATTTAAGTGTAATCTGACCTTATCTTTATATATTTCTATGTATTTCTGAGTATAAGTGCCGATTGGAACGAAGCGTTGCTTATTCCCTTTCCCCGTAATTTTAACAAAACCTTCCTCAAAAAAAAGATCCGATATTTTTAAATTTACCAATTCAGAAACCCGCAATCCACAACCGTAAAGTGTCTCAAGCATGGCCCTATTCCGCTCTCCTTCATTGGAACTTAAATCAATCGCTGCTATGAGTCGGTCAATATCAACAATCGATAAGGTATCTGGGAGTTTTCTTCCAATTCTTGGGGTTTCAATTAACTCTAAAGGATTGTCAGCTCTATAATCTTCAAAAATCAAATAAGAAAAAAAACTTTTCAAACCTGAAATTATTCTAGCTTGTGACCTTGCATTTAATTGTTTAGCTATGTGGTAAATAAATTGCTGTATCGTTTCTTCGCTAATAGTAATTGGAGAAACGGAAATTGAATTCTCCTCAAGAAAAAGACACAATCGCTCAATATCAAAAGAATAATTATCTATCGTGTTTTTCGACATTCCTCTTTCAATTCTTAAATAAGATTGATAACTTTTTATAAACGTTGTCCAATTCATTATTACAAAGGAAAACTATTTTAATAAAAAAACCACGCAATAAGCGTGGTTTTAAAAATTTTAATTCTCTTGATTAGAATTTGTAAATCAAACTAAAATTATCTCTGTTTAAGAAATTTGTATATTCATTCAAGTTAATTGTTGTTGTAGCGTCCCCAGTTTTTGGTTTGCTGTAAGAAATTAAATTTCCTAAATGCCATCCAACAGATAGATGTTGAGTTACAGAATAGTTTAAGTGAACGCCTGCACCAAATGTAGTTAATGCATCACCAACATTTAAACCAGCTCCAGTAAAAACATTAAATCTTTCTCCTAATTTCATCATTTGATATTTCATACCAAGAGAAAAATCAGTAGAAGAAGCAGCAGTACCACCTGATCTTGAAGTAATTCCAGCCTCTAAAGCAACTTTATCAGTTACAAAATAGCTAACCATTGGAGAAATTACAGTTTGACCGTTTGTAACCGAAGTTACATTACCACCTAATAAAATGTCTCCTTTTGCAAAACCAAAAGATTTAGCATCTTGTGCATTAGCAAAGCTAAATGCAAATACTGCAGCAGCAGTTAAAATAATTTTTTTCATTTTTGTGTTGTTTAAAATTAATAATGGTAAAATTATACTTTTTATGAAATCAATTTACATAACCTAATTTTGTAGTTATTAACAATTTTATTAACAACCCTATATTTCAATCGTTTTAGAAGAACCTATTTATTAACAAACTCATATGTTACCTACTGATAACTATCAAAAAACTTATTGCTCAATTTAGTTTTAACAATAATAATCCGATATTAATCTATAAGATTTCTTATTTTTACTAAAAAAATGAAAATCATAATTATAAATGGTCCTAATTTAAATCTATTAGGAAAAAGGGAACCACAAATTTATGGCCATCAAACATTTGAAGACTATTTTTCAGTATTAAAAAACAAATATCCAAGTTTAGAGTTAGACTACTTTCAGAGTAATATAGAAGGAGAACTTATTTCTAAAATTCAAGAAGTTGGATTTTCACACGATGGCATACTATTAAATGCTGCGGCCTACACTCACACCTCAATCGGAATAGGTGATGCCGTAAAAGCTATTACAACTCCCGTAATTGAAGTTCATATATCCAATACTTTTTCCAGAGAAACCTTTCGTCATCAGTCTTTTATTTCAGCAAATGCCAAAGGAGTCATAATAGGTTTTGGACTAAACAGTTACGATTTGGCTTTACAGTCTTTTTTGTAATCTAATTGACTTAAATTGTAACATTGACCCCAGATATTCGTCGATAACCTAAAAACAAATAATTCATGAAAAAATTAACTTACTTATTATTACTAGCCTGTATTTCGAATTTCGCTCAAGTTAAAGGAACCGTATCCGATGAAAAAGGAAATCCATTACCATTTGTAACTATTTTTTCATCAAACACCTACAATGGAACCACTTCAAATGACAAAGGTATTTATGAATTGAATATTAAAAAAATTGGAAAGCACACCCTAGTTTTTCAATACCTGGGTTTCAAAACTCAAAAAATTGCAATTGACATTGAGAAATTACCCTACCTATTAAATGTAAAAATGATTGAAGAAAATTATACTTTAAACGAGGTAGTAATCAATCAAAAGGAAAATCCAGCCAATGCAATAATAAGAAGTGCTATTGCAAGCAAAAAAGAAAACTCTGACAAAACGGGAAAGTTCAAAGCTGATTTTTATTCAAGAGGTATATTTAAAGTGAAAGACCTTCCAAAGAAAATTTTGGGTAAAAAAATAGATCTTGGCGAACAAATGGGAGCAAATATTGATTCTACTGGAAGTGGCATTATCTACTTATCAGAAACGGTTTCCAAAATTTCCTATGAAAAACCAAATAACTTAAAGGAGAAAATTATAGCCTCAAAAATTAGCGGTAACAATAACGGTTTCAGCTATAACACGGCAGAATCTTCTTTGTATGATTTTTATAACAATACCATAGATTTCAATAATAGCATGATTTCTCCTATCGCCAATAATGCTTTTAATTATTATAAATACAAACTAGAAGGCACTTTCTTCGATGAAAATAGACAACAAATTTGTAAAATTAAAGTCATTCCAAAAAGAGATAAAGAACCCGTTTTTGAAGGTTATATTTATATAGTGGACGATAGCTGGGCTATTTACGCGGTAGATTTGGATATTAAAGGCTATAGAATGAAGAATGAATTTTTAGAAGTAATGAATTTAAAACAAAACTATAGTTACAATTCTAAAAATAAAATTTGGGCAAAAAACTCTCAAAGTTTGTCTTTTAATGCTGGTATTTTTGGAATCAAATTCAACGGGAAATTTAATTATGTATTTAGCAATTACGAATTTCTAAATGCATTTGATAAGAAAACTTTTGGAAATGAGGTGCTAAGTTTTGAAGAAAACGCTAATAAAAAAGATACCGTTTATTGGAATAAAAACCGCCCGATTCCATTAACTGCAGAAGAATCAATTGATTATATTAAAAAAGACAGCATTTATTTGATTAGAAGCTCCAAAACTTATTTGGATTCTATTGATAATAAAAATAATAAGTTTAAAATTAGTAGTCTAATATTTGGTTATACCTATAAAAACTCTTTCAAAAAAAGGAGCTTCAATTATGCCGGATTGCTTGATTTAAGCTCCCTAAGTTTTAATACCGTTCAAGGCTATAACTTTTCTACAGGTTTTAGCTATTATAAGCGAGGTGAAGAAAAAGGAAAACGAACAGAATATAGATCTGATATTAACTACGGATTTTCAGAAGATCAATTGCGTGTAACGGGTCGATTCTACCATCAATTTAACAATCAAAATTATGCCAATTTATCTATTAATGGTGGTACGAAAGTAGAACAATTTAATAGTAATGAACCCATCAGTTCCTTTATAAATTCTTCAAGTACACTTTTCTTTAAAAGTAATTACATGAAATTGTACAATTTAGAATTTGCACGAATTAATTACGGTCAAGATGTTGCCAATGGAATTAATCTAAATGGTAAAGTGGAATACCTTCAAAGAAAACCTTTGTTTAATACCACTGATTTTACTATTTTGAAAAATGATACTCCTTATACTTCAAACAATCCATTAAATGAAAATGACTATATAAACTCAGGGTTTGAAGAACATCATTTAGTAAAATTAGGGTTAAATGCACGAATAAATTTTGGAAATAAATATTTTTCCCGCCCGGACGGAAAATTTAATTTTAGAAATGATAAATACCCTACGCTATTCTTAGGTTTTGAAAAAGCAGTTGCAGGAAGTGATAAAAAATATGAATTTGAACATTTAAACACTCGTATTTACTACGATTTGAATTTGGGAAACAAAGGAAATTTAGCACTTAATTTAAAAGGGGGAAAATTATTTAACGCCACTAATATTTCCTTTATGGATTACAAACATTTTAACGGTAATCAAACTCATATTGGAGGTACCGATCGCTATTTAAATGTGTTTAATTTTATGCCCTACTATACAAATAGCACTAATGATAGTTATTTTGAAGCCCATTTAGAGCACAATGATCAAGGCTTTATTATGAATAAAATCCCTTTATTGAACAAATTAAAGTCAATATTAATATTAGGATTTCACGAATTGGCAGTCCCAAACAGAAAGCCCTATACTGAATACACTATTGGTCTTGACAATTTAGGTTTTGGAAAATTTAAACTGTTCCGATTAGATTATATCCGATCCTATCAAAATGGATTTATAAGTGATGGAGTTATTTTTGGATTAAAAATTCTAAATGCAATTGACTAATTGATTTTCAATACTAAAAAAAGCGAGTAAATTACTCGCTTTTTTTAGTATTGAAATCTTAATTATTTCGGCTCTATATGAATTAATACGTGGCCTAATTCTACAATATTTTCCCTTAAAGTATCTTTCAATAAATGGGCTATATCATGTCCTTCTTTAACTGAAATTGTTCCGTCCACAACAGCATGCAAATCGATGTGAAACTTCATACCGGATTTACGAATAAAACATTTTTCAGTATCAAGAACTCCTTCCACACTAACCGCTATTTTTCTGATGTGAGCTTCCAAATCTTCATATAAATGTTCATCCATTATTTCGCCTAAAGCAGGTCTGAAAATAAGATAGCTATTATATAAAATAAAAGCTGACGCAAAAAGTGCGGCCCAATCATCTGCTGATTCATAACCCTTTCCCAAAAACAAAGCAATTGAAATTCCTACAAATGCTGCTACAGAAGTAATTGCGTCACTTCTATGGTGCCAAGCATCCGCTTTAAGTGAAGAACTATTGGTTTGAATTCCTCTTTTCATAACCAATCGAAAAGAATATTCTTTCCAAATAATTATTGCCCCTAAAACAATTAAAGTCCAGGGTTTTGGTAATTCATGAGGGGTTCCAATATTAGCAACACTCTCATAAGCAATTATGGTAGCTGAAGTAATTAAGAATCCGACAACTAAAAAAGTGATTAAGGGTTCCACCCGGCCATGACCGTAAGGATGATTTGCATCGGCAGGACGATTTGAATATTTAATTCCAAATAATACTAAAAAGGAAGAAAAAATATCAGTAGTCGATTCAATAGCATCTGCTATCAAAGCGTAGGAGTTTCCAAAAAAACCAGCTAGTCCTTTTATTATTGCCAAACAAGTATTTCCAACAATACTAAAGTAAGTTGCTTTTACGGCTGTTTGTTCACTTGATTCCATTAAGTGTTATTTGTAGCCTAAATTAATTTTTAAGCTCTTACGATATTCGCCCCAATTGCTCTTAATCTCTCATCTATTCTCTCGTAACCACGGTCAATTTGTTCAATATTCTGAATCGTACTGGTCCCTTTTGCTGAAAGTGCTGCAATTAATAATGAAATTCCAGCGCGAATATCTGGTGATGACATGGTGGTTGCTTTCAATTGAGATTCAAAATTATGCCCCATCACTACCGCTCTGTGCGGATCACAAAGCATGATTTTGGCGCCCATATCAATCAATTTATCAACGAAAAACAAACGACTTTCAAACATTTTTTGATGAATTAAAACATCTCCTTTAGCTTGTGTAGCCACCACTAAAACAATACTCAATAAATCAGGAGTGAAACCTGGCCATGGAGCATCAGCAATAGTAAGAATAGATCCGTCGATATCTGTTTTTATTTCATAACCATCATTATGAGCAGGGATATAAATATCGTCTCCTCTTTTTTCAAGTGTAATCCCTAATTTTCTGAAGGTATTTGGAATAATTCCAAGATTTTCCCAACTTACATTTTTAATTGTAATTTCACTTCTTGTCATTGCTGCAAGTCCAATCCAAGAACCAATTTCAATCATATCTGGTAGAATAGTATGTTCACAACCCCCTAGACTTTCAACCCCTTCGATAGTCAATAAATTAGAACCAACGCCGGTAATATTAGCCCCCATCGAGTTCAACATTTTGCTTAGCTGCTGCAAATAAGGTTCGCATGCAGCATTGTAAACGGTTGTTTTTCCTTTAGCTAATACAGCTGCCATTAAAATATTTGCCGTTCCTGTAACTGATGCTTCGTCTAATAACATATTAGCACCTTGTAATCCATTTGGAGCTTCTACTCCATAAAAATGATCTTCACGATTATAACGGAATTTAGCTCCTAAATTAATGAACCCTTCAAAGTGGGTATCTAATCTTCTTCTCCCAATTTTATCCCCACCTGGCTTTGGAATATATCCTTTCCCAAAACGAGCTAATAGTGGACCAACAATCATAATTGAACCTCTCAACGAACCTCCTTCTTTTTTGAAAGCTTCGGTTTCTAAGTAGCCAACATTAACTTCGTCAGCTTGAAAAGTTATTGAACTAGGCGAATTTCTTTGAATTTTAACCCCTAAATTTCCAAGTAATGTTATTAATTTATTGACATCGATAATGTCTGGAATATTGTTGATAGTGACTTTTTCCGGAGTTAAAAGAACAGCACATAAAATTTGTAATGCTTCATTTTTTGCCCCTTGTGGAGTTATATCCCCTTTTAGTCGAATGCCACCTTCAATTTTAAATGTTCCCATATTTTATTATAATAAATTTTGAAATAGTTTAAAGTTATAATTTAAATTATTTATAACGGTTTTCTGATTTTATTTTTATGATTTTGAATGTTTGATTTACCTGTTTTTGAAATTTTAGGCTTAATAATTGGTCCTGCAGGATTTGTTTTATTTGAAACTTTCTTATTGGTACGCATCAAGTCAGAAGTAGTTAAAAGAACTTCTGTACTTTGCAACATATTAATTTTTCCACCTGAAAGCTCATATAAATGTTCGAAAATAACATCGTCTTTAACCGTGTCTTTATTCCAACTCAAATAACATTTTTTCATGTGATTCGCGATCACTTTAACTAAAGCCGATTTCATTTCCCCTTCCTCCCATTTATTGGCAACATCAATCATGTATTTGATATTATTACCATAGAAACGATATTTTGGAAAGTTTTGAGGGTAATTTAAAACGTCTGGTTTCAATTGCAATACTTCCCGAGTTGGTGTCGGATAGGGTGATTCAACATCCAATTTAAAATCGGACATGATAAATAATTGATCCCATAATTTATGTTGGAAATCCAAAACATCTCGTAAATGAGGATTCAAACTTCCCATTACTTGAATGATGTATTTTGCAGCTTTATTTCTTTCGATAGGATCTTCGATAGCTGTTGCTTGATCAATCAATTTTTGCAAATGACGGCCGTATTCAGGAATAATTAGATGAGGTCTTTCTGAGTTGTACTCTAAATTAAATACAACTTCATTAGCTACCTCTTTTTGATATTTTGGTTCCATAATTATAGGGAAATTATACCTTCAACAGTTGAAACTTCTAGGTATTTGTCTATTATATTTTGTGCATCTTGCATTTGAACGTGAATTGAAATACTAGTGTATTTTCCTGTTTTTGATTGTTTAGTATCAATTACAGCACCCATGTTGTTAAATGCATTCTCAACTTTATCAATTTTAAATTGGTCATGGGGTACTATAAATTTAAACAGATATTTCGTGGGCCAAGAAGTGTTATTATTCAATTCTAAGCGCAATCTTTCATAAAAATCAGCAGTCTTTTTGTCCATTAAAAATAAAATATAGCAAATATAAGGTAAATATTACGAAATATAAAGTGGTTAAAAATAATAAATGATAGTTTGAAAAATATCTTTTTAAATGCCAAATTCTTTAAGTAAGTTTGTAACCAATTTTTTAATAGTGCAAAAGAAAATTAAAGTAATTATTGGCGGCCCCGGTACAGGAAAAACATCAATTATCGATGCGCTTAAAGCACGCGGATATTGTTGTTATCCTGAGATTTCTCGCGAAGTTACGATGGAGGCCAAAAAACAAGGAATTGACCAATTATTCCTAGAGCAACCTTTACTTTTCAGCGAATTGTTATTAGAAGGTAGAAAAAAACAATATCTAGACGCTCAAAAAGAATCTCATGAAGTGGTTTTTATCGATCGCGGAATTCCGGATGTTTTGGCATACATGCATTATATTGGTGACTCCTATCCTTCTTTTTTTGAAGCCGCCTGTCGCGAAAATACGTACTCTGAAGTATTTATTCTTCCACCTTGGAAAGAAATTTATGTTAGCGACGAGGCTCGTTATGAAAACTACGAACAATCGGTATTAATTCACAACCATCTCGTTGAAACTTACACAAAATATGGCTACCAATTAATTGAAGTCCCAAAAGATAGCTTAGATAACAGAATTCTTTTTATCTTAGATAAAATTTAAAATCAGGATTGCTTTAATCACCTGAACTATTTAAGCCAAAATAAATGCCAAAAGCGTTAGAAATTCTTCAAAAATACTGGAAACACGATCAGTATAGATCACTTCAAAAAGAAATCATCGATTCTGTTTTGAGTGGTCAAGATACCTTTGCTTTATTGCCAACGGGCGGTGGAAAATCAATTTGTTTTCAAGTTCCTGCATTAATGATGGAGGGTATATGCTTAGTGATTTCTCCGTTGGTGGCGTTAATTAAAGATCAGGTTCAAAATTTACAAAGCCGCGATATAAAAGCGATAGCCTTTACTGGCGGATTAAAATCTGATGAAATTTCCGTTCTTTTAGACAACTGTCAATATGGAAATTATAAATTTATTTACTTATCTCCGGAGCGTTTACAGACCGAATGGATTTTAGATCGAATTAAGCAATTACCTATTTCGATGGTAGCAATTGATGAAGCACATTGTGTTTCACAGTGGGGACATGATTTTCGACCTTCCTACTTAAAAATAGCTAAAATCAAAACCCATTTTTCAAAAATACCTTTTATCGCTCTAACCGCATCTGCAACAAAAAGAGTGCAAGAAGATGTTATTTTACAATTAGGTTTAAAGGATACCGCTGTTTTTCAAAAATCGTTTAAACGGGATAACATTGCCTATTTTGTTACTGAAGCAGAAGATAAACTTTTCAAGATGGAACAAATTTTAAAAAAAAATCCAGAACCCTCTATCATCTACGTTCGCAATAGAAAATCATGTTTAGACATTTCTTCACAATTGCAATCCATGGGATTTCGTGCCACCTATTACCACGGAGGTTTATCTTCCAAGGAAAAAGAAAAAAATATGGATCTGTGGATGACTGAAGAGGCGCAAGTGATTGTTGCTACAAATGCATTTGGAATGGGAATTGACAAGGCAAATGTAAAAACCGTAATTCACATTCAACTTCCTGAAAATATAGAAAATTATTACCAAGAAGCAGGACGGGCTGGAAGAAATGAAGAGAAAGCTTATGCTGTTTTATTAACTAGTGCCTATGATAAATTGAATGCTGAAAATCAATTTATTTCCGTTTTACCCGATAGAGAATTTTTAAAAGCGATGTACATTAAATTATGTAATTATTTTCAAATTGCTTTTGGAGAAGGAATTGAAGAGCAATTCACTTTTAATTTAAATCAGTTTTGCAGCAAATATCAATTTCCAATCATTAAAACCTACAACGCATTACAGTTTTTAGACCGACAAGGAATAATTACTTTGTCACAAGAATTTTCAGAAAAAGTAACTGCTCAATTTATTATTCCATCAAAAGAAGTCATTCGTTATATGAGTTTGAACACCAAAGAGGAACCTATTATATTGGCACTTCTTCGAACTTATCCCGGAATTCATGAAGTTCCTGCGGCAATTAATTTGACCTTAATTGCAAAAAAGGCAGAAACTTCAGAAAATAATATCAGTCAGTTATTATTAAATTTAATGGACAAAGGGATTATAGATTACCACGCAAAAAATAATGACACCCGAATTGTTTTTAATGTAATTCGTGAAGATGAACGTACTATTAACAGCATTTCTAAATATCTTGAAATTCAAAATAAGTTAAAAAGGGAACAATTAAATTCCGTTATTGAATATGTAAATGATACTTCCAATTGCAAAAGCAAATTAATATTGAATTATTTTAATGAACAAACCCGTGAAAATTGTGGGATTTGCTCTTACTGTATTTCAACGATAAGTAAAGCTGATAAAACGGAAGATTTGAGAAATGAAATACTGACCTTATTGAAGATAAAAGCACTAAATTCAAGAGAAATTCAAAGTAATATCAATAAGTCATCCGATGCTATTATCTTTGCTATTCAAAACTTATTAGAAAGTGGAGAAATTAAAGTCACACCCAACAATAGATACACCTTAAAATAAAAAATGGAAAAATTAAGAATCGTTTTCATGGGGACTCCCGAGTTTGCTGTTGGAATTTTGGATACCATAATAAAAAGCAACTATGAAATTGTGGGCGTAATTACCGCTGTCGACAAACCTGCTGGTCGGGGTCAAAAATTAAAATATTCGGCTGTTAAAGAATATGCATTAGAAAATAATCTCCCTCTCTTACAACCCACGAATCTAAAAGACCCTTTCTTTCTAGAAGAGTTAAAAGCATTAAATGCCAATTTACAGATTATTGTTGCTTTTAGAATGTTACCTAAATTAGTTTGGGAAATGCCTCTATATGGAACCTTTAATTTGCACGCTTCGTTACTCCCTAATTATCGTGGAGCGGCGCCAATCAATTGGGCGATAATTAATGGGGAATCTAAAACTGGAGTTACCACCTTTTACATAGACGACAAAATTGATACTGGGGCTATGATTTTAAGTACTGAAATAGCTATTGATCCAGATGAAAATGCAGGACAACTTCACGATAAATTAATGGTTTTAGGAAGCCAAACAGTTGTAAAGACTTTAAGTTTGATTGCAACAGGACAAGTAAATCCAAAAATTCAAGAAGACCATTCAGAAATTAAAACAGCTTACAAACTAGACAAAGACAATTGTAAAATAGATTGGAACAAATCGGTAATTGAAATTCACAATCAAATCCGAGGGTTATCTCCCTACCCTATGGCTTGGTGTACTATTAAAGATAATGATCAGGAGTGGAATGTGAAAATTTATGAATCGAAAATTACCATTGAAGAACATTCGCTACCGATTGGAACTATTCAAACCACTAAAAAAGAAATTAAGGTGGCAGTTTCTAATGGATTTTTACAAATTTTAAGTTTGCAATTCCCGGGAAAGAAAAAAATGACAGCCTCAGAACTTTTAAATGGGATGACATTTTCCGATGAAGCCTTGGTTTTATAGGGTATTGAAGAGTTAATTTTATAAAATAAAAGACAAAAAAACAGGGTCTTTATCAACAAAAGTGGCAAGTTATCAACAAAAGTGGTAGATTTTTAAAAAAACGCTTGCACGGTAATGAATTCCTACTAATTTTGTTACTGTAATGAAATTTTAACCAACATTTAATATCTATTATTATGAACAAATCAGAATTAATTGACGCAATCGCTGCTGACGCAGGAATTACTAAAGCAGCTG
>CANHHG010000028.1 GCA_947460615.1 Bacteroidota bacterium
AATTCTTATTCTTTTAAATATTTTTAAACTCTAGTGAATCACTAATAGAAAATTTGAAGATCGAATCGTATTATAAAAATTCAATGGTGACAAAGTTAACTTATTAATTAAAGTTTAAAAATTAATTGCAAAAGTAATTCTAAAGGTATTGAATTACAATTTAACGTATTAGAAATGATCTGTAAAGTTTTAGACTGTCAACCTGGAGACATTATGGAATATGTAAGCGATAAATAAATTTTTATTTTTTCAAATGGTCTAACATGTCTTTTGTCATGCTTGAAATGTCAAATTGGTGCTTCCAATTCCAATCTTTCCTTGCAGCACTATCATCAATGCTTGCCGGCCAACTGTCGGCAATTTTTTGGCGGAAATCAGGATGATAAGAAATTGTAAATTCAGGAATATGTTTCTTTATTTCTTCAGCAATTTCTGTAGGTGTAAAACTCATTGCAGCTAAATTATAAGAAGATCTAATTTTAATTTGCTCTTTTGGACTTTCCATAATTTGTATCGTTGCCGCAATTGCATCGTCCATGTACATCATTGGCATCTTGGTTTCAGAAGATAAAAAACAATCGTATTTTTTCTTATCAATTGCTTTGTGGAATATATCTACTGCATAATCCGTAGTACCTCCACCGGGAGGTGACGACCAACTAATTAATCCAGGGTAACGAATGCTTCTCACGTCTACTCCATAGGTATTATGGTAATATTCACACCATCTTTCTCCTGTTTGTTTACTAATTCCGTATACGGTACTTGGTTCCATAATGGTATATTGAGGCGTATTTTCTCTAGGGGTCGTAGGCCCAAAAACAGCAATACTTGAAGGCCAGAATATTTTTTTAATTTTTCCAGCTTTAGCTAAATTTAATACGTGAAAAAGAGAATTCATATTTAAATCCCAAGCAAAAGCAGGATTTTTTTCAGCTGTTGCTGATAATAGTGCGGCCATCAAATAAACTTCATCAATTTCATGAATTTCTACAAGATGTTGAATTTGATTAAAATCCAATGCATTGAGAACTTCAAATGGCCCTGAATTGACTACATCAATATTTAATTTTCTAATATCAGAAGCAATTACGTTTTCTACTCCATAAATCTCTCGTAATTTCTGAGTTAGCTCAGTTCCGATTTGTCCGCAAGCCCCGATAATTAGAATTTTTGTAGCCATTTGATCTATTTTGAATACAAATATAACAATTTCGGATTTTAAAATGATTTTATATGAGAATTATTCAAAATTCGTATTTCTTGAATTACCTTTGTAACTTTGTATCAAATAATTATAAAAATGAAACTGCAAAATACGGTTCTTTTAATGGCACTTTTATTACTATTTTCTTGTCAAGACAACAAAGAACAACGACTAATTGAAAATGCTAAAGACACCAAAAAGAAAGAAACCATCTTTAATAACATCAATAAAGGTTGGAACTTTAATGCCAATCCGATCAACCCCGCCTCTCAAGGATTAGTAGCTATGTGGCCTGAATGGAGAGGTTTTTTATTAGAATTGAACAGCAAACCGAAAAGCACCATTGGGGCATTCCAGAAAAAAGCCAAAGCTCTTTCAAAAAAAGTGGCTGAATTGAATAATAACATCCCAATAGCATACAATAAACCCGAAATCAAAAGCCGAATCGCAGTCCTAATTTCAAAAATAAATTCGCTTAATCTGTACATTAATTTAGATGAAATTCCTGACAATAAAGTAGTTGCTTTAGTTTTAGAAATTAATGTCCAATTGCTATCACTTCAAAATCAATTGGATGAAATTGTTAGAAAAAGTACCATTCCTATAGAAGAAGGAGAATCAGATTTGATTCAAATGTTAGATACTTCAAGAGCCATTCCAACCCGATAAAATAATATTTTAGTTGAGCAAATCAGTAGTAGTAGGAAAATATGACAAAGCCACCAAGGTCAGTCAAATAGCAGAAATTTTACAAAAATCAGAAAATAAAATTCACCTTAAGGGGTTAATTGGGTCTTCCTTGTCGTTTGTTGTAAATTCCCTTTTTCATAAAAGCGAACTTCCATTTTTAATGATTTTTGAAGATAAAGAAGCCGCAGCCTACTATCTAAACGATCTTGAACAATTAATAGGAGATAAAGAAGTGCTTTTTTATCCCAGTTCATTTCGCATTCCCTACCAAATTGAAGAAGTAGATAATGCCAATGTTTTGTTGCGCGCTGAGGTTTTGAATCGAATCAATTCCCGAAAAAAACCGGCTATAATTGTTACCTATCCTGAATCGTTATTTGAGAAAGTGGTGACCAAAAAAGAGTTGGAAAAAAACACTTTGAAAGTGGCTGTGGGAGATAAAATTTCAATAGATTTTATAAACGAAGTACTTTTTGAATATGAATTTAAAAGAGTAGATTTTATTACCGAGCCAGGCGAATTTTCTGTTCGAG
This sequence comes from Bacteroidota bacterium, assembly GCA_947460615.1. Classification (GTDB taxonomy): domain Bacteria; phylum Bacteroidota; class Bacteroidia; order Flavobacteriales; family Flavobacteriaceae; genus Flavobacterium. The sequence goes on from CANHHG010000028.1 coordinate 2,431, forward strand.
GCGGAATAATTGATGTTTTTTCCTTTTCAAACGACAATCCGTATCGAATAGAATTTTTTGGAAACGAAGTTGATTCTATTAGAAGTTTCGATGTGGAAACACAACTATCAATTGAAAAAAAGAATAAAATCACCATAATTCCAAATGTAGAAAACAAGTTTTTTCAGGAAGATCGCGAAAGTTTTTTGGATTACATATCTTCCAACACGACCCTTTTTATTCAAAATACAGAAGCGCTAGTATCAAAACTAGACACGTTATTTGCGAAAGCAGAAGAAGCTTACAGCAAGTTAAAGGGCGAAATAAAGCACCTAGCTCCAGAGCAATTATTTTTAAATCAAAAGTCTTTTCTAAAAAAAGCACTCGATTTTAATGTGGTGGAAATGGGTTCCAAAGCTATTTTTAATTCCAACAAAACAGTAGAATTTCATATTCTTGCTCAGCCCTCATTTAACAAGCAGTTTGATTTATTGCTAAACAACTTAAATGACAATCATTTTAATGGGATAAAAAACTATTTATTTTGTTCCAATGCCGCGCAGGCAAAACGCTTTCACGATATTTTTCAAACCTTGGATGAAGCCAATCACGAAAGTATTAGAAAGCAATATGACACCATAAAATTGCCTTTATTTCAAGGATTTATAGACGAAGAACTTCAAATTGCCTGTTATACCGATCATCAAATTTTTGAACGATATCATAAATTCAGCATCAAAAATGGCTATGCAAAAAAGCAAACCATAACCCTTCAAGAGCTGACTAATTTATCGGTTGGCGATTATGTAACCCATATAGACCATGGAATTGGGAAGTTTGGGGGCTTACAAAAAATCCAAGTGGAAGGCAAAACCCAAGAAGCAATTAAGCTGGTTTATGCCGATAATGATATTGTTTATGTGAGCATTCACTCGCTATATAAAATTTCTAAATTCAACGGGAAAGACGGTACTCCTCCTAAAATTTACAAATTAGGATCGAATGCTTGGAAGGTTTTAAAACAAAAAACTAAAGCCCGAGTTAAGCACATTGCGTTCAATTTAATTCAATTGTATGCCAAGCGAAGATTGGAAAAAGGATTCCAATTTAGCCCTGATAGTTATTTACAATTAGAACTTGAAAGTTCGTTTATTTATGAAGACACGCCCGACCAAAATAAAGCTACTCAGGAAGTCAAAGCCGATATGGAAAGCGATCGCCCGATGGATCGATTGGTTTGTGGTGATGTAGGTTTTGGGAAAACAGAAGTGGCTATTCGTGCGGCCTTTAAAGCGGTAGACAACGGAAAGCAAGTAGCTATTTTAGTGCCAACAACTATTTTAGCGTACCAACATTATAGAACATTTACTGAAAGATTGAAAGACATGCCTGTTTCGGTAGGCTATTTAAACCGTTTTAGAACGGCGAAACAAAAAGCAGAAACACTGAAAGATTTGGAGGAGGGAAAGCTTGATATTTTAATTGGAACCCATCAATTGGTAAACAAAAATGTAGTTTTTAAAGATTTAGGATTGCTGATTGTGGACGAAGAACAAAAGTTTGGGGTGAATGTAAAAGACAAGCTAAAAACCATTGCGGCCAATATTGACACGCTAACATTAACCGCTACTCCAATACCGAGAACACTACAATTTTCATTGATGGCCGCCCGAGATTTATCGGTAATTACGACTCCGCCGCCCAATCGTTATCCAATTGAAACCAATGTAATTGGGTTTAGTGAAGAGTCAATTCGAGATGCAATATCCTATGAAATTCAAAGAAACGGTCAAGTTTTCTTTGTCAATAATCGAATTGAAAACATCAAAGAAGTAGCCGGAATGATCCAGCGATTGGTGCCAAACGCAAGAGTTGGAATTGGTCACGGCCAAATGGATGGCAAAAAATTAGAAGAATTAATGTTGGCTTTTATGAACGGCGAATTCGATGTTTTAGTCGCTACAACCATCATCGAAAGTGGTTTGGATGTTCCCAATGCAAACACGATTTTCATCAACAATGCCAATAATTTTGGCATTTCCGATTTGCATCAAATGCGAGGTCGAGTAGGGCGAAGCAACAAAAAAGCGTTTTGCTATTTTATCTGTCCGCCGTATTCCGCGATGACCGACGATGCCAGAAAACGAATCCAAGCGTTAGAACAATTTAGCGAATTAGGTGGAGGTCTAAATATTGCCATGAAAGACCTAGAAATTCGTGGTGCAGGAGATTTATTAGGAGGTGAACAAAGTGGTTTTATCAATGAAATTGGTTTTGAAACCTATCAAAAAATCATGAATGAAGCCATTGATGAATTGAAGGAAAACGAATTCAAAGAGCTGTATTTTGACGAAAATAAAGACATTGAAAAAACCTATGTAAAAGACCTTCAACTGGATACCGATTTCGAATTGTTGTTCCCCGATGAATACATCAATAACATTACCGAGCGCCTTAAATTGTACAATGAATTGAGCGTTATTAAAGATGAAAACGGACTGTTAGAATATGAAAATAAATTAATAGATCGCTTCGGTCCTTTGCCAAAACAAGCCATTTCGTTGTTAAATAGCATCAAAATAAAATGGGTAGCCACGCAATTAGGAATTGAAAAATTGGTAATGAAACAAGGCAAAATGATTTGCTATTTTGTGTCCGATCAGCAATCGAGTTATTACCAATCGGGGAGATTCAGTCAAGTATTGCAATTTGTACAAACCCAATCTAAATTGTGTACCATGAAGGAAAAACAAACCCCAAATGGATTGCGATTGTTACTGACTTTTGAAAACGTAAAATCAATAAATAAGGCCTTGGAACTGATTCAAATGATATAGATTTATAGCATTTTCAAATCCTTAATTACCCTAAAAGCAATATCCACTTCGTCATCGCTCACTAAAATGGTAAATTCATTAGAAGTTGAAATTACCTCATTTATGATAATTCCTTCCCAAGCCAAACGCTGAAAAATAAAATAATAAATTCCAGGAATTACGGTGTTTTCTTTTGGTAATTTCACCGTTATGGAAGCTAGATTTTCTAATTTTTGGATTTGCTTTTCAGTTGCAAAATGCTTTTCTACTAAATGTGCTACACTTTGACTCACGATGATATTGGTTTCGCTAACTCCTTTTGAGGAGGTATAAAATATATCGGGATTGCTGTTGATTTCCGAAATTAAATCGGCTTGTTTGGTCAAAATGGTGCTTGAAACCGCAAACGTATAATCAATTAAAGAAGAGCGAACCGTAATTTCACCCAAGTTTTTCATCACTTTTGAAATCTTGTGATTCAATCTAAAATCCAAATCTACTGAAAGGCGTTTAAGCGCCATAACTATCGCCCCTTGTTTCACGTCTTTTCCAAATTCCGATTCCAATTCAACCATCATATTTCTCGATAATGAAGTTAAATTGATAATGTTTTGGGATAAAGCACTTAATAAAAAAGGCTTTGTTTTGATGTAATTTTCTACAATTGAAGAGACGGTTTTCATTTTTTATTGATGTTTAAATGCGATGCAAATGTATCAATAAAAAAACAAATTGTTATAAATATAACATTAAAAATAATAAAATGCGTCTTCTAAATGCTCTATTTTAAATCCTTTTCCTTCTCTATGAAGTGCAATAATATCAAATCGAACTTCCACTTCAAGATCATTTGAAATCACATATTCGTTGATAGCTTTAACTAAAAGTTGGATTTTTTTGGGTTTAACAAAATCCTGGGGAAGACCAAAATCAATACTGGAGCGGGTTTTTACTTCTACAACGGCCAAGATATTGTCTTTTTTTGCAATAATATCTATTTCCGCTTTTTGAAAAGTCCAATTGGTTTCTAAAATCCAATAGCCTTTTTTTTCTAAAAATTCGACAGCCAATTCTTCTCCTAATTTTCCTAAATCGTTATGATCGGCCATTAAATTGTAGTTAAGTTTTAATACTTCAAGATCGTTTCTTTTTGGTTAATTTCTAAACTCACTTTTTTCCCAAAAATAAGGGTTTTGTTATTATGAATATGACCAGACGGAAAATCAAAAACAATTGGGAAAGAGAATTTTTTGGTAATATCCAATACAATTTCATGAACATTTTTACCCCACGGGATTTCATTATCGTGCATTTTAGTAAAACTACCCACGACCATTCCTTGTAATCCTTCAAAGCAACCACAGCGCCTCAAACTTAGTATCATTCGATCGATATGGTAAAGATATTCATCTAAATCTTCGATAAATAAGATTTTCCCTTTGCAATCTATCTGCGATTGGGAACCCATCATGCTATATAAAATGGACAAATTTCCACCCACTAATTCCCCTTCAGCTACTCCCAATTTGTTTTCTTTTTGAAATGGAACGGTATATTTTAATTCTTCGCCAAAAAGAGCTTTTCTTAAAGTTTCTTCTGCTTCTGCAGTTGCTTTCTCCACATTAAAAGGCATAATTCCATGAATAGTTGCAATATTTTCTTTATTTAGATGACTGTGTAAAACGGTAACGTCGCTAAATCCAATTATCCATTTTGGCTTTTCTTTAAATTTTGAAAAATCAACTAATTCAATCATTCTCGCAGTACCATAACCGCCTCGAACGCACCAAATAGCTTTAATATTTGGTTTGTCCATCATATCTTGAAAATCGGCAGCTCGTTGTTCATCGGTTCCTGCTAATTGATGATCGCTTAAACCAATAGTTTTTCCAATAACCACATTTAATCCCCAGCTTTTAGCCAAATTAATCGCGGGTTTTAAGTTATCGGCATTATTTTTTCTTGCAGTGGCCAAGATGGCAATAGTATCTCCTTTTTGTAAATTCGGCGGTATGATCATAATCTTTTGCGCTTGAAGTTGGGAAACCAAAAAGAGTAGCAATAAATAAATCCTAAACATTTTTTGGGTTTTTATTAGTTTTAAAATTATAACAAATAAACAAATAATCAATAACAACTGCAAGGGTTTAAAAGGCATATTTTTATATGAACTTAAGAATGTGACATTGCCATACAAACTATGCTGATTTTTGCTCCCGGAATTTTTAACAAGGCTCTCCCGCAGGCTTCTAAAGTGGCACCCGTAGTCAAAACATCATCAATTAACAGAAAATGTTTATTGTGATCCTTTTCACTATAGGTAACATCAAAAAGGGAATCAATTACTGATATTCTTCCTAATAAATCCTTTTTCACCTGTGTTTTTGAATAGACATTTCTTTGCAATAGAGATTCATTATACGGGATTTCTAATCTCTTTGCAATTGCAATTCCAAAATTACTCACCTGGTTGTATCCTCTTTCTCGAAGTCTTTTTTTGTGAAGGGGCACCGGAATAACAGCATCAAAATTGGAAGATATTGGGAGCAAAATCAGTTCCTCCGAAACCCATTCTCCAAAAACGGTTCCTACTTCTTGATGACCATGGTATTTTAGTCCGTGGATAATTTCTTGAACAATTCCTTTTTTATGAAAATAAAATAACGCCGAAACATGCTCTACAGGAATTTTTCCATAAAATTTCAGGTGCGCCTCATTTAAAGGATTCAGAAAATGTTGTGTCAGTGGAATTTCATGTCTGCAGGAGGAGCAAATTACCCATTCTTCAGATAATAAAAACCCTTTACAGCCAAGACACACATCTGGAAAAAATAAATTAATGAGGCTATTTATCATCTATTTTGAGATTAATCTATAAAAATAACGAAAAGTAACGCTCAAAGTACATTTTATATGCTTTTATTAATTTCACTTTTTATATTTTTGCATCATTATGGCAAAACAAGAAGATTTATTTAAAAATGTAGTTTCGCATGCAAAAGAATACGGATTTATTTTTCCGTCAAGCGAAATTTACGACGGTTTAAGTGCAGTGTATGATTATGCACAAAACGGAGTTGAATTAAAGAAAAATATCAGAGAATATTGGTGGAAATCAATGGTGCAAATGAATGAAAATATTGTAGGTCTTGATGCCGCAATATTGATGCATCCTACTACTTGGAAGGCTTCCGGTCACGTAGATGCTTTTAACGACCCATTAATTGACAACAAAGATTCGAAAAGAAGATATAGAGCAGACGTTTTGATAGAGGATTATGCTGAAAAGTTGAATCAAAAAGCAGAAAAGGAAATTGAGAAAGCGAGTGTTCGTTTTGGAGACGCTTTTAACCGCGAGGAATTTGTTTCTACAAATGCTAGAGTAATTGAATATTTGTCAAAGAAAAATGAAGTTTTAGCTCGAATGGCGAGATCATTAGAAAATGAGGATCTTGACGATGTAAAAGCTTTAATTGAAGAATTAGAAATTGCGTGTCCAGAATCAGGTTCTAGAAATTGGACTGAGGTACGTCAGTTCAACCTGATGTTTGGCACAAAATTAGGCGCTTCTGCAGATACCGCAATGGACTTGTATTTGCGTCCTGAAACTGCTCAAGGAATTTTTGTAAATTTCTTGAATGTTCAAAAATCAGGGCGAATGAAAATTCCTTTTGGAATTGCGCAAACTGGGAAAGCGTTTAGAAATGAAATCGTTGCAAGACAATTTATTTTTAGAATGCGTGAATTTGAACAAATGGAAATGCAGTTTTTCGTAAAACCTGGTGATGAAATGAAGTGGTACGAGCATTGGAAAAACACCCGTTTAAGTTGGCATGTTTCTCTAGGCTTAGGAAAAGAAAATTACCGTTTTCACGATCATGAAAAATTAGCTCACTATGCTAATGCTGCGGCAGATATAGAATTTAATTTTCCTTTTGGTTTCAAAGAATTAGAAGGAATTCACTCTCGTACCGATTTCGATTTGAAAGCACATGAAAAATTTTCAGGTAAGAAATTACAGTATTTTGACCCAGAAACCAATGCTAATTATACGCCTTATGTCGTGGAAACCTCGGTTGGGTTAGACAGAATGTTCTTAGCTATTTTCTCTAGTTCTTTGAAAGAAGAAACTTTAGAAGATGGATCGGTAAGAACAGTACTGCAATTACCGGCAGTACTTGCGCCGACAAAAGCAGCGATTTTCCCATTAGTAAAAAAAGATGGATTGCCTGAAATTGCACACCAAATTATTGATGATTTGAAGTGGGATTTCAATGTTTCTTATGATGAAAAAGATGCCGTTGGAAGACGCTATAGAAGACAAGATGCATTAGGAACTCCATTTTGTATTACCGTTGACCATCAAACAGTCGAAGACCAAACGGTAACCATTCGACATAGAGATACCATGAAACAAGACCGCGTGAAAATTGCCGATTTAAAAGCAATTATTGAAAATGAAGTTTCAATGAAAAACTGGTTGATGAAAATGTAGAGAAAAGGGTATTCGGTTATTTGTTTAATCGTTTATAAAAAAGGCGCTTCGAGATTGAAGCGCCTTTTTTCTTGTTTTAAGTTTGATTTAAAATCGATATCCTAAACCAATATCTCCTCTAAAAATAGCGTCTGGCTGATCGCCTCCGCCAATTGTTCTTCCTACTCCAACAAGAACCTCAAAAACAAATCCACTTGAGTTGAACCATTTTTTACCGAGTCCAAGTCCTAAAGCGCCTGCAGTATAGGATTTAGGAATGTTAGTAATAAAAAATAAATCAGGAGAATATTTTCCTGATAGGTATTTTGCAAATCCTTCAACAAAAAACCCTTGAGCTCCATATTCTTTGGTTTCTTGAAAATAAAACCTTGCAAATGGGGTAATTGAAAACTCTTCTTCATAATAATTTTTACTATCAAGACTCATCAAAACCGAGGTTCCGTAAGTAAAGTCTTTAGAGTAAATGTATTCGTAGGTCCCCTCTAATATAGGTCCCCCAAGAAGATGAATAGCACCAACTTTAAGCTCATGCTTTCTTTTAAAAACAGAGGATTTGTCTTGACCAAATGCAAATACCGAAACAAAAAACACTATAATAACTAAGATCTTTTTCATATAAAAGGGAATTTATTTTTTACAAATCTAATCCCTTTTATAGTATAAAATGTTAAATTGTTTCTAAATTTTCAACAAAGGATTTTGAGTATTCTTTAATTTGATCACGCACTTTTCGGAATTCAATAATCAGTTCTTTAGCAGTTCCGGATGCTTTTGACGGATCTTCAAAGCTATGGTGTATGGTTTTAGTCTGCGTTGGAAAAAACGGACAAGATTCTTTGGCATTATCGCAAACAGTAATTACATAATCAAAAGTGATATTGGAATATTCATCAACATGATTGGAAGTGTTTTTTGAAATGTCTATTCCATCTTCGGATAGGATGCCCACAGCAAAAGGATTTAGGCCATGAATTTCAACGCCAGCGCTGTAGACTGCTACTTTATCTTGACCAAAATATTGCAAATACCCATGCGCCATCTGACTTCTACAAGAATTTCCTGTGCAAAGAACTAAGATTTTTTTCATACCAATAGCCATAATAAATTAATAATTGTAAATCTAGCGTCAAACCCAAAATAAAGATTTAATGCCGTGAGGCCAATGGTGATAATTATAGGTTTCTTATATTTTATAATTACATCTTTCATAAATTATATTTAACAACATCCTGATTCTGGCGAACAAGAACTGTTTTGGATGTCGGTTATTTTTACTTTTGTTTTTGGGGTGCCGCATGATTCTCCTCTACCAATTGCTTTACATTGGGTTTTATCGGCAACTAATTTTACGATTATTTCGTCGTTCATTATTTCAAAATCTTGGGGATGCATTTGGCGCGCTTCAAATAGGTCGTTTCCAAATTCGATTTTTACACTACTATTTGGATTTAGCGGAAGAGTTTTTTCAACTAAATCAATAATTGACATGGCTTTTGAAACTTGCATGGAGCGCCCAATTTCGGTAGTATTTGGTTCCCAAAGTTGGAGAATTACTTCGGTCCAAGCATTCATTTTTCCACCACAATCTACAGCGGTGATGTTGGCTTGTTTGATTTCAGTGATGTGAAAAGAAGGATTTACTTTTTGATTTTTTGCAAATTCAAATTGCAAATGAAGTCCAGGATTTTCAGCCAATTGTGTTTTAAATTCGTTCCAGTTCATGACGTTTGATTTTTTAACAACATTCTTTAGAACTGCTGTTGGTTTGTAAAATTGTGATAAAACCTTGAAGTTTTTGAAGAATACTTTCATTCAAGCAATAACAAATAGAATTACCTGAAATAGTGCCTTTAATAATTCCTGCTTTTTTCAATTCGGATAAATGTTTGGAAACAGTAGATTGTGATAAGGGCAAGAATTCTACAATGTCTCCACAAATACAAGTGGGAGAATTGATTAAAAATTTTACGATTTCCAAACGAGCGGGATGACCAAATGCTTTCAGAATTTCTGACATTTCAATTGTTTCTTCTGAGAAACCTGTTTTTTTTGTTGTTCCCATATCGCAATATTACGATATAGTTTTTAATGAAAAAAACTTCAAATGAGATTTAACATTAATTAAATTTAAAAAAAATCCCGACAGTTTAAGGTCAGGATTACTAGGAGTTTTTTATTCTTCAGAAATGGCATCCCAACCACGAGCCTTTAATGGAATTTTGGTATTCGCACGGGTAACCAAATGAATCCCTTCACCTTCCGAAGTCATGTGACCAATGATGGTAAAATTTGGGTTTCCTTTAATTTTTTCGAAATCTTCAATGGCAATGGTAAAAAGCAATTCGTAGTCTTCACCACCATTAATGGCTACTGTTGTAGCGTCAATGTTAAATTCTTCACACACATTAATCAATTGAGGATCGAGCGGCAATTTGTCTTCATATAAATTACAACCTACTTTTGATTGTTTGCAAATGTGCATAATCTCCGATGATAATCCATCTGAAATATCAATCATAGCCGTTGGTTTTATCTCTAAGGCATGTAATAAAGTTCGTATATCTTTTCGAGCTTCCGGTCGCAATTGACGTTCAATTAAGTAGGTATAAGCGTCTAAATCCGGTTGTGAATTTGGATTAACTTGGAACACTTGCTTTTCACGTTCCAAAACTTGTAATCCCATGTAAGCAGCACCAATATCTCCAGAAACTACTAGCAAATTGGATTCTTTAGCACCATTTCTATATACTAATTCACTTTCATCAGCTTCGCCAATTGCAGTGATACTGATGATTAATCCTTTTTGTGAGGATGTGGTGTCTCCACCAATAACATCTACATTGTATTCTTGAGAAGCAACAGTAATCCCGTCAAATAATTCTTCCAATGCTTCTAGTGGGAATCTGTTGGATACAGCAACCGAAACGGTGATTTGAGTTGCCTTTGCATTCATCGCACAAATGTCTGAAACATTAGCTACTACGGCTTTATATCCCAAGTGTTTTAGAGGCATATAAGCTAAATCAAAATGCACCCCTTCTATTAATAAATCAGTAGAAACGACTATTTTTTTATCGGCAAAGTCCAAAACAGCAGCATCATCACCAATTCCTTTCAGGGTGGAGGAATGATTAATTTTGAAGTTTTTAGTCAAGTGTTCAATAAGTCCAAATTCACCTAATTGTGAAATACTGGTTCTTTGTGGGTTTTTATCTTCGATCATTTATTCCAATTCTTTTTTGGTAATTACTTTATTCCAAAGTTCCTTACCTTGAATATCAAATAAAGTCAATTTTAGTTGACGGTTGGCTTTGTTCCCAGAAAAAGAGAGAATCCCAAAATTGTTTTGAGCAAATAAACTTCCTTCCACTCTGTTTTTATTCACATCATCTTTGTAGGAATTTCCTACTCCAGAAGTTAGTGGAGACACAGTCCAATCGTAAAGTGGATAGGTGTTTTCACGATTTAGTTTTGATAATTCAGAAAAATGGCGATCGCCGGTAAGAAATAAAACCCCTTTAATTTTATTGTCTTCAATTTCAGAAAGTAATTTTTGTTTTTCTTTAGGGTAGTTTTCATAATTTTCAAATCTGGCAGAAGGATTTAAAACTTGTCCCCCAATAACAATAATTTTGAAAGCTGCTTTTGAACTCGACAAAGCATCAATTAACCATTCAAATTGAGTGGTTCCAATTATGGTTTTTTCCCCTGTTAAGCGGTCATTAGGAGATTTAAAAAAGCGGTCATCAAGTAAGAAAAATTGTGCATCCCCCCAATTGAAAGTAGAATAAATTCCTTCCTTTTGATTAGCATCCGTTCCGTAGGTTTTATTCGCCCAAAAGTTTTTAAATGCATTTTGTGTTTCATATTTAAAGTAAAAACTTCGATCCCCATCGTTAGGCCCAAAATCATGATCATCCCAAATGGCAAAATTTTGTGTACTTGCTAATAAAGGCTGTAATTCTTTGATAGATCTTGTGTGTGTATAGCGGTGGTAAATCCCTGTTTTACTGTCCCAATCCGCTTCTCTTAAATAGACATTATCACCACCCCAAAGCATGATATTTGGTTTTTTAGCATGAATACTTTCGTATATTTCATAACCACTACCGTACCCTTTTCCAGGACGGTCAAGAGCCTCTTCATTAATGTAATTGCAACTTCCGAATGCTACCGTAAAGTCTGGAGCATCTTCCCGCCAAAGCCATAATTTCTTAGATGAAAAAGTAGTTTCATAAGGCAGTACTATTTTTTTACCGTCTAGAAAAACATCATAGTGATATTGTTTGCCAGGTTGTAATTTATTTAAAACAATATGATTGGTATTTCCATTACTACTATCTGATATTTGAGTATTAGTTGAAAATTTATCTTTTGGATTATCAATTGCAAAATATTCAATTTTAACTAAAGCGTCTTTAGTGGTTTGTAACCAAATCATGGCTTCTTTCATTTCGCAATATCCCACCATTGGGCCCGACTGAAGTAAATTATTTTGAGAAAATAAAACAGTGAATTGAAACAAAAATAGGGTGACTAGTATTTTTTTCATTTTAAAATTATTTTTAGACAAAGTTACAATCTTATTATTAAATTAATGGTAATTCTAAATTAACAAATTGGAGTAGTTTTTAAAAATAAACCCGAATGAACGGCATCATTGCGCTAGAATACACATAATCAGATTCTTTATAAAGTAAATTATAACGTATTCCGACAATTACGTTTTCAGATCCATAACCTCCTCCTATAAACAAACCGGTGTTCCAAAAATTGTCTATTTTATCTGGTCCTCCATTAATAATTAGAATTCTATTTACCCTTAATTGCTCTACTTCGACAGAAATTTGGAATTCTTCAACTGGATTTATTAAAGACAGCAAACTCAAACCATAAATAGCTGAAGAAAAGTCGCTTTTAGAAGATACAAAGCTGCCTTGTAGACCAATTCCAGCTGCTACTTTTGGGTTAAAACGATAAATAGCTCCAGGAGCCAAATTAATTTCTGTAAATTGGTTGCTGAGGTTTAATCCAAATCCACCGCCAAATTGAACATTTCTCCAAAATGAAGGAGTTGATTTTATAAGATTTTCTGAGGTTTGAGAGTACACTACGCTCGAAAATAAAATTGCTAAAAATATTAAATTCATTTTTGATGCGATTAAAAAGTACGATTTTCTCATGTATTTCAAAAAATTGGTTAATAAAACATAAAAGTATCTAAATTATTTAATATTATATTTCATTTATTGTACTTTTGCGTAACTATTTTACAAATCAGGACATTCAAAAATTATGGATAGGTTTTCCTTTTTAAATGCAGCGCACACCGAATTTTTCGCACAACTATACGATCAATATTTAGAAAACCCTGATAGCGTTGAGCCATCATGGAGAAGTTTTTTTCAAGGTTTTGACTTTGGAATCAGCAGCTCAAATGGAGAAATCACTTCAGATGCTACTTTTTCAACTTCATCTGAAGGGCAAGATTTCAGTACTATTTCAGCAAAACTTCAAAAAGAATTTCAAGTACTTAAATTAATTGAAGCCTATAGAACAAGAGGACATTTGTTTACTCAAACAAACCCTGTTCGAGACAGAAGAACGTATTCCCCATCATTAGAAATAGAAAATTTTGGTTTAAACCAATCCGATTTAAACACTGTTTTTGACGCTGCTAAATTAATCAATATAGCTCCTTGCAGTCTAACAGACATTATTGCTCACTTGGATAAAATTTATTGTCAGCATATTGGTGTTGAATACATGTATATCAGAAAACCCGAAGTAATTCAATGGATTCAACAAAAATTAGGGGTTAATGACAATACGCCCACTTTCTCTGCCGAGGAGAAAAAAGTGATATTAAATAAATTAAATGAAGCGGTTTCTTTTGAAAATTTCTTACATACCAAATATGTTGGACAAAAACGTTTTTCATTAGAAGGAGGGGAGTCAATAATTCCAGGATTAGATGCTTTAATTGAAGCTGCCGCTGAAAAAGGGGTAGAGCAATTTGTAATGGGAATGGCACACCGTGGTCGTTTGAACATCTTAGCTAACATCTTCGGAAAATCTACCCAAGATATCTTCTCCGAATTTGACGGAAAAGATTACGACCAAGAATATTTTGACGGAGATGTTAAATACCATTTGGGTTTAACCTCGGATAGAAAAACAAGAACAGGAAAAAAAATCAATATTAATTTAGCTCCAAATCCTTCGCATTTAGAAACGGTAGGCGCTGTTATTGAAGGAATTACAAGAGCAAAACAAGATAAATATTTTCCAGATGATTTCTCAAAAGTATTGCCAATCGCTGTTCACGGTGATGCTGCTGTTGCGGGACAAGGAATTGTTTATGAAATTATTCAAATGGCGCAATTGGACGGATACAAAACAGGAGGAACCATTCATATTGTGATCAATAATCAAGTTGGTTTTACCACCAATTATTTGGATGCTCGTTCTTCAACCTATTGTACAGACGTTGCAAAAGTGACTTTGTCACCGGTATTGCACGTAAATGCTGATGATGCTGAAGCGGTGGTTCACGCCATGTTATTTGCTTTGGATTACAGAATGCAATTTGGAAGTGATGTATTTATCGATTTATTAGGATATAGAAAATACGGACATAATGAAGGCGATGAGCCCAGATTTACACAGCCATTATTGTATAAAACAATAGCAAGTCACAAAAACCCTAGAGATATTTACACTGCAAAATTGATTGAAGAGGGCGTAATTGACGCCAATTATATCAAAGGTTTAGAAGCAGCTTACAAAGATAAATTAGAAGTTAATCTAGAAAAATCTCGTAAAAAAGATCTTACTATAATTACTCCATTTATGCAAAACGAATGGTTGGGCTTCGAGCAAGTTACCAATGTTCAAATGCTTGAAAAAGTAGATACGTCCTACCCTAAAAAAGGGCTTACCAATGTTGCCAATGCCGTTTGTAATTTACCTTCAGATAAAAAGTTTATTAGTAAAATTCAAAAACTAATTAACGATAGAAAAACCATGTATTTCGAAACCAATAAGTTAGATTGGGCTATGGCCGAACATTTAGCTTACGGTTCGCTTTTACAAGAAGGATATAATGTTAGAATCTCAGGGCAAGATGTGGAGAGAGGAACTTTCTCTCACCGACATGCAGTGGTTAAAGTGGAAAACTCGGAAGAAGAAGTAATTTTACTAAATAATATTGAAGATAAAAAAGGAAACTTCAACGTTTTCAATTCCCTTTTATCAGAATACGGAGTGTTAGGTTTTGATTATGGATATGCATTAGCAAGCCCTATAACACTAACCATTTGGGAAGCTCAATTTGGAGATTTCAGTAATGGGGCTCAAATTATGTTGGATCAATACATCTCTTGTGGAGAAGATAAATGGAACAATCAAAACGGAATTGTACTTTTATTGCCTCATGGATATGAGAACCAAGGAGCGGAACACTCTTCTGCTAGAATGGAACGTTATTTACAACTTTGCGCTAGAAACAATATGTATGTAGCCGATTGTACAACGCCAGCCAACTTTTATCACTTGTTGAGAAGACAAATGAAAACTACTTTCCGCAAGCCGCTAATTGTGTTTTCACCAAAAAGTTTATTGCGTGATCCAAGAGTAGTTTCTCCAATTGAAGATTTCGAAAAAGGGTGTTTCCAAGAAACTATCGATGACGCTATCGTAAATAAGAAAGATGTAAAAACATTGGTTTTCTGTACTGGAAAATTCTATTACGATATTACTGCTGAGAGAGAAAATAATGGGCGTAACGATGTTGCTGTTGTTAGAATTGAGCAATTATTTCCATTTCCACAGGAGCAATTAAAAGAAATTATAGCGAAATATCCAAATGCAGACGATTATGTTTGGGCACAGGAAGAACCAAGAAACATGGGAGCTTACAGCTTTATGTTAATGAATTTCGACTTGGTGAAATGGAGATTGGCCTCTTTAAGAGCTTATGCTGCACCGGCATCAGGAAGTTATACAAGAGCGAAACGCCGTCATGCCGATGCAATAAAAATGGTATTTGATAAAGATTTATTTAGAAAATAGAGATCGGTTAGGGCAATTCAAAACAACATTAAAATAAAATTCATAATTAAAATAATTAGCACATGATTTTAGAAATGAAAGTTCCCTCACCGGGAGAATCAATTAAAGAAGTTGAAATCGCAACTTGGTTAGTAAAAGATGGCGATTATGTAGAAAAAGACCAAGCTATTGCTGAAGTAGATTCTGATAAAGCAACTCTTGAATTACCAGCTGAGGTAAGTGGAATCATCACTTTAAAGGCAGAAGAAGGAGATACTGTGGCAGTTGGCGCAGTAGTTTGCTTAATTGATACCGAAGGAAAACCATCGGGAGCACCCCCTGCAGCAGAAAGTCCAAAAGTGGTTGAAGCACCAAAACCAGTAGCAGCTGAAGTTAAAGCCGCTCCTGCAGCAGCAACGTATGCCTCTGGAACTCCTTCACCAGCAGCTAGAAAAATATTAGACGAAAAAAATATCCAACCTTCAGATATAATTGGAACAGGAAAAGACGGAAGAATCACGAAAGAGGATGCTGTAAACGCCGTACCTTCAATGGGAACTCCAACAGGTGGTTCTAGAGGAGTGGAAAGAACTAAATTATCAATGTTGCGTCGTAAAGTAGCGGAAAGATTAGTAGCTGCGAAAAACGATACCGCCATGTTAACCACTTTTAACGAAGTGAACATGACGCCAATTAACACGTTGCGTAATGAATACAAAGATGCATTCAAAGCAAAACATGGTGGAGTAGGTTTAGGGTACATGTCCTTTTTTACCAAAGCAGTTACCAGAGCTTTAGCATTATTCCCAGATGTGAACTCAATGATGGACGGAGATTATAAAATAGGATATGATTTTTGTGATATTTCAATTGCCGTTTCTGGACCTAAAGGACTAATGGTTCCTGTAGTTAGAAATGCTGAAAATTTAACTTTCAGAGGAATTGAAGCTGAAATAAAAAGATTAGCAATAAGAGCACGTGACGGACAAATTACTGTTGACGATATGACAGGAGGAACCTTTACGATTACCAACGGAGGAGTTTTTGGAAGTATGTTGAGTACACCAATTATCAACCCACCACAATCAGGAATTTTAGGAATGCACAATATTATTGAGCGACCTATTGCAGTGAACGGTAAAGTTGAAATTCATCCAATGATGTATGTTGCGTTATCGTATGACCACAGAATTATAGATGGGCGTGAGTCAGTAGGATTCTTAGTTGCTGTTAAAGAAGCATTAGAAAATCCATTGGAATTATTATGTGATAACAATCCTAAAAAAGCTTTCGAATTGTAAAATTTGAACCACAATTTATATAAATCCCGTTTAGTTTCTAAACGGGATTTTATTTGTAAATTGAATTCAAAACCAATCAAAATAGTACCTTTGTTTTTTGAAAAATAAAATGAACATCACCGATACTCATACTCATTTATATGCTGAAGAATTCGACATTGACCGTGACGAAATGATTCAACGTGCCATAAATAATGGCGTTACGCGGTTTTTTATTCCCGCAATTGATTCAAATTATATCCAAAAAATGTATGCATTAGAATCGGATTATCCCGAGAATGTATTTTTAATGATGGGATTGCACCCAACCTATGTAAAAGATAACTATTTGGATGAATTGCAAATTGTAGAACAGGAATTGGCCTCTAGAAAATTCTTTGCAATTGGCGAAATCGGAATTGATTTGTATTGGGATAAAACCTATTTAAAAGAACAGCAAATTGCCTTTAGAAGACAAATTCAATTGGCAAAAAAATATAAATTACCTATTGTAATTCATTGCCGAGAGGCTTTTGATGAGATATTTGAAATATTAGAATCCGAAAAATCGGAGGACTTATTTGGAATTTTTCATTGCTTTTCAGGAACCTATGAACAAGCACTACAAGCCATTTCCTATAATATGAAATTGGGAATAGGAGGCGTGGTAACTTTCAAAAATGGCAAAATCGATCAGTTTATCAATCAAATCGACTTAAAGCACCTGGTTTTAGAAACAGATTCTCCTTATTTAGCGCCAATTCCTTTTCGAGGGAAAAGAAATGAAAGCAGTTACATTGTGAATGTAGTAGATAAATTAGCTTCGCTTTTTGGATTATCATCAGAAGAAATTGCTTTAAAAACTACCGAAAATTCAAAAGCTATTTTTGGGATTTAATCACTTTTAAAAGTATAAATTCGATAAAATTTCGTTCATTTGTGAATAAAATAAAAATGTAAATGTCAAAATTTGATTCTATAAGACCCTATTATGACGCCGAAATAAACGGCGCCTTAAAAGATACCGTGGACCATCCAATGATGAAGGCATTAATGGAATTTACATTTCCTGGAGTGGATGAAGAGATTTGGAAAACACAACTGAAGAAAACGTATTCTATTAGAGATTTTCAAAGTAATTTTATTTATCATTCCATACAAAAGGTGATAGAACTGACCTCTGAAGGGGTAACTACAACAGGATTCGAAAAATTAGAACAGAACACTTCCTATTTATTTATTTCCAACCATAGAGACATTATTTTAGATACTTCTATCTTAAATGGGTGTTTGTTTGACCATGGATTATTGATGACTGCCTCAGCAATTGGGGACAACTTGGTTAAAAAGTCTTTCATGAATATCTTAGCGAAAATCAATAGAAACTTCCTGGTTTTAAGAGGTTTACCACCAAGAGAATTATTACAAAGTTCCAAGTTATTGTCGGAATATATTGCTCAATTATTGTTGAGAGAAAACAGATCGGTTTGGATTGCACAACGAGAAGGACGCACCAAAGACGGAAATGACGCAACGCATCCAGGAGTTTTAAAAATGCTGGCCATGGGATCTGAAGAGGAAAATAGTATGAAATATTTTAAGAAAATTAGAATTGTACCCATTTCTATTTCCTACGAATACGACCCTACAGATGCCTTAAAAATGCCCCAATTAATTGCTGAAGCAAATAATGAAGTGTATGTAAAAGCTAAAAATGAGGATTTTAATACGCTACTAAGTGGAATTATGGGCCCGAAGAAAAGAATCCATATTAGCGTTGGTAAAATATTAGATACCGAGTTAGATGCTATCGCTTTAGAATTTGACAATGCCAACAAACAATTTCAGGCTTTGGCTCAAGTATTAGATGATGCAATTATCAAAAACTATAAATTGTGGCCTACCAACTTTATCGCTTATGATAAGTTAAATGGCACAACTCAGTTTTCTCATTTGTATACGGCTGATGAGAAAGCACTTTTCGAGCGAAGATTAGAAATGAGAATTGATCATTCTGATGAATTCCAAATGCAAAGTTTTCTTGCAATGTATGCTAATCCGGTGGTAAATAAAATGAAATTGGGAGATGCAATCTAAGGCTAAAATATTATTAATTTATACTGGAGGCACGATCGGAATGATGAAAGATTTCGAAACGGGCGCCTTGAAAGCATTTAATTTCAGTAAATTAATTTCTAAAATTCCCGAATTAAAACAATTGGAGTGCGATATAGAAACCATATCATTTGAAAAGCCTTTGGATTCCTCGAATATGACTTCTATTCACTGGATTTCTATAGCGAATAGCATTCAAAACAATTACGATTCTTTTGATGGTTTTGTAGTTTTGCATGGTTCAGATACGATGTCTTATACCGCTTCGGCACTGAGTTTCATGCTTGAAAATCTTTCTAAGCCAGTTATTATTACTGGTTCGCAACTGCCTATTGGAGATTTAAGAACAGATGCTAAAGAAAATTTAATTACCGCCATTCAAATCGCTACGTTACAAACAAAAAATAAATCGGTTATTTCAGAAGTGGGACTTTATTTTGAATACAAGCTATACCGAGGGAATAGAACTACAAAAATCAACGCGGAACACTTTAATGCTTTTGCTTCACCTAACTATCCTGAATTAGCGGAATCTGGGGTACATTTAAAAATAAACACCCCTTTTTTATTACCTAAATCGAGTAAAAAATTCAAAATCAATACAGAATTAGATGATCATGTAGCGGTAATAAAATTGTTTCCCGGAATTAATGAGTCGGTATTGTCGGCAATCTTAAATATTCCAAACTTAAAAGGGATTGTTTTAGAAACGTATGGTTCTGGAAATGCCCCAACAGATGATTGGTTCATATCTCTTCTTAAAAAGGCTATAAAAAGAGGTTTACACATTGTTAATGTTACTCAATGTTCTGGCGGAAGTGTTACTATGGGTCATTATGAAACGAGTACTTTTTTGAAAAAAATAGGAGTCATTTCTGGGAAAGACATTACCACTGAAGCAGCAGTTACCAAATTAATGTTCTTACTTGGGCAAAAAGTATCCTTAAAAGATTTCAAAAATTATTTTGAAACTTCAATCCGTGGTGAAATATCATAAATCTGCTCAATAAACTTTTATAAACGACTTTTTTTTTAGTTATTTGCATACCCAAATAGAGAGGTGGCCGAGTGGCTGAAGGCGCACGCTTGGAAAGCGTGTATATGGCAACATATCGAGGGTTCGAATCCCTTCCTCTCTGCATCAAATAACCCTAATTACATATAATTTAAGTAGTTAGGGTTTTTATTTTTTAATATTTGTACGATTTTTGTATTGTAACTGAAATTAAGACTTGAAATATTAGCAATTTTTAAATAAATTCAATTGAAAAAATAGTCATATATATTACTTAAAATAATAATAAATATAAAACCTATTAAACAACCAGCTGATTCCCATCCTAATTCAGACCATCCTACCTTTCTGTAATAATATATAGTTATAATATTACAAAGCAATCCAAATATTAACGTCCAGGTACTTGTATCAAATGATCTAGTAGATTCACCATAAATAATCAAATACAAACCAAAAGGAGTAAAAAAAACACCAACCCAAAACAATATTATCATTGCAAATGAAGTTTTTATTCTTATTGCCATAGAATCTAATTTTTTTAATCAAATATATAGATTAAATTAATTCAAAAAAAAAAATGTTTTTTTTGGAAGAGTTTTTTTAACACCTAAAAGAATTAAAAGTATTTCTATTACTTTTTCGTATCTTTAAACCACCAAAATAAGAGATATGCGTTTTCTGATTAATTGCTTTATTTATTTATCTTTTTTCACCGTTTTTTCGCAGTCGGTTCCTGATTTTGAAGCGGTAGATTCTTTATATCGTGAGGATCAATTTTATTTTGGAGTTACCTATAACACCCTTCAAAAAAGGCCA